>JBBISV010000010.1:0-45700 GCA_037441085.1 Gammaproteobacteria bacterium | reverse complement strand
CTCGAAATCACCGCGAAGCGGCGCGCGCTCGACGCGCTGCGCGCGGCGGCGCGCGCGGCGCAGCGCCGGCTCGGCGCCCTGATTGCGCAAAAGGCGGCGGCGCAGGCGGCCCTCGACGCCGAGCGATCGCGGCTCGCGGGGCAGATCCTCGCCGCGTACATGATCGGCAACCGCGAACAGATCAAATTGCTGCTGAACCAGGTCGATCCCGGCCGGGCCGGCCGCATGCTCAGCTATTACGGGTATTTCGGGCGCGCTCGCGCCGCCGAGATCAACGCCATTCGCGACCGCATGCAGCGCCTCGCCAACCTCGCGCGCGCGACCGCGCAGCAGGCGCTGCACCTCGAGGACCTGCAGGACGACGCCAAGCGCGAACTGGCGGCCATCGAAGCGGCGCGGCAAGCCCGCAACGCCGCGCTGCTCGCGGTCTCCCGCGAGGTCAAGACCAGCGATCAGGAACTCGGATCGTTGCGCCGCCAGGAGCAATCGCTCGAATCCTTGATCACCGATCTGGCGCGCGTGATGCAAAACTTCCCGACCGGACCGCAGCGACCCTTCGCGCAAATGCGCGGGCTGCTTGCCTGGCCGGCCGCCGGCCGTCTGGTCGCGCATTTCGGCGAGCTGCGCCTCGACTCGGCGCAGGGCAGTCTGCGCTGGAACGGCGATCTGCTCTCCGTGGCCAAGGGCACGCGCGTCCGCGCACCCTATTACGGCCGCGTCGTCTACGCCGACTGGCTGCAGGGCCTCGGACTGTTGATGATCATCTCGCACGGTGACGGCTACCTGAGCCTGTACGGGCACGCCGAGGTGCTGTACAAATCGGTCGGCGACCGCGTATCGCCGGGCGATGTGATCGCCGCGATGAGCGATGATGCCGGGCCGCCGCCGCAACTCTATCTGGAGGTCCGCAAGGGCCGCAGGCCGTTGGACCCGCAGACCTGGTTCAAGGGTCGTCCCTAGGCGCCCGCCCCGCCGAATCCGGCCGCAACGACCCCGTTATGTCATGTGGCGCCGGTTGCAGCGCAAGGCGCGCTTCGAACTGCCGAACGCGTCCTGGTATCCGGCGCCGTTATGTTGGATCGTGAGCGCGTAACGACACTCCGCGGAGAGGGTATGAGCGCTGGAATACTGACCTGGCAATCCTATGGAGCCTTGCTCGCGCGATTGCTGCCGAATCTGCAGCGCACCCTGTTCGCCGGCGCCGACGGTTCGATACTCTGGTGCAGCGAACCGGCGTCGACGGCCTCGCTGCAGCCGACCCTGGCCATCCTGGCCCACACCGGCACCAATCGACACACCGAAATCGACGGACTCGCGGACCTGCACGGCGGGCCCGCCCGCTGTTTCGGCTTTCGCATCCGCGGCGCGCTCGGCGACGTGCTGGGCTTCGTCGTGGTTGCGCTCGGCGCCGACGGCCAGGAGCCGCCGGAACTTGCGCACGTGCATGCGCGCCTTGGGCCCGCGCTCGATTGCCTGCAAAGCGAATTGGCGGCACGCGCCGCGATCGGCGAATTGCACGCGCAACTCGCCGACACCAGCCGCAATCTCGACCTCTATCACCGCCTGAGCGCGGCGGAGCTCGAGCGCGGCGTCGAATCCCTGGGGCACATCCCGGCGCTCGCGCTCGAGCATCTGCCCGGCGTGGCGGCGGTCCTGCTTTTGCCCGACCGGCGCATCTCGATCTGCCGCACGCCGCCGGATCCGGCGCATCGATTGTCCACGGCCGCCCTGTCGCAGTTGAACCAGCACTTGATGACCAGGGCGCAGCTGCACGGCCGCACGCTCGTGGCCAACCGGCTGGCGATCGACGGTGCCCGGATGGCGATGCCGTACAAGGCGATCTCCACGCCGATATTCGACGCCGAGCGGCGCGTGATCGGCGCGGTCGCCGTGTTCAGGCTCGAATCGGACACCGACTTCCAGCTGCAGGACGCCGAAATCCTGGAGATGCTGGCGCGCAAGGCCGGCATGATCGTGCACGCGAGCTTCGATCCCGACACGGGGTTGCTGACCCAGGCGGCGTTCATCGCGCAGGCCGAGGCGCAGATGTCGCTGGAGTCCGCGCCCTCCCCGGCGTACGGCGTGCTGTACGTCGACATCGATCAGCTGAGCGTCGTCAATGAATCCCATGGCATGCCGGCCGGTGACGAGGTCATCGATCGCGTCGCCGGTCTGCTCGTCTCGAAGGCCCGCGGCAGCGTGCTGGCCGCGCGCCTCGGCGGCGACCGCTTCGCGCTGTTCGTCCCGGGATGCGGAATCGAACCGGCCGCCAGGGTGGCCGAGGAACTGCGGTCCGCGGCCGTGAAATTTTCGCGCACCCGCGACGACAAGCCCGTCCTCGTCAGTCTGAGCATCGGTGTCGCCCGCGTCTGCGATCTGCGGCGGCCGCTGCCGGATGCGCTCGCCGCCGCCGAACTCGCGTGCCGCACCGCGAAGCTGCGGGGACGCAACCGCGTCGAGGTGCATTTCGTCGGCGGCCGCGGTGCCGCGGAGGGCAATCGCGGCGGCGGCGTATGGCCGCTGATCGCCGAGTCGTTTGCCGGGGAGAGTCTGGAACTGCTCGCCCAGCCGGTGCTGCCGCTCGGCGCCGCGCCGGCCGACCCGCGCTTCGAGGTGCTGTTGCGCATGCGCGCCCCGGACGGCGCGCGACTCGGCTACGAAAAATGGGCGCAGGCCGATGCGGACCCGGCGCTCGCGCGCCGGATAGACCTGTGGGTGCTGGAGCAGGTGTTGACCCGGCTCGACGGCTGTCGTGAAATCCTGCGGCAGCATCCGGCGTCGTTTTCCCTGAACCTCACCGGCGCCTCCCTGGGCGACGCCGAGTTTTGGCGGATGCTCGAAAGCACGCTGCGCGTCGCGCGGATCGAACCCGGCGTCCTCGGCTTCGAATTTCCCGAGGCCGCGGTCGATGGCCGCGTGACCCGCATTGCCGCGCCGATGCGCCGGCTGCGCGATCTCGGCGTGCCGTTCGCGCTCGACAACTTCGGCCGCGATTCGACGTCGCTTTCCAATCTCAACGCACTGCCTGTCTCCAGCGTGAAGATCGACGGCCGCCTGGGCCGCTCCCTGCTGCGCGACCCGCACGCCCAGTCGATGTTCATCGCGATCACCAAGCTTGCCCAGGGCTTCGGGCTCGACGCGGTCGCGACGAGCATCGAAACCGACCCGATCCGCGCGCGCGCCGCCGCGCTCGGGGCCGACTTCGGCCAGGGCTTCTTCATCGGCAAGCCGGTCGCGCTCGACGATGCGCTGCGCGACCTTTCGCTGTACTCCTGTTTTTCGACGTCGACCGGATTGTTCGACTTCGCGCCCGCCCGCGCCGGGGCGAAAACCGGCTAGCGGCGGCCTTGCCTCGCGGCGTATGCTCCGCCTCCCATGCCGTCCAAAGTACGTCCGTTGTTGCTCGTCGCGATCGGGTTCCTGGCCGGGCTCGCCCTCGGCACCGCGCGCGGCGTGCTCGCGCAGAAGCCCCTGCCGCCGGCGGCGCTGCCATGGCGCGACGTCCGTCTGTTCGCCGACGTGCTCGCGCGCGTGAAGCAGGAATACGTGGCGCCGGTGGACGACCATCGCCTGCTGCAGGCGGCCATCGGCGGCATGGTCGCCTCGTTGGATCCCTATTCCGAATATCTGAACCGACGGCAAACCGCCGACGTCGAGATCGACAGTGCCGGCGAATACTCCGGTGTGGGCATCGAGGTGTCGGCCGAGGACGAACAGGTGATCATCGTGTCGGTGTTCGCCGGTTCACCAGCCGCCGCCGCCGGACTGCGGCCGGGCGACGTGATCGCGAGCGTGGACGGGCGGCGGGTCACCGACGCGAGCGTCGCGCGAACCATCGATCGCCTGCGCGGCAAGCCGGGCACCACGGTGCGCCTCGGCGTGTTGCGCGGCACCGGCGTGCGGACGCTCCAGATCGACGTGACGCGCGGCCGGGTCGAGCTGCACAGCGTGCGCTCGCGCGTGCTGGCGCCGGGATATGGCTACCTCGGCATCGCGGAGTTCAGCGACACGACCGCGGCTGAAGTGAAATCCGCGCTGAAATCGCTGCGGCGCGAAAGCGGCGTGCCCCTGAAGGGACTCGTCCTCGACCTGCGCGACAATCCCGGCGGCGTGCTTGAAGCCGCGGTCGCGGTTGCGGACGATTTCATCGACTCGGGCGTCATCGTCAGCGCCAAGGGACGCACGCCCGACGCGAATTTCGAAATGGATGCGACCGCGGGCGACGATCTCGACGGTGCCCCGATCGTCGTGCTGGTCAACGACGGCTCCGCATCGGCGGCCGAGATCCTCGCGGGCGCATTGAAGGACCACGGACGCGCGACGCTGATGGGTGAGCGGACCTTCGGCAAGGGTTCGGTGCAGACCGTGATGCCCCTGCCGGGCGGCCGCGCGCTGAAGCTGACGACCTCGCTCTATTTCACCCCGTCCGGGGCGTCGATCAACGACAAGGGCATCGTCCCGGACATCGAGCTGAAGAGCGACCCGCACTTCGAACGTGCGCTGAAGGAGTTGCGGCTGTTGGGCGCCGCGCGGAAGCCGCCCCTGACCGCGGCCGCGCGGAGGACCTGAGCGGCCATGCGCAGCACGCGTTCGATTGAAATCCTGTGCCTCGCGCTCGCGGCCTTGGTGCTCGTGTGGTCGAGGGCGCTGGCGGCTCATTTCTGGCCCGTGATGGGCCTGCTCGCGACTTTCGCGGCGCTGATCGTCGGCTTCCGCGCACGCCTGTTCCTGCCCGGCCGCACCCATGTGAAGCTGTTGACGGAATCCTGGTCGATGGTGGCTTTCGTCGGCGGTGTGGTCTGGTTCACCGGCAAGACCGACAGCGCGCTGCTGAACCTGTATTTGCTGCCGATCATCCTCAGCGCGCTGACGCTGGGCCGCCTGATCACGATGCTGCAGGTCGCGGTGGTGTCGGCGCTCTATTTGTTGTTCGCCACGGCGACTCCGGGTCTCGACGTGCTGTCCCTGGGCTTCGCGAGCCGCGCGGTCGGCGTGCTCGCGCCGCTGTTGCTCGTCGCCTACCTGACGTCGACGCTCGCGGCCGACATCACCGAGGCGCGGCAGCGGATCGAGCGTCTCGCGCACCACGATCCGCTGACCGGCCTTTACAATCAGCGCAGCTTCGCGGATTTGTGGCGCCGCGAGCATGAAGCGCGCGAGCGCGCGCACACTCCGTACGCGGTCCTGATGGTGGACATCGATCACCTGGACCGGGTCAATGAGGAATTCGGGCGCGAGGCCGGCGACAGCGCACTCACCTTGGTCGCGAAATGCTTGTTGCGAAGCATTCGCAACACCGACCGGGCCGCGCGCAACGGCGGCGATGAATTCGCGGTGTTGTTGCCCGGCGCAACCGCCGAAATGGCCGACGCCGTGGTCAAGCGCATCCGCAACAACGTATACAAGACGACGCTGGAACTGCGCTCGCGCATGATCCGCTGCACGGTGAGCGTCGGCATCGCCAACTTCCCCCAGGACGCGCGCGACGTGCGCGAGTTGCAGAGCATCGCCGAGCACCGCATGTATCGCGACAAGGAACTTCGTCGAGCGCCGGGGACGGCTGAAAAGGCCTGAGGGAAATCCGTGATTTGCGCAAACATGCTCTTGCGCTACGCCAGGCAATCTGTAAAGTTGGCGCCTATCGACAAAGGATCGCCATGACAGTCCGTAGCCCCGTCCGAATCCGTGCCGCCGCCGCTTGGGCCGGCGTCGCCCTGATGCTCGCGTGTTCGCAGCTGATCGCGCGACCCGAGCATGTCCACAAGCCGCGTCAGCCCCTGGTCCGCTCCAATGCGGCGCTAGTGGTGGACACCCAGAATTCGACGATCCTCTACGCCAAGCGGCCCGAGGCGGTGCAGCCGATCGCCTCGATCACCAAATTGATGACCGCGCTGGTGGTGCTCGACGCAAATCAGCCGCTCGACCAGCGGATCACGATCACGCCGGCCGACCGCATTCACGGCAAGGGTTGGTATTCGCGACTGAGCGTGGGTACCACGCTGACGCGGCGTGATCTGATGCATCTGGCGCTGATGGCCTCCGAGAACCGGGCGGCCCGCACCCTGGCGATGAATTATCCGGGCGGCATGCCGGCCGCGATCCGCGCGATGAACGCGAAGGCCAAGGCGCTCGGCATGAACCACACCCATTTCGCCGATCCGACCGGACTGACCAGCAAGAACGTGTCCAGCGCCGGTGATCTGGCCAGGCTGGTCATCGCGGCCTCGCACAACCCGGTGATCCGGCGCTTCTCCACGGCGCGCCAGTTCTCCGTGCGCGTGCACCGGCGTCTCGTCGAATTCCGCACCACCGACCGGCTCGTCGCCAATCCGGCGTGGAAGATCATCGTGCAAAAAACCGGCTTCATCAATGAAGCCGGACGCTGCCTCGTGATGGAGACGGTCATCGGCGGCCGCCGCGTCGTGATTGTGCTGTTGGATTCGTTCGGCAAGTACACGCGCCTGGCGGATGCGATCCGGATCAGGCGCTGGATGGAGGCCGGCGGCATCGGCGAGCGCGGCGCCCGCATGTCGATGCGCTAATAGCGCATCGACAGATGGATGCCCCAGGTCCGCGGATCGCCGAGCTGGGTGTAGAGCTTGTTGGGAAAGTCCGGCGGCTCGTCGCCGAAATAAAAACCCCGCACCGTGTAATTCCGGTCGAGCGCGTTGCGCACCCAGACGTTCACGTCGCAGCGCGCGCCCGCCCAGCCCAGCTTCACGTTCATCAGTCCGTAAGGACGTGACCGCGTCGGATTCGGCGGCAGATCGTAATAGAAGCCGCCCATGCCCGTGAGATCCAGCCGACCGTAGGGTCCGCGCGGATCGCGCCACTCCGCGTTCAACGCGAGCTGCCAGTCGGGTGCGTGCGCAAGCGGGCGGTCCGGCAGCGCGACGCCGTTCTGGACGAAGCCGTGGTAGAGCGTCTGCAGCCACGCGAGCGATGCGCCGAGCGTCCAGCGCGGCGTCGCGCGCCAGCGCAGCGTGTTCTCGATCCCGTAGTCGCGGCCCGAGCGGGCGTTGCCGGTGTAGAACACGAAGGTGTTCGGATCGTTTGCGACGAGTTGCGTGCCCGTCTTCAGCTGCGGCCGCTCGCGGACCATGTAGAAGAACGACGTGTCGGCCTGGATCCGGCCGTCGGTCGTCTCCAGCTTGTGTCCGACCTCGTAGTTCCACAAGGACTCGGGACCGAACTGACGCTGGTCGGCGGCGAGGCCCTCGCTGAGATTGAAGCCCCCGGCCTTGTAGCCGCGCGACGCCAGCGCGTACACGTGCTCGCCCCGGCCGAGGCGGTAGTCGAGCGACAGATGGCCGCCCCACATCGTGTCCGCCGGATCGAAGGCGTTGGCCGTGGACGGGGCCCCGAGGTTGGTCGTCAAGTCACCGTATTGCGCGGTGCGGCGCTCGCCGCGCAACCCCACCGACCAGCGCGCGCGCGGTCCCAGCGCGCCGTCGATCTGTCCGTACAGCGCGCCGTTGCGCGAGCGGTAATGACTGGTCAGCACCGATTCGGTCATCGAGGCGTAGCCGCCGATCGGGTCGACGTAATTGCCGATGCTGGTGTCCCCCAGGGCCTCGCGCAGTTCGAACGCGTAGACGCCGACCAGCCAGGAGACGCCCTCAGTCCGCGTCGACGCGAGCCGCAGTTCGACGCTGCGCGTGGAGCGATGCCGCGCCTGGAACTCGGTGTAGTCGTAGGTGTATGGCGCCCACAGCACCGGATTGCCCCAGTCACCGTCATAGCCGTAGCCGACCAAGGTGTCGGCATAGGTCGAGATCGCGGTGAGCGCGGTGCCGCGCCAGCCCCGATATGTGGCGCGCAGCGACACGCCGGTCGAGTGCTGTACGTCCTCGCCCGGCCTGTCCGACCGGGTGGTGCGCGAATTGTCGATCGCCCAGGCGTCGTAGCCGTTGTTGAGGGCGACGTGCAGCACGCTGAGATCGACGCCGAGACCGCCGCCCCGCCGCCAGCGCCACCGTGCGCGCACCGTGGTCTCGTCGCGGTTGTCGGTGTTGCGCCGGCCAAGATAGGCATTGCGGTAGAAGCCGTCGCTGACGTAGCGCTGTGCCGCCAGCCGGAACGCCGAATCCCAGGCCGCGACCGGACCAGTGACGACCGCGCCGACGGAGCGCATCCCGTAATCGCCGGCGTCGAACTCCGCGCGCCCGCCGAAGCGGTCGGACGGCGCGGCGCTCCTGACGTAGATCAGCCCCGCGAGCGCGCTCGCGCCGTACAGGGTCGCCTGCGGACCGCGCAGCACCTCGATGCGGTCCACGTCGAACAGCGTCGCCGCGCCGCCGAGCCCGCTGAAATCGATGTCGTCGATCAGAAAGCCCACCGAGGGATCCGGCGCCCCTTGATACTGTTCGAGTTCGCCGATTCCGCGAATCTGGAAATAGCGCGGACGCGAGGTGTCCCCCGACCAGTTGAGGTCCGGTACGAGCGGCAGGACGTCCTCGAACTGCTGCTGACCGGCCGCCCGCAGCGTGTGGGCGTCGAGCACGCTGACGCTCGCGGGCAGTTCCGCGTCGGAGAGCGGGCGCAGCGTCGCCGTGACGACCACTTCCCGGAGTTCATCGCGACCGCGGCCGCCAGACAGGGCGTCCACCGCACCGGACGGCGCGGTCAGCAGAAACAGGCTCGAGACGAGCACCCAATAGCCGGCTCGCGCCGGCTTCACGGAATTCATCAGGCTCCCTCCGCCGGCATTAACCGGATCAGGTTCTATGGGTTCGCCGCGTCGCGCAGATCTTCGCGGACGGCATCTCAGGCCCTTCGGGACCACCCCAGCAACAAATTGAACTGTAATCGACTCGCGCGAAGTATGCCGCGCTAAGCGCGAAAGATCGCGCGTATCGCGCCGAACGCGCCGCCGCCGACCAAGGCGATGACCGCCATGGCGGTCATCGCGAATCCCGGACCGCGCTTGGCCGGGTCGCTCACGTACCGGGCGGCGTACAATTCCCGGCCCACGAGGTAGACCGCGCCGATGACGGCGGCCCACACGGGATCGAAATAGCGGCTGAACAAGTAAAGGCCCGGCAGGAAGGCCACCAATTGTTCCAGGGTGTTTTGCTGAACCCGGAAATGCCGCTCGAACATGACATGCCCGCTCACCGCCGGCGCCTTGACGCCGTAGCGTCCGCGCGCCGCGCCGACCTTGAAGCCGAACACCATGAATTGCAGAACTGCGAGCGCGGTCACGATATGAACATAAGCCATGGATGTTCTCCTGCGGATGGCGGATTCTAGCATCTCCATGAAGCAACCCACCCGCCCGGGCACCCGCGGCTACGCATCCCTGGCTGAAATCGACGCGCCGGTCGCGAGGGTTTGGCGCGCGCTCACGGATCCGGATCTGATCCGCATCTGGTCCGGCTCGCCGGCCGACGTCGATCCGCGCAAGGGCGGGCTGTACCGCCTCGGCGTCGGCGAACGCTGCCGCGAGGCGCATATCGACATTTACGACGTCAACCGCCGCCTGCGGCTGATCTACCTCGGCGATCCCGGAATGCCCTCCTCGGCGAGCGCGGTGGTCGACGATTTCCTGCTCGATACGCGCAAGGGCGCGGGCACCACCTCGCTGCGCCTGCTCGGCTCGGGGATCTCCGACGCGCCCGCGTGGGACGCGATGTACAAGCGCTGCCGCATCGGCTGGGAGCGCAACCTGGCGCGCATCAAGGTGACGCTCGAGAACCCGCCGCGGCCGAAGCCCGCGCGCACGCCGCCGGGCGACGCGCCGCTGCGCGGCCTCGACTACTGAGAAATCCGAATTGCGTCTTGATATTCTGTGGCCCGGGCGGCATATCGTCCCGTGGAGGTACCATGCTGGGCTTTCTGGTACGCGCAGCGATCGTCGCCCTGGGCCTGTGGGTGTCCTCGGCCCACGTTCCGGGTGTCCGTATCGACGGACCGTCGACCTTGTTCCTCGCCGGCATCCTGCTCGGCGTCGTCAATGCGATCGTGCGCCCGATCGCCGTCTTCCTGACCCTGCCGATGACCGTCGTCACGCTCGGCCTGTTTCTGTTGGTGATCAACGCCGGCATGGTCGGCTTGGTCGCGTGGATGCTGCCGGGCATGCACGTCGCGGGCTTCTGGGCCGCGTTCTGGACCTCCGTGATCGTGAGCGTCGTCAGCATGATCGGCTCCTGGTTCGTCGGCGGCAAGGGCCGCATCCAGGTCATCGTCCACCGGGATTGATCAGCGCGAACCCGCCTCCTCCGGGGTCTTGCGATCGAAGATCGCGGTGCCGGGCAGCGTGACGATCAGCACGCCGAGGATCACCACCGCCATGCCGCCCAGTTGCGCTGCTGACAGCGTTTCGTGCATGAACTGCCATCCGAGGTATGCCGCGATCGCGGGATTCACGTAACTATAGGTGCCGATCACCGCCGGCGTCGTGTTGAGCGCGAGCCACCCAAATGCCCAATAGGCCAGACAGGAACTGACGAACGTCAGGTAGGCGAGCGACAGCGCGCCCGGCCCATCGAGCGTCCAGCGCGCCGCCTCCCCCGTGGCGAAACCCGTCGCGAGCAGCATCGCGCCGCCGACCAGCATCTGCAGCGCGACGAACATCAGCGCGCTCAAGGTCGTGTCGATGCTGCGATAGTAGAGCGTTCCCAGCGCCCACGCGAGGCAGGCCGCGAGCGCGGCGAGTTTGGCGTACATCGGCGACGCATGGTGGCCGCCGGGCGCCAGCATCACCACCGTTCCCGCGAACCCGATCGCGAGACCCAGGAGCGCGCGCCCGGTCAGCGGATGACCACGGCGTCCAAACACGCCGAGTCCGGCGATCCACAAGGCCGACGTGCCGTTGAGGAGCGCCGAGACGTGGGAGGGCAGGAATTGCATCGCCCACACGTTCAATCCGTTGCTCACGTACACCATCAGCAATCCGGCGATCGCGACCTGGCGCCATGCCGCGAGCCCGATGTTCCAGGACTCGCCGTTCCAGAAGCGCGCGACCAGTGCGAGCACCACGCCCGAGACGGTGAAGCGGACGCCGGCGAGCAGCGCCGCCGGCAGGTGCTCGACGCCGATCTTGGAGAAAAGGAAGCTCGATCCCCAAACGAGGTAGATGGTGGCGAGGCTCACGGCGAGCTTCGCCGAGCGGCGGGGATCAACGCGCATGGGAATCGCGGGGCGTCGGCGGGCGCGGAGCGCTCCCTATCCCTCTCCTCCGCTCCCGGCGTCCTCTTTCGCCCGCGCGGCGATCTTGTCCTTCAACAGCACCTTCGCCATGATGATGCCGATCTCGTACAGAATGTACATCGGTATCGCCATGAAGCTCTGCGACACGGCGTCCGGCGGGGTCAGAAAGGCGGCGACGATGAACACCCCGAGCAGCACGAAGCCGCGGTTCTTCGTCAGCGTGGTCACCTTGACGATGCCCGCCCAGACGAGCAGCACCGTCGCCACCGGCACCTCGAACGCGGCGCCGAACGCGAGCAGCAGCACCATCACGAAGTCGAGGTAGTTGCCGATGTCCGTCATCATCGTCACGCCGGCCGGCGTGGTCGCGACGAAGAAGCCCAGCATCACCGGGAACACCAGGTAATACGCGAAGGCCGCGCCCAAGTAGAACAGCAGCACGCTCGAGATCAACAGCGGCACCGCGAGCTTGCGTTCGTGCCGGTACAAACCGGGCGCGACGAATGCCCAGGCCTGAAACAGCACGTACGGCATCGCGAGCCCGACCGCGGCGACGAGCGCCAGCTTGAAGGGCACCATGAAGGGCGCCACGACGCTGGTGGCGATCAGGGTCGCGCCGGGCGGCAAGCGGTGGATCAGCGGTTTCGCGACGAACGTGAACAACTGGTTCATGTAGGTCGCGGTCGGGATGAAACAAATGCCGACCGCCATCATCGCCTTCAGCAGCCGATCGCGCAGTTCCAGCAGGTGGGAAACCAAGGTGCCTTCGGCCAGTTCCTCGGACGTCGGCTCCGGCTCACTCATTGGGCGGTTTGATCGAATTCTGCGGATTCAGCGCCTGTCCGGGATCGACGGCGGCGGAACCGCCGAAGGGCGCCGGGATGTGCGGTGGGTCCGCCGGCGTCGAAATCGGCGGCGGTGGCACCGCAGCGCCCGGTGCGCCCGGTGCGCCCGGTGCGCCGGCGCGCGTGCGCTGCTTCAACAGCTCATCGGCGCTGACTTCCCGATCGAGCTGTTCGCTCAACTGGCGCGCCATCGCCCGGGCGCGGCCCATCCAATTGCCGACCTGGCGGGCGACCTTCGGCAGCCGCTCCGGCCCAAGCACCACCAGTGCAATCGCCGAGGTGAGCAGGATTTCAGAAAATCCAAAATCCAGCATCGCAGTTACGCGTTCGTCTTCGGCGGCGCCTTCGCGTCCGTCTCATGCCTCGGCGCGGCTTCGAAGTCGGCGTCCTTTTCCTGCTTGATCTGCTTGATCTGTTCCTGGGTCTCGCCTTCGTTCATGGCGTCTTTGAAGCCCTTGACGGCGGCGCCCAAGTCCGAGCCGATCGTGCGCAGCCGCTTGGTGCCGAACACCACGAGCGCGATCGCCAATATGACCAATAACATCTTTGAATCGAACATGTCGCGTCTCCGATTCTCGCCGGGGGTGGCCTTTCGGAACCCCTAATGATACGCCAAAGCGGCTGACCCGTGCGCCGGCCGGATCCGGCGGGGGTGTGGCGCAGGTCTCAAGTCTCGAGCCAGATCGTCACCGGTCCGTCGTTGACCAGCGACACCTGCATGTCGGCGCCGAATACGCCGCAGCCCGTCGGCGAATGAGTCTCCAGGGCCCGGGCGACCAGGTATGCGAACAGGCGCCGCCCCAAGTCGGGACTCGCGGCGTGCGAAAACCCCGGCCGCAGACCCTTGGCGGTATCGGCCGCCAACGTGAATTGGGGCACCAACAACAGGCCGCCGGCGACGTCCTGCAGGCTGCGGTTCATGCGCGCGTCCTCGTCGGCGAAGATGCGGTACCGCAACATCCGCTCGAGCAGCCGATCCGCGGACGCCTCGGTGTCCGCGGGTCGAACGCCGATCAACGCGAGCAAGCCGGCTCCGATCCCCGCCTGCAAGTTGCCGCCGATCGTCACCCGGGCCTCGGTGACGCGTTGCAGCAGCGCGATCACCGGATCACTTTCTCCACAGCGTCGGCGTGAACAGCACCAGAATCGTAAAGACCTCGAGCCGGCCGAGCAGCATCGCGATGGAGCACACCCAGGTCTGGAAATCCCCGAGCACGCTGTAATTGCTGTCCGGTCCGACCAAGCCGAGTCCGGGTCCCGCGTTGTTGATGCACGCGAGAATGGCGGACATCGCGGTCGTGAAATCGAGTCCGCTCGCGAGCTGGACGAAGATCAGGGTGACGGCGCTCATGAAGTACAGGAAGACGAACCCGAGCACCGCGAATACCACCCGATTCGCTATCACGGTTCCGCCGACCTTCAGCGGCTTGACGAGATTCGGATGCACGAGATGGTTCAGTTCGCGATTCGACTGCTTGGCGAGTATCAGGGTGCGGATCATTTTCACGCCGCCGCCGGTGGAGCCGGAACTGGCGACGATGCAGCTCAGGAACAGCATCCACATCGGCGCGAATACCGGCCAGCGCGAATAGTCCTGGGTGTGCAGGCCGCTGTCGGTCGCGATCGACACGACGTTGAACGTGGACTCGCGCAGCGCGGTCGGCAAGTCCGGGTAGGTGCCCTTGTAGAAGAGATACACACCGATGCCGATGGCGCTCGCCGCCAGCACCCCGATGATGGCCTTGGCCTCGGAGTCGCGAAAATACGCGCCTATGTTGCGCTGGCTCCAGGCCTGGTAGTGCGTCGCGAAATTCATCGCCGCCAGCACCTGGAACACCGTGAGGACGAATTCGATCGACCCGGAATTGAAATGTCCGATGCTGTCGTCGTAGGTGGAGAAGCCGCCGAGGGACACGGCCGAAAAACCGTGGCATACGGCGTCGAACCAGTTCATCCCGGCGAACTTCAAGCACACGATGCAGACCACGGTCAGGCCGGAATACACGCTCCACAGGAGTTTCGCCGTCTGTCCGATCCGCGGCGTGAGCTTCGCGTCCTTCATCGGACCCGGCATCTCCGCCCGGTAGATCTGCATGCCGCCGACGCCGAGCATCGGCAGGATCGCCACCGCCAGCACGATGATGCCCATGCCCCCCAGCCAGCTCAACAGGTGCCGCCACAGGTTGATCGATCTCGGCAGGAACTGGAGCCCCGTCAGCACCGTTCCACCGGTCGTCGTCAGGCCCGAGGCCGCCTCGAAATAGGCGTGCGTGAAGTCGATGGGCAGGTAGCCCCACAGCGGGAATCCGGCGACCGCCGGCAGCGCCACCCAGGTCAAGGCCACGAGCAGCAGGCCGTCGCGCGTCTTCAATTCGCGCTTGTAGCGCCGGGTCGCCAGCCACAAGGCCGCGCCGATGACGAACGTCGCCGCCGCCGAGATCACGAACGACCAGAGCGCGAGGTCCATGCCCCAAAGCGCGAGAATCAACGGCGCGAGCATCGTCGCCGCGAATGCCATCAGCACCAGGGCGAAGACATGCGCGACCGGGAGAATGATCTGTTTCACAAAAACGACGCGGATCCCTGGAACAGCTTCTCGACAGCCTCCATGTGCCGCCTGTCGGTGAGAAACAGTATCAGGTGATCGTCCGGCTGAACCGTGGTGTCGTGGTGCGCGATGATGACGTCCTCGCCGCGCACCACGGCGCCGAGCGTCGTGCCCTCCGGCAGCGGGATGTCCTCGACGCGGCGGCCGATGACCTTCGAACTGTCGGCGTCGCCGTGCACGACGACCTCGAGCGCTTCCGCCGCTCCGCGCCGCAGCGCATGGACGCGCACCACGTCGCCGTGGCGCACGTGCGCGAGCAGCGATCCGATCGTCACGGTCTGCGGCGAGATTGCCACGTCGATCGACCCGCTTTCGATCAATTCCGAATACGACGGCTTGTTGATCAGGGCCATGACCTTGTGGGCGCCGAGGCGTTTCGCGAGCATCGCCGACAGGATGTTCGCCTCTTCGGAGTTCGTGAGAGCCGCAAAAACGTCCGCGCTGTCGATGTTCTCCTCGAGCAGCAGGTCTTCGTCCGCGGCGTCGCCGTGCAGCACGGTCGTGCTCTTCAGCTGTTCGGAGACGCGCCGCGCGCGCCGGTGATCGCGCTCGATCAGCTTCACCTGGTTCTTGTCCTCCAGCTCGCTCGCGAGCCGGAATCCGATATTGCCGCCGCCGGCGATCACGACGCGCCGCACCGGGGCCTCCTCGCGCCGCATTTCGCGCATCACGACCCGGATGTCCTTGCGGGCCGCGAGGAAGAACACCTCGTCGCCGTCGGCGATCACGGTGGTCCCCTCCGGTTTGATGCTCTTGCCCGCGCGGTAAATCGCCGCGACGCGCGCATCCGCTGAAGGGATGTGCTCGCGCAGCGTCCGCAACGCCTGGCCGACCAGCGGTCCGCCCTGCAGCGCGCGGATCCCCACCAGGCGGACGCGGCCGTCGGCGAAATCGAGCACCTGCAGCGCGCCCGGGTAGCGGATCAGCCTCGCGACGTATTCGGTGACCAGTTGTTCGGGGCTGATCCACACGTCGACCGCGACGCCCTGCTCGCCGAACAGCCGGTCCCGTTCGGTGAAGTCGGCGGAGCGCACGCGCGCGATCTTCTTCGGCGTCCGGTACAACGTCCACGCGATGTGGCAGGCGAGCATGTTGACCTCGTCGCTGTTTGTCAGCGCGACGAGGATGTCGGTGCTCGCGATGCCGGCGGCCTCGAGGATTCGCGGACTCGCCGCATTGCCGCTCACGGTGCGGATGTCGAGCCGGTCCTGCAAGTCGCGCAGCACCTCTTCGTTCACGTCGATGACCGTGACGTCGTTCGCCTCCTCGCGCGACAGGTGGTAGGCGGCGGTGCGGCCGACCTGGCCGGCTCCGAGGATGATGATTTTCACGGTGCCCTCACCTCAGACGAGCTCGAGATTCGCGTAGGACAGCATCAGCCACTTCGTGCCCTGCCTCTCAAAGTTAACCTGGATGCGCGCATGCGGTCCATTGCCCTCGAAGTTCAGGATCACACCCTCTCCGAACTTGCCGTGGCGGACGCGGCTGCCCATCCGCATTCCGGACGGCGCCGCCTCCTCGACCGCCGCCCTGCGCGGCGTGAACACCGGCCGCGAAACCTGGATCCGCGGCCGGATCTCCTCGATCAGATCGGCCGGGATCTCGGCGAGGAAACGCGACGGCTGACCGTAGGTGTCGACCCCGTACAGGCGCCGCTGCTCGGCATAGGTGACGAACAGCCGCCGCATCGCCCGGGTCATGCCAACGTAGCAAAGGCGCCGTTCCTCCTCCAGTCCGGCCGGGTCGGCCGCCGAGCGTTGATGGGGGAACAGGCCATCCTCCATTCCGGCGAGGAAGACCATCCCGAATTCCAGCCCCTTCGCCGAATGCAGGGTCATCATCTGGACGCAGTCGTCCCAGGCGTCGGCCTGGCCCTCGCCCGACTCGAGCACCGCGTGGGCGAGGAACTGATCGAGCGGGCCGAGCTCGGTTTCCGCGTCGGCCACGAAGCCGCGCGCGGCGCTGACGAGCTCGAGGAGGTTGTCTATCCGGCCCTCGCCGCGTTCGCCCTTCTCCTTCTTGAAGTGCTCGATCAGTCCGCTCATCTGGATCACGTGGTCCACACGATCGTGCAGCTCCAGGCCCTGCACCTCGCCGTGCAGCCGGTCGATCAGCGCGAGGAATGCGCCCAAGGCCTGCGCCGCGCGCTGCGGCAGAACGCCGCCAACCGCCGTGACAGCGGCCGCCCACAGGGATACGCCCCGCTCGCGGGCCAGCTCACGCAGCGTGTCCAGCGTTTTGGCGCCGATACCGCGCACCGGCAGGTTGACTACGCGCTCGAACGAGGTGTCGTCGTCGCGGCTCGATATCAGGCGCAGGTAGGCGAGCGCATCCTTGATTTCAGCGCGCTCGAAGAATCTCAATCCGCCGTATACGCGGTACGGCATGCGGGCGTTGAGGAACGCCTCCTCGAAAACGCGCGACTGGGCGTTCGAGCGGTAGAGCACCGCGACGTCCTTGCGCGCCCCGCCCTGGTCGACCCACTCGCGGATCCGGTTGACGACGAAGTCGGCCTCGTCGCGCTCATTGAACGCGGCGTACACGCGGATGCGCTCGCCGTCCGCGCCGCTGGTCCACAGGGTCTTGCCCATGCGCCCGGTGTTGTTGGCGATCAGGGCGTTCGAAGCCTTCAGTATTGTGCCGGTCGAGCGGTAATTCTGTTCGAGCTTGACGAGCGTCGCCGCGGGAAAATCGCGCCGGAACCGGTTCAGATTCTCGACGCGCGCGCCCCGCCAGCGATAGATCGACTGATCGTCGTCGCCGACCGCGAACGGCCGTCCCTCGGGCCCGGCGAGCATCGTGAACCACTGATACTGGATCGCGTTGGTGTCCTGGAACTCGTCGACCAGGATGTGCTGGAAACGCTCGCGATAATGCCGCAGCAGCTCCGGGTGATCGCGCCAGAGCTCAAACGCGCGCAACAGCAGTTCGGCGAAGTCGACGACGCCGGCGCGCCGGCAGGCTTCTTCATACGCGTGATAGATCCGTATCAGCTGCCTGCGCGTCGGATCCCCGTCGTCCTTGAGCGACTTCGGCCGGATGCCCTCGTCCTTCTGCGAATTGATGAACCATTGGATGTCGCGCGGCACCCAGCGGGTCTCGTCCAGGTCGAGCGCCTTGAGCACCTTGCGCAACAGCCGCGCCTGATCCTCCGAGTCGAGGATCTGGAAGCTTTGCGGCAGGCCCGCCTCGCGCCAGTGCAGGCGCAGCAGCCGGTGCGCGAGGCCGTGAAAGGTGCCGATCCACATGGACACGCCGGAAACGTCCAGCAAGGTCTCGATGCGGGTGCGCATCTCGCCGGCCGCCTTGTTCGTGAAGGTGACCGCGAGAATGCTGTGCGGCGAGGCGCCCTCGACCTGGATCAGCCAGGCGACGCGGTGCACGAGCACGCGCGTCTTGCCGCTGCCCGCGCCGGCCAGCACGAGCGCCGCCCCCAGGGGGGCCGCGACCGCCTGCCGCTGCGCGTCGTTGAGGGAGTCGAGAAGATGTGAAACGTCCATCAGGGCGCGGATTGTACTGTAAGGCGGCGGCGGCGGCTCCGCAGTTATCCAAAACCACCGTTGCGCGATCGTGCCTCCTCGGCGTAGGCGATCAGCGCGAGCGCCAGCGACAAGACGATCGGTCCGGCGATGATGCCGATCGCGCCGAACGCCGAGATTCCCCCAAGAACGCCGATGAACACGACCAGCGTCGACACCGGCGCGCGTCCGGAGATCAGCAGGGGCTTCAAGATGTTGTCCAGCCCCGTGAGCATCAATCCCCAGCCGATCATGAACGTCCCATATCCCCAGCGACCGTCCAGGAACAGCCACAGCACGGCCGGGAGCCAGATCAGCGTGGTGCCGCCGAGCGGAAGCATCGCGATCAGCGCGCCGACGACGCCGAAGACGACGGGCGAGGCGAGCCCCGCGATGCTGAAGCCGACGCCGAGCACCAGCCCTTGCAGCAGCGCGATCAGCGTCGTGCCGTACACGATCGCGCGGGTGATGCCGGCGAGATGCGCGAACAGCCGCTCCTTGTGTTCCTCGTCGAGTGGTATCCAGGCGCGCATGCGCGCGACCATCGTGTCGCCGTCGCGCAGGAAGAAGAACAGCAGCATCAGCATCAGCGCGATGCCGGCGATCGAAGTCAGGGCGCCGAGGAAGAAACTGCCGCCGAACCCGGCGGCCCGCTGCAGCGCCTCGCGCGCGCCGGAAATCAACCAGCCTTGAATCTCGGCCGCCGAAAACAGATCGTGCGCCTGCAGCCGCTCGTAGGCGCCCGCCACCCAGGGATGCAGTCCGGGGTCGCTCCAGGTGCGGAGGTCGAAAGTCGGGCCGGCCACCTGCAATTTTTTCAACAAACCGGTGATCTGTGCGACGAAATCGATCGATAATGCCGCGAGCGGCAGCAGCACGACCACCGGAGCGAGGACCGTCAGCACGCCGGCGGCGACGCCCGCCCTGCCGTGGAACCGGCGGCGCAGGCGCGAATTCAGCGGAAACAGCAGGAACGCGAGAAAGGCCGCCCAGGCGATCGGCGAGGCGAACGGCGCGAAAATGCGCCACAAGGCCGCGATGAGCACGACGGCGACGCCTAGCGCGAAAATACGCGGGTAGAATCCCGTGACGGATGGCATCGTGGAATCCTATCACTAGTGCGGGCGCGACCGCGCGCGGGCGCTAAAAGGAAGCTCTGGACCATGGACCCAAACACCGGCGCCTTCACGCGCCGCGATTTTCTCGGCGCCGCCGCAGGCGCCGGCCTGATCCTCGCGGTCTCGCTGCCCCCGCGGGCGCGCGCCGCCACGGCGGCGGCCACCCTACTCAACGCCTGGCTCCGGATCGCGCCCGACGACACGATCACCTTTCTCGTGGACCGCTCGGAAATGGGCCAGGGTGTGTATACGGCGCTGCCGATGCTGATCGCCGAGGAGTTGGAGGTTCGACTCGACGCGGTGCGCATCGTCGCCGCGCCGGTCGGCGACGCGTATTTCAATCCCGGCAACGGCGGGCAGGTTACCGGCACCAGCAACAGCGTGCAGGACGCGTGGCTCAAGCTGCGCACCGCGGGCGCCCAGGCGCGCCTGATGCTGGTCGCGGCCGCCGCGGCCGAGTGGGGAGTCGATGCCCGGGACTGCGTCGCCCGGGAAGGTGTGATCACGGGCCCCGGTGGCAAAACCCTGCGCTATGGCGACGTCGCCGTCCGGGCCGGGCGCCTGCCCGTGCCGCAGCAGGTGACATTGAAGACGCCGTCGCAATTCGCGCTCGTCGGCCGCTCCGTCGCGCGCACCGACACGCCATCCAAGGTCGACGGCAGCGCCCGCTTCGGCATCGACGTGCGGCTGCCGGGGATGCTGTACGCCGCATATCTGCAGAGCCCGGTCCTCGGCGGCTGGCCCGAATCGGTCGATTCCGGCGTCGCGGAAAAGATGTCCGGCGTGCATGCGGTGCTCACGACGGACCGCGGCGTCATCGTGGTCGCGGACCATTTCTGGCAGGCGCTGAAGGCGCGCGACGCGCTCCGGGTCGTGTGGAATCCGGGCGCGAACGCTGATCTCGACAATCAGGCGATCAGGGCGATGCTGCGGCGGGCCGCGGCGGCCGGCCAGGGCCTGTCCGCGCGCGCCGACGGTGACGCGGATCGCGCGCTGCGCACCGCGGCGAAGACCGTCAATGCCGTCTACACGCTTCCGCTGCTCGCGCACGCGACGATGGAGCCCATGAACTGCACCGCCGACGTACGCGTCGACGGCTGCGATCTGTACGTCGGAACGCAGGCGCAGCAAGTCGCGCAGGCCGCCGCCGCGGCCGCCGCCGGAACCACCGCGGACCGGGTGCTGGTGCACACGACGCTGCTCGGCGGCGGCTTCGGCCGGCGGCTGGACGTCGACTTCATCCCGGCCGCGGTGATCGCGTCCAAGGCGGTCGGCCGCCCGGTCCAGGTGATCTGGACCCGCGAAGACGACATGACGCACGACACGTTCCGG
Organism: Gammaproteobacteria bacterium; assembly: GCA_037441085.1. Taxonomy (GTDB): domain Bacteria; phylum Pseudomonadota; class Gammaproteobacteria; order Steroidobacterales; family Steroidobacteraceae; genus Bog-1198. The sequence continues at coordinate 25,128 of JBBISV010000010.1, read as the reverse complement.
CCGCCCGCGTTGGAGCAGATCGGTGGCGGCTTCAACGGCGCCGGCCGGCTCGTCGCCTGGAGACTGCACATCGTCAGTCCCTCGATCACGGCACGCATGTTCCCCCCGGTGGTCGGCGTCGATGCGTCGGTCGTCGAGGCGGCGGTGAATTTTCCCTACGAGGTGCCGAACGTCAGCGTGAGCTATTCACGCCAGGAAATCGGCATCGATGTCGGCTACCTGCGCTCGGTCAGCCACGCGATCAACTGTTTCGTCATCGAGAGCTTCATGGACGAACTCGCTTCGTCCGCGGGGCGCGATCCCTGCGAGTTCCGCCTGGGGATGCTCGCCAACAAGCCGCGCCACCGGCGCGTGCTGCAGGAGGCGGCGCGCCGCGCCGGCTGGGGCCGGGCCGGCGCAAACCGTCATCTCGGGGTGGCCCTGATGGAGGGCTATGCGACCCATCTGGCGCAGGTCGCCGAGATCTCGTTCGAGGATGGGAAGCTGCGGGTCCACCGGATCGTCTGCGTCGTCGATTGCGGTCAGATGGTCAATCCGAAGATCGTCGAATCCCAGATCGAGGGCGGCATCGTCTTCGGTCTCAGCGCCGCGCTGTGGGGCGAAATCACCATCGAGCGGGGCGCCGTGGGGCAGAAGAACTTCGACGCGTACCGCGTGCTGCGCACGAACGAACTGCCGTCCATCGAGGTGCATCTGCTCGCGAGCGATGCGGCGCCCGGCGGCATCGGCGAGGTCGCCGTGCCCCTGGTTGCGCCGGCGATCTGCAACGCGGTGTTCGCCGCGACCGGCACACGCCTGCGCACGCTGCCCATCGGCGCGTTCAAACCGGCGCCCGCCTAGAAGCGGATCATGAACCAGTGGTCGACGATCAGCGCCGCGAACAACAGCATCAGGTAGGTGATCGAGTACCTGAAGGTGCGCATCGCCATTTCGGGGCGGCGGCCGCGGTGCAGTTCGAGGACGTAGTAGAGAAAGCGGGCGTTCAACGGCAGCACCGCGAAAAGGTAGAGGAGTCCGCTCTGCCCGGTGAGGAACGGCAGCAGCGTGCAGATCACCAGCAAAATCGTGTAAAGCACGATCTGAAGGCGCGTGAATTCGATTCCATGGGTGACCGGCAGCATCGGAATGCCGACCTTCGCGTAATCGTCGCGTCGCGCGATCGCGAGCGCCCAGAAGTGCGGCGGCGTCCATGTGAATATGATCAGGAACAGCAACAGCGCGTGCGGATCGATCTGGTTCGTCACGGCCGCCCAGCCGAGTATCGGCGGTGCCGCGCCGGCGGCCCCGCCGATGACGATGTTCTGCGGCGTGGCGCGCTTCAGCCAGCGGGTGTACACGACGGCATAGCCGATCAACGAGGCGAAGGTCAGGACCGCGGTCAGGCCGTTGACCCCGAACCACAGCGTCAGCATCGACACCGTCGCGAGCGACGCGGCGAACGCCAGGGCTTGATGGTCGGTGAGCGAGCCGGTGGGCAGCGGCCGGTGGCGCGTCCGCGCCATCTGCAGGTCGATGCGCTGATCGAGGATGTGATTGAAGGCCGCCGCCGAACCGGAGGCGAGCGCGATGCCGATCGTGCCGAACACGAGCGCCGGCACCGGCACCATCCCGGGCGAGGCCAGCACCATGCCCACGATCGCGGTGAACACGATCAACAGGCTGACCTTCGGCTTCGTCAGCTCGAGGAAGTCGCGCCAGCGGCCGGTTGCGACCGCGGCGACGACCGGGTTATCGGGGGCGATCGACATTGGCCAAGGGTACCATGGCGATCGCGGGCGACGGCCACAGGGATCTCAGCAATGCGACCAAGGCGAGCAGCAGCAGGGCGGCGCCGCCGTTGTGCATGGTCGCGAGCGCGAGCGGAAAGCCCCAATGAACCATCGCGAGCCCGATGGCGATCTGCAACAGAACCGCGAGAATCAGCAACAGGCCCGCGCGGCGCAGGCGCCTCGTCGCGGCGCGCGTCGTGGTCGCGAGGCCGAGGGCGATCAGCGCCGTACCGGTCACCAGGGCACCGATGCGGTGCGTCACGTGGATTGCGATGCGAGCCCCGTTCGTGAGTATGCCGCCGTCGTAGTCGACGTCGAGGCCCCGCCACAGCACGAACGCGTCCCGGTAATCCATGTGCGGCGGCCACCAGGCGTTCTGACAGGTCGGCAGATCCGGGCAGGCGACGGCCGCGTAGTTCGTGCTCGTCCAGCCGCCGAGCGCGATTTGCATGATCAGGATGACGAGACAGGCGACCGCGAATTTCCGCAAACCGCGCTCCCGTTCCGAGAGGTCGCGCCGTTCCGGCTCCATCGACAGCCACCAGAGAATCGACAGCGTCGTCATGCCGCCCAGCAGGTGTCCGGTGACGATCAAGGGACGCAGCAACAGCGTCACGGTGAGCGCGCCGAGCGCGCCCTGGATGCAGACGATGATGAACAAGGCGACCGCCGGCGCGAGCGGCTGGCCGCGGGTCTTGCGGTTCGCAAACGCCCAGGCGAGCAAGGTGGCGATCACGATGCCGAGCGTCGTCGCGAAATAGCGATGAATCATCTCGTGCAATGCCTTGCCGAAGCCCTGCCCGGCCTGCGGAAACACGTGCCCGTAGCACCCCGGCCAGTCCGGGCAGCCGAGCCCCGCGTCGGTCAGGCGAACCCAGGCGCCGAGCACGACGACCACCGCGGCGAGGGCGGTGCCCGCGAGCGCCAGACGCCGAAACCAAAGCACACGTTGTTGCGGCTGCATCATGGGGTTAGCCGATATAGGAGAGTTGGAGCAGACGTTGCAGATCCTCGAGCATGCCTTTTGGCGGCGCGCCGGGGGCGTAATACATCATCAAATTGCCGTTCGGATCGACCAGATAGACGCGGGCGGCGTCGATCGCGGCCACGCCGCCCGCCCGGGGCAATGCCGCCAGCAGCGGCGCGGCGGCGCTGGTCGCGCGCACCGTGATCAGGTCGGGATGCTGCACGCGCAGGAACGTGGCATCGCAGCATTGCCCGGTCGCGAGGAACACGCGCTGTACGCGGTGCATGTCCCGATTCAGCGCGGTCCGCACCTGCCGCGTCTCGTAGAGAGCGGCGCGGCAGCGCTCACCGCAAACGCCGCCGCCGACATACAGCATGGTCCACTTGCCGCGCAGGAAGGCCGGCTGGGTGCTGCCCGCGCCGAACACCGGCAGCGCGAGCTCGGGCAGCGGACGTGGCGGCTGAATCAACGCGCCATGGTTGACCATGCCGACCGGGCGCAGGTCCGGATGACCGTAAAAGAGGTAGATCGCGATTCCGAGGGGCACGAAGAAGAGGCAGGCCACGATGACCAACAGCCGCCGCTGCGGGCGCTTGTTCATGGGTGCACCGGCGTTCACGTCATTCCTTTGCCGCCGGGTCGATGCGGCGCAGGTTCGTCACGACATAGATCACGAGCAGCGTGGCCGCGAGGCCGAACCACTGGATCGCATAGGCCAAATAACGCATCGGCGGAAATCCGGGAACGGACCATGCCCGCAGGTAGCCATCGGGCTGATTCGGGTCCAGCAGGATCACCGGCGCCGCCCTGGCCCAATTCTTCTCGTGCAGCAGCAGCGCGACGTCGGACAGGCGCGGATAGTCGGCGATGACCGGAAAAGGCGGAGCGAGCGGCGCCGCCCCGGCCAGCCGGATGCCGGGTCGCGGCAGCAGGTCGGCGCGGCCGCTGATCGTGCGTAGATCGTTCAGGACCGGAATGTGCGGCAACAGGCTGCGCGAGGGGCCCGCCGGCACCCAGCCCCGATCGACGAGAATCCACCCGCCGCCGTTCAATTCAAACGGGGTCAGCACGTCGTACCCGACCCGGTTGTCGGGGCTTTCCATGTTGTCGATCAGGACCTGCCGCGCTGCGTCATAGCGGCCGGTGAGCTGTACGTGCTGAAACCGCGGTACCGGTGCGGTCGACGCGTCGATCGGCATCGTCGCATCGGCGCCCGCGGCGAACTCATCGTAGAGCTTCTGCTTTTCCGCGGACCGGCGCAGCTGCCAACGGCCGAGCGAAACGAGCATCGCCGTGAGCAGCACGGTGATGACCGTCGTGAGCACACGCGGCGCGAATTCCCGGTTTCCGACCCTGATCGTCAAGATATACTTCCCAGCCTGACCTGCGGCAAAAAGGCGCATCCATGCTGTTCAAAGTCCTCGTGATCGTGGTGCTGGTGCTGATCCTGGTCAGCTTGGGCAAGGCCCTTTTTCACCTTTCCAGCAGCAAGCAGGAGGACGGCGGCAAGATGGTCAAAGCCCTCGCCTGGCGCGTGGGACTTTCCGTGTCCCTGTTCCTGTTGCTGATCCTCGCATATTCCCAAGGCTGGATCGTACCGCCCCACGGATGAACCGGGGCGGCACGGGCCCGGGCTCAAAGCCAATAGACGAAAATAAACAGTCCGAGCCAAACGACGTCGACGAAGTGCCAGTACCAGGCGACCGCCTCGAACGCGAAATGCCGCTCCGGCGTGAAGTGCCCCTTCATGACCCGCACCCAGATCACGACCAGCATGATCGCCCCGACGGTCACGTGCAGTCCGTGAAAGCCGGTCAGCATGAAAAACGTCGATCCGTAGATGCCGGTGCCAAGCTGCAAGCCGAGCCGCGTATAGGCCTCGTGATACTCGGTCGCCTGCAGCACGACGAACGTGAAGCCCAACAGGAAGGTCGCCGCGAGAAATATCGCCAGCCGCTTGCGGTAGCCGCGCAGCAGAGCGTGGTGCGCGATCGTGATCGTGATGCCCGAGGTGAGCAGGATCGCGGTGTTCAGCGCCGGCAGCCCCAGTGCCGGCACCGTCTCGTAGCTGCCGTCGGCGCGCGGGCCCAGGGCGGCGGGACCGTTGGTCGGCCAGGTTCCGTGGTAGTTGCCCCAGAGCAGCACGTTGGTCAGCATCTTGGTGCCCTCGCCGCTCAACCAGGGCATGACCAGCGAGCGTGCGTAGAACAGGGCGCCGAAGAAGGCCGCGAAGAACATCACTTCGGAGAAGATGAACCACATCATTCCCATCCGGAATGACCGGTCCACGGCCATGTTGTACCGGCCCGCCTCGCTTTCCTTGATGACCGTGCCGAACCAGAAGATGAACAGGCCCACGAGCATCACGAATCCCGGCAACAGGGACCACACCGGCAGCCAGCCGTTCAGCGTCGCGATCGCTCCCGCCATCACGGTGAAAAGGGTCACGGAGCCGTAGATCGGCCAGGGGCTGGAGTGCGGGACGTAGTAGTGATCAGCGTTCGGAGCGTGCGTGTGCGCCATTTGTTTTCAGTCTCTCGGCCGGTTGACGAAGCGTTAGTTTAAACGAGGTCGAACATCAGTGCGCCACGGCTTGCGGCGCGTCGTACAAGGTGAACGACAGCGACAGGCGGTCGATGTCGACCGGCAGGGTCGGATCGACGACGAAGCGCACCGGCAGCGGACGCGCTTCGCCCACCGCGAAATTCTGTGGATTGAAGCAAAAACAGCGCATCTTGTGGAAGTACTTCCAGGCGTCCTGCGGCGCGAGGCTCGGCACCGCCCGGGTCACCCGGGCGCCGGCGGTCCGATTCCGCGCATAGAAATCGACGTCGTACGCCTCGCCCGGGTGCACCTGCATCTGCGCGACCTGCGGCCGGAAATCGAAGCTGCCGACGGAAGCGGGGTATGCGATGAACTCGACGGTGACGACCCGGTTCCGGTCGATCCGGTCGCGCACGACCTCGGGCCCTTCCTTGGACTCGGCGTTGCCGACCCCAAGATCCCGCGAAAACACCGTGTACAGGGGAATCAACGCCCAAGACAACGCGAAGCTGCCGCCGGCGATGAACAGCAGCGCCGTGACCAGCCTGCGGTGCGGCCGGCGCTCCGGCGGCCCCGTGCGCGGCGGGCCGTCCATCAGTGCCGGCTACGGTAAATCGTCAAGGCGATGTACCCGAAATAGAGGACGAGCGCGATGACGACGAGCACCGTCGTCGTCGCGCGGACCCGCCGCCCGACCTCTGATTTCGGGCTCGCGCTCAATGAACTTCCGGCGCCGTGGTGAAGCTGTGGTACGGAGCGGGCGACGGAATCGACCACTCGAGTCCGGTCGGCGCCGCGTCGTTCCAGACCATCGCGCTCGCCTTTCGGCCGCCGCGCACGCACTGGATGATCGCGATCGCGAACAATATCTGCGACAGGCCGAACCCGAAGCCGCCGATCGAGGAGACCATGTTCCAGTCGGTGAACTGCACGGCGTAGTCAGGGATCCGGCGCGGCATGCCCGCGAGGCCGAGGAAGTGCTGCGGAAAGAACAGGACGTTGACGAAAATCGTCGACAGCCAGAAATGCGTCTTCGCCAGCGTCATGTTGTACATGTGGCCGGTCCACTTCGGGATCCAGTAGTAGACGGCGCCCATGATCGCGAACACCGCGCCCGGGACCAGCACGTAATGGAAATGCGCCACCACGAAGTAGGTCTGGTTGTACTGGAAGTCCGCCGGCACCATCGCCAGCATCACGCCCGAGAACCCGCCGATCGTGAACATGAACAGGAAGCCGAGCGCGAACAGCATCGGCGGCTCGAACGACAGGGAGCCCCGCCACATCGTCGCGGTCCAGTTGAACACCTTCACGCCGGTCGGAACCGCGATCAGCATCGTCGACAGCATGAAGAACATCTCGGCCGACATCGGCATGCCGTCGACGAACATGTGGTGGCCCCAGACGATGAACGACAGGAAGGCGATCGACGCGGTCGCATAGATCATCGAGGTCGCGCCGAACAGGGGCTTGCGCGAGAACGTCGGGATGATCTCGGAGATGATGCCGAAGGCCGGCAGGATCATGATGTAGACCTCGGGATGTCCGAAGAACCAGAAGATGTGCTCGAACATCAGCGGATCGCCGCCGCCCGCGGCGTTGAAGAAGCTGGTGTGGAAGAAATGGTCGGTCAGCAGCATCGTCACCGCGCCGGCGAGCACCGGCATCACCGCGATCAGCAGGTAGGCGGTGATCAGCCAGGTCCACACGAACAGCGGCATCTTCAGCAGCGTCATGCCGGGGGCGCGCATGTTCAGGATCGTCACGATCACGTTGATCGCGCCCATGATCGAGGAGACGCCCATCAAGTGGACGGCGAAGATCAGCATCGGAAAGCTGTCGCCGAACTGAAGCACCAGCGGCGGGTACATCGTCCAGCCGCCGGCGGGCGCGCCGCCCGGCACGAACAGCGTCGACAGCAGCAGCGTGAAGGCGAACGGCAGCAGCCAGAAGCTGAAATTGTTCATGCGCGGCAGGGCCATGTCCGGTGCGCCGACCTGGAGCGGGATCATCCAGTTGGCGAGACCGACGAACGCCGGCATCACCGCGCCGAAGATCATCACGAGCGCGTGCATCGTGGTCATCTCATTGAAGAACCCCGGATCGACGAACTGCAGTCCGGGTTCGAACAGTTCCGCGCGGATGATCATCGCCATCGAGCCGCCGACGAAGAACATGATCAGGCTGAACACCAGGTACATCGTGCCGATGTCCTTGTGATTCGTCGCGAACAGCCAGCGTTTGATGCCGGTGGCCGGTTGTGCGTCGTGGGCGTCGTGGGCGGTGTCGATTGCATGGGCCATGATGGAATGACTCTCTGATGAGGAAGTGCGGTGCTTAATTCAATGCTTGGGCGGTCAGGGCGCCGCCGGCGCGGCCCGTGGACGCCTGCTTCAGCGCGGCTTTCTGCTGCGCAACCCATTCCTTGAAGTCGGCCTGGGTTTTCACGTCGACGACGATGGGCATGAAGCCGTGGTCACGCCCGCAAAGCGCCGCGCATTGGCCGCGGTACACGCCTTCCTTGCCGGGCAGCACCTTGATCCACAGCTCGTTGATGAAGCCCGGGATCGCCGAACGCTTCATGCCGAAATCCGGCACCCACCAGGCGTGAATCACGTCGGCCGAGGTCAGCAGCAGGCGCACCTTGACGCCGCTCGGAATGACCAGCGGATGATCGACCGACAGCAGGTAGTTCGGCACCGACTTCGGATCGATTCCGGAGTGCAGCTGGCGCGCGAAGTTCGAATCCGCCGACAAGGTCGAGAAGAAGCCGATGCCGGCTTCGTCGCCCTGGTACTGGTACTGCCACTTCCACTGGTAGCCGGTCACGCGGATGGTCAGACCGGAACCGCGGGTGTCCTCGATCTTCAGCAGCGACTGGGTCGCGGGCACCGCCATGACGACCAGGATCACCACCGGGATGATCGTCCAGATGATCTCGGCCTTGGTGCTGTGGGTCATCGACGTGTCGGGCACCGCGCCGCGCGAATGACGGAACCGGACCATGGCGACGATCATCGTGCCGAACACGGCGACCGCAATGGCGACGCAGATCCACAACACCTCCATGTGCAGGGAGTAGATGTCCCGGCTCAACACCGTCACGCCGCGCGGCATGTTGATGCTCGCCCAGGAACTCGCCGCGGCGCTGCCCGCGGCCAGGAGGCCGCCGCACGCGGCAAGCGCTCGGCGGAGGGTGCGGCCGCGCGAGCGGCCCGCGCTGTCGTCAATCGCGGTCAACCTGTTCACATTCATCTCAACGAATCCCCTAGGGTGCTGTCTAATTCCAGCGGCGGCGACTCATTCATGCCGCCGACGATTGCGCGCAAACGCGACGCCAGTTTGCGCCGCTCTTCCTCGGTGAGGAAAGCGCCCACCTCCATCGCCCGCCCACGGCTTTCGATCGTGAGCCGGCTGGTGTGCGGGCGCGTATGCGAACTGCGGAGTCTAACCTTCGCCCAGTGCCGCGCAAACTCCTCTTTTGTCTCCCCGCGGCGCGAACGGGTCACCAGGCTGACCAGGTCGTCCGTCACCAGCAGCGTCTGCTTGTCGAAACGGCGGTGCAACGCGACCTTCAGCGCGAGCCCCAACGCCAGCATCTCCAGCGCCCAGAACGGCAGCACCGGCCAGTAGCCGCGCACCGCGCAAAGCAGCGCGACCAGCAGCGAGAAGCCGCTGATCGACAGGAAAAACCGCCGCGCCGCCGCAGGGTCCAGCGAACAATTCGGCGCGAGTTCAATGCGTTGCTGCATCAAGCTTTCCGCACGGCGTTTTCTACGGGTGCAACTTGCCTATTAGAAGGCAAAAGCAGGTCCCGAGCAACCGGCGAGCGCCCGCGCGGTCGCCAGCGGATCGAATTCCGGCGTATGCGGGATCACGCCGAGACAGGGCGCCGGCAGGCGCTCGCGCAGACTGTCGACGTTTTCGCGGGCGCGCTCGAACTGAGAATCGATCGCATTGCCGACCCACCCGCGCAGTCGCAGGCCGCGCCTGCCGATCGACTCGCTCGTCAACAAGGCGTGATTCAAGCAGCCGAGCCGCAGGCCGACCACCAACACGATCTCGAGGTCCCAGGCGGCCGCCAGGTCGGCGAAACTGCGCGCCGGACCGATGGGCGCGAGCCAGCCGCCGGCGCCCTCGACGATGAGCACGTCGCTGTGCGCGCGCAGGCGCCGCCTGGCCGCGTCGAGCACGCCGAAGTCGATCTCCACGCCCGCCTCGGCGGCGGCGATATGCGGCGCGATCGGCGGCTCGAACGCGTATGGATTGACGTCGTCATAGGCGGCGCCGACCGTCATGGCGCCATGCAACGCGAGCGCGTCGTCGTTGCGCAGGCCGAGCGTCGTGCGCGCGCACCCGGAGGCGATCGGCTTCATCGCCGCGACACGCAAGCCCCGGGCCGCAAAAACGTGACACAGCGCGACGGCGATGCGGGTCTTGCCGACGCCTGTGTCGGTGCCGGTGACGAACAGGCCGGGCGGCGTCATTCGGGCCGGCCGCGGCGCAGCTGGCGCTTGAAGTCCGCGAACGCGATCAGCGTGTCGCCGCCCGGCGCGCGCGGCGCCCGCGCGCCCGCCCAAGCCTGTGCGAACACGATCTCGAAGCTCGCCGGCAGGCGCCCGTCGCGCCGGAAGCGCTCGTAGGCGTCGCGCACCGCCTGCATCCGGCCGCGGCCGGTGAGTCCCCTGGGCCTGCCGCGCAGCAGATTGCGCTCGCCGCAGGCACGCAGGTCCGCCATCAAGCGCGACACGTCGGCGTAGGTCACCAGGCGCCGCTCCACGTCGAGCACCGGATCGGCGAACCCGGCCCGCACCAGACCGTCGCCGAGGTCGTGCATGTCGATGAACCGATTGACGTGCACATGGGCATCCAAGCCCGACCAGGCGGCGCGCAGCTCGCTCAGCGAGTCCGGACCCAGGCTGGTCAGCGTGAACAGGCCCCCCGGCGCGATCACCCGGCGCATTTCGGCGAAGAATGCGTCCGGCTCGCACCACGGCAGGGTGAGATTACAAAAAATCAGATCCACGCTCGCATCGGCAAGCGGCAGCGCCGTGAGCTCGGCCCGGACGCGGTCGAAGCGGCGCCGCCAGGATTGCCGCCGGCCCGCGGCGTGCAGCATGCCCTGCGAAAAATCCAGCGCGATGATCCGGGCGCGGGGGTAGCGTTGGCGCAATGCGCGGCACGCATGGCCGGTACCCGCGCCGGCGTCGATGATCACGCCCGGATCGAGCGCGACGAAATCCAGGCGCTGCAGCAGTTCCGCGCGCACGTCCGCCTGCAGCAGCGCGGCCTCGTCATAGCCGGCGGCGGCGCGGTCGAACGAGCGCCGCAGCGCGGCGGGATCGGGGCGGTACGCAGCATGGGCGTCTTCATCGTGCATGCCGCGGGCCCGTTCACGCCGTCGCGGCGAGCGGCTCGGGTGCCGGCGCCTCGGCGACGATGTCCAGCCGCTCGAACAGGCGGCGGTCGTGCGCGCAATCCGGGTTTCCGGTCGTCAACAGCTTTTCTCCGTAGAAGATGGAGTTCGCGCCGGCGAGGAAACACAGCGCCTGCAGCTCGTCGCTCATTTCACCGCGGCCGGCCGACAGGCGCACGTGGCTGCGCGGCATCAGGATCCTCGCGACCGCGATCGTGCGTACGAAATCGAACGGATCGAGTTCCGCGGTCTCCGCCAGCGGTGTTCCCGGGACCCGTACCAGCTGGTTGATGGGCACGCTCTCGGGGTGCACCGGCAGGGTCGCGAGCGTATGAAGCATCGCCGCCCGGTCCCGCGGCGTCTCGCCCATGCCGACGATGCCGCCGCAGCAAACGTGCATCCCCGCGTCGCGCACCGCCTGCAGGGTGTTCAGCCGGTCCTCGAAGCTGCGCGTCGAGATGATCTTTTCGTAGTATTCCGGGGACGTGTCGATGTTGTGATTGTAATAGTCGAGTCCCGCCGCCTTCAGTTCACGCGCCTGCTCGCCGCTCAGCATGCCGAGCGTCGCGCAGGTCTCGAGGCCGAGCGCCTTGACCTGTTCGATCATCGCGATGACCTTGCGCAGGTCCTTCGGCTTCGGCGACCGGTAGGCGGCGCCCATGCAGAATCGCGTGGCGCCGGAACGCTTCGCGGCGGCCGCCCGCGCGACCACGGCCTCGACCTCCAGCAGCTCCTCGGCTTCCAGTCCGGTGTCGTAGCGCACGCTCTGCGGGCAATAGGCGCAGTCCTCGGGACAGGCGCCGGTCTTGATGCTGAGCAGGGTGCTGATCTGGACGCGGTTCGGGGCGTGATGCCGTCGATGTGCCTGTTGTGCCGCGTACAACAGATCCATGAACGGCTGCGCGAACAGCGCCTCGATCTCGAGCACAGTCCAATCGTGTCGCGTCATCGCCTGGTCCACCCTTGAAGAAATCGCGCCGTCGCGGCCGCCGGACACGGAGTATTGGTGTCGTCGGGCCGTCCGTCAACCAAGGGGGCGTGAATGGGTTGACGAGAGCCGCACCGCCCGCGCGGCCGTCAGCGGAATTGATAATTCAGCAGAATGCCGATGAATACGCTCAAGCCCACGTAATGATTGTTCAGGAATGCCTGAAAGCAGGCCCTGGGTTCGCGGCGGCGGATCGACCAGAGCTGGTGCGCGAAGAACAGCGCGGCCGCGCCAAGCCCGGCCCAGTACCAGCCGCCGAGGCCGGCGCCGCGTCCGACCAACGCGAGCGCGAGCAACGCCATGGCCTGCAGCACCGCGATGATGTGCCGATCCGAATCGCCGAAGAGGATCGCGGTCGAGCGCACGCCGATTTTCAGGTCGTCCTCGCGGTCGACCATCGCATAAATCGTGTCGTATACCGTCACCCAGAGCAGGTTCGCGAGGAACAGCAGCCACGCGAGGCGCGGCACGTGACCGGTCTCGGCCGCGAACGCCATCGGGATGCCCCAGCCGAACGACAGGCCCAGGTACAGCTGCGGCACCGACAGGAAGCGCGTGATGACCGGGTAGGTCACCGCCAGGAACGCACCCGCGACCGCGAGCAGCAGCGCCAGGCGGTTCAGGCGCAGCGCGAGCGTCAGCGCCGTCAGCGACAGGATCGCGAACAGCACCAGCGCCTCCAGCGTCGATACGCGACCCGCGGCGAGCGGCCGGTCCCTGGTGCGCTCAACGTGCGGATCGAAGCCCCGGTCGGCGTAGTCGTTGATGACGCAGCCGGCGGACCGCATCAACCACACGCCCGCGACGAAAATCGTGAAAATGCGCGGGTCCGGCCTGCCGCTCGCGGCGATCCACAGCGCCCAGAGGGTCGGCCAGAGCAGCAAATAGGCGCCGATCGGCCGGTCGAGCCGCATCAGCCGGGCGTACTCGGCGAACGTTGCGCCGATGCGCGGCAGCGCCTGGGTCGTCCAGGGGTGGAAGCGGACGCGATAGACCATCCAGCGCCAACGCGCGAGCAGCGCCTCCGCCAACTCATCGGCCGAGCGTGGCGGTCGCATGGCTTACAGGTCGCCCATCCCGGGCAGGAACAGTTCCTGCACCGCGAACGGGGCCTTGCGCAGCCGCAGCCGCGAGCGCCGCGCCCAGGCACCGGCCTGCCCCGTGCCCTGCAGCGCGCGCGCGGCCGGCTCCAGGCCGGCCGGCAGCCAGGCGTATTCGTAGGCGCTGTGCTCGATGCCGGAGAGACCCTCGAGCGTCTCGCCGAGCCCGGAATCACCCAGTTCCGCCAGCCACGGGTGGGCGTCGAGCGTCGAATCGGGGATGATGGCCTGCGTGATCACCGCGACGCGGTCGCCGCAACACAGGCGCTCTTCGCGAAACAGCGCGGCGGCGTCCTCGGTGGGCAGATAGCGGCGGATTTGCGCGTCCAGGAGGCCGGTCCACAGGTCGCCCGGCCGCAGTTCGAAGCGCGCCCCCCAAGCCGCCCGCAGCCGTCCGGTCAGCAGGCCCTTGCCGATCAGCCACGGCCGCAGCCGCGGATCGACCGACCACTGTCCGAACCGCTCGGCAGGCAGCCATTCGATCTCGTCGCGAGTCCGCATCAACCCGGTGTTCATCGCGGCATTCTACCCGACCCGTCCGTATTGCTCCGCGCCGCCGACCCAGCGGCGGATCAGGCGCTCGACCTGCAGGGGCCAGTCCGACAACACGGTTTCCGCGGCGATCTGCACGCGCGGCAGCAAATCCGAGTCGCGCAACAGGTCGGCGACCCGCATTTGCGCCAGCCCCGTCTGCCGCGTGCCGAGCAGTTCCCCCGGGCCCCGCAGTTCGAGATCGCGGCGCGCCACCTCGAATCCGTCGTTGGTGTCGCGCAGCACCGCGAGCCGCTCGCGCGCCAGCGCCGACAAGGGCGCCCGGTACATCAACACGCAGCTGCTCGCATGGGCGCCGCGGCCGACGCGGCCGCGCAGCTGGTGCAGCTGGGCAAGCCCCATGCGCTCCGCGTTCTCGATCACCATCAAGGTCGCATTGGGCACATCGACGCCGACCTCGATCACGGTCGTCGCCACCAACAATTGAATCTCGCCCTCCTTGAAGCGGCGCATGGTGCTCTCCTTGGCGGCCGCCGGCAAGCGCCCATGCACCAGGCCGACGCAGATCTCCGGCAGCGCCCCGGCGAGCGCCGCAGCGGTTTCCTCGGCGGCTTGATACGGCATGTCGGCCGACTCGTCGATCAAGGGGCACACCCAGTAGGACTGGCGGCCTTCCAGGCAGGCCGTGCGGATGCGCTGGACCACTTCGTGGCGCCGCGCGTCGGCGACGACGACGGTGCGCACCGGCGTGCGGCCGGGCGGCAGCTCGTCGATGACCGATACGTCGAGGTCGGCGTAGGCCGTCATCGCCAGCGTGCGCGGGATCGGCGTCGCGGTCATGATCAGCTGGTGCGGCCGGCGTCCCGACGCGGCCCCCTTCTCGCGCAGCGCCAGCCGTTGATGCACGCCGAAACGGTGCTGCTCGTCGACGATCACGAGCGACAGCGCCGCGAACTCGACGCCTTCCTGGAACAGCGCGTGGGTGCCGATCACGAGCGGCGCCGCGCCGCTGCGGACCGCGTCGAGCGCGGTCGCGCGCGCGCGCCCCGTCTGCCGACCGGCCAGCAGCGCCACCTGGATTCCGAGCGGTTCGAACCAGCGCCGGAAGTTCTGCGCGTGCTGATCGGCGAGCAGCTCCGTCGGCGCCATCAGCGCGACCTGCGCGCCCGCCTCGAGCGCGCGGGTCGCGGCGAGCGCGGCGACCAGCGTCTTGCCGCAGCCGACGTCGCCCTGGACCAGCCGCAGCATCGGCTTCGGCAGCGCGATGTCCGCCTCGATCTCGCGCAGCGCGCGGTTCTGCGCGCCTGTCGGCTGAAACGGCAGCGCGGCGAGCAGCCGCGCCTTCAGCGCGCCGCCGGCCGCCAGGGGCCAGCCGGGCTCCTGCTGCACCCGGCGTCGCAGCAGTTTCAGCGCGAGCTGGTGCGCGAGGAGCTCCTCGAACGCGAGCCGGCGCTGGGCCGGGTGGCGGCGTTCGAGCAGCGAATCGATGGGCGCGTCCGGCGGCGGTCGATGGACGTACTCCAGCGCCTCGCGCAGCGACGGCAGCGACTCCTCGGCGAGCAAGGCCGCCGGCAGCAGGTCCTCGACCTCGAGCGCGCTGGTCCGCGCCAGCGCCGCGCCGACGAGCTGACGCAGTCTTCCCTGCGTGAGGCCCTCCGTCGCCGGATACACCGGAGTCAGGTGCTCGTCCTGCGGACCGCCGCGTTCATCGACGCGGCGATATTCCGGATGGACGAACTCGAGTCCCGCGGTCGTGCGGCGCGCCTCGCCGAAACAGCGCACGCGCGCGCCGCGGGCGAGCCCCTGTTGTTGTTGCGGGTTGAAATGGAAGAAGCGCAGCGTCAGGGACCCGGAGCCGTCGGCCACGCGGCACAACAGCTGCCGGCGGCCGCGGAACGCGACCTCGGTGAGCTCCACCTCGCCCTCGATCGCGGCGCGCTGCCCGGCGCGCAGTTCACCGATGGGCACGGTGCGGGTGCGGTCCTCGTAGCGCAGCGGCAGGAGGAACAGCAGATCCTCGACCGACTCGACTCCGAGCGCCCGCAGCCGTTGCGCGAGCGCTTCGCCGACGCCGCGCAATGCGGTGACCGGCGTCGGCGGGGTCACAGCGCGACGATGCACTCCGCTTCGATTTGCGCGCCGCGCGGCAGGGCCGCGACGCCCACGGCGGCGCGGGCCGGGTAAGGTTCGAGGAAATACTCGGCCATGACCTTGTTCACCAGCGCGAAGTGCGCCAGGTCGGTCATGTAGATGTTCACCTTGACCACGGCGTCAAGGCTCGCGCCGGCCGCCGTCACGATCGCCTTCAGGTTGTCGAAGACGCGGCGCGTCTCCGCCTCGATGCCGCCGGTGACCAGCGTCATCGTCGTCGGATCCAACGCGATCTGCCCGGAAATCCAGATCGTGTCGCCGACCCGCACCGCCTGTGAATAGGTGCCGATCGCCGACGGCGCATGGTCCGTGGAAATGATTTTTCTGCTCATGACCCCTCGATGTTTGCGAATTCAAGCGAGCGTGCGGTGCACGCGTTGTACGTCCGGCATGCGCCGGATCGACCTGATCACACGCGCCAGATGTTTGCGATCCCGCACCTGCAGCTCGAAGGTGAGCGCCGAGGTGTCGGCGTCCCGTTCCTCGAGCGTCACGTGGTCGATGTTCGTCTCGGTGCCGGCGATGTTCGAGGCCACCGCGGCGAGCACGCCGACGCGATTGCTGATCTCCAATTGGATCTCCGAGCTGAACAAGCGCACGCGATCGGCTTCCCAGGCGACCGGGAGCCATTTGTCCGGCTGCTTGCGGTACTCCGACAGGTTACCGCAATTCTGGCGGTGGATCACGAGGCCCCGGCCCATGCTGAGGTAGGCCATGATCGGGTCGTTCGGTATTGGGAAGCAGCAGCGCGCGTAGGTGACGAGCAGACCCTCGGTTCCGGCGATCATCAGCGGTCCGTGGGCGGCGCCGGCCGCTTCGGTCCCGCCCGCCGGCTGAAGGCGCCGCGCGACCAAGGGAGCGAGCCGCTCGCCGAGCCCGATCTTCTCGTACAAATCGTCGGCGTCCTTGAGGCCGAGCTCCTTCACCGCCGATTCGATTTCGACCTGCGGGACCTTCTTCAGCGTGAGCGAGAACTCCTCGAGAGCGAGATTGAGCAGGCGGCGACCGAGCTCGATCGCGTCGCCGCGCTTCAGGTTCTTCAGATATTGCCGGACCGCCGCGCGCGCCTTGGCGGTCACCAGGAACGTCGACCACGATGGATTCGGGGTGGCGCCCTTCGCGGTGATGATCTCCACCGTCTGGCCGTTGCGCAACGGCGTGCGCAGCGGCACGAGGCGGCGGTCGACCTTGGCGGCGACGCAGCGGTTGCCGACGTCGGTATGGATCGCGTAGGCGAAATCGACGGCGGTCGCCCCGGTCGGCAGCCGCAGGATCTTTCCCTTCGGGGTGAACACGTAGACCTTGTCGGGAAACAGGTCGACCTTGACGCTCTCGAGAAACTCCTCCGAGCTGCCGCCTTCCTGAATCTGCACAAGGCCCGCGAGCCACTCGCGGGCGCGGTCGTGCTCGATGCCGCCGAACACATCGCCGCCGGATTTGTATTTCCAATGCGCCGCGATGCCGGACTCGGCGACGCGGTGCATCTCCTCGGAGCGGATCTGAACCTCGATCGGGACGCCGTTCGGACCGAACAGCGTCGTGTGCAGGGATTGGTAGCCGTTCACCCGCGGAATCGCGATGTAGTCCTTGAACCTGCCGGGCATCGGCTTGTACAGGCCGTGGACGAGTCCGAGCGTGCGGTAGCAGGTGTCGGCCGAGTCGACGACGATTCTGAACCCGTAAACGTCGACGATCTCGTTCAGCGAGATGCCCTTGGAGCGCATCTTCTTGTAGATGCTGTAGAGGTGCTTTTCGCGTCCCTCGACGCCGCCGCCGACGCCGGCCTTGGCGAGGGCGCCCTTCAGCGATTCGGAGATCTTGCCGACGAACTCCTTCTGGTTGCCGCGCGCCCGCTTCACCTCGCGCTCCAGCACCTTGTAGCGATGCGGATAGAGCGCGCGGAAGCCGAGATCCTCGAGCTCCAGTTTGACCGCGTACAGGCCGAGGCGCTCGGCGATCGGCGCGTAGATGTCGAGCGTCTCGCGGGCGATGCGACGGCGCTTGACCGGCGGCATCACGCCGAGGGTGCGCATGTTGTGCATGCGGTCGGCGAGCTTGACCATGATCACGCGGATGTCGCGCACCATGGCGAGCAGCATCTTGCGGAAGCTCTCGGCCTGGGCCTCCTGCCTGTTCTTGAACTGGATCTGGTCCAGTTTGCTGACGCCGTCGACGAGCTCCGCCACGACCTGGCCGAAGATCGCCGCGATCTCGGCCTTGGCCGTCGGCGTATCCTCGATCACGTCGTGCAGGATCGCCGCCACCAGCGTGTCGCCGTCGAGATGCAGGTCCGCGAGGATGCCGGCGACCGCGACCGGGTGGGTGATGTAGGGTTCGCCGGAAACGCGGGTCTGGCCCTGGTGGCGCTCGGCGCCGAATTCGTAGGCCTCGCGCACCCGCTCGATCTGAGCGGGCGGCAGATAGGTTTCGAGCTTGTCTAAAAGCTCGCTGATCCCGGTCGAGCGTCTGACGCCGGGGAGAAAACCGAGTATCGAAGACGCATAGTCCATCGGACCTTGACTGGTCGGGCCGGGATCAGTCCCCCAGGCCGAGCTGCGGTGCGCGGAAGTCGGAGGGCAGCTCGATCTCGCCCGCGGGCGCCGGCGCCGGCTCTTCGGTCTCCTCCAGCATTTCCATCGTGATGTTGCCGGCGGCGATTTCCCGCAGCGCAACGACGGTCGGCTTGTCGTTTTCCCAATCCACGGTCGCCTCGGCTCCATTGGCGAGACGGCGCGCGCGCTTGGCCGCGAGCAGCACCAGGTTGAATAGATTCGGTTCGTTCTGCAAACAATCTTCGACCGTGATGCGTGCCATGACGTGGATGCGTCCTTGAAATTTACGGGATCGGTCGGAAAGATTACCAGAAATCCGGGTCCGGCGCCCGCGCGCCCTCAGCCGGCCGGGCCTGCCGCCGACAGCTTCGCGGCGAGCGCCCGGATTTCCGCCCGATCCGCGGTCAGCGCTTCGCCGCGTTCATCGACGATCGATTCCAGGTCCGCAAGGGCCCGGTCGAACCGGTCGTTGACCACCACGTAATCGAACTCGACCCAGTGCCCGATGTCCGAGGCCGAGTCCCGGAGACGCCGCTGGATCACGCTCTCCGCGTCCGTGCTGCGCTGACGCAGGCGCTGTTCCAGCGCGGCGAGGGACGGGGGCAGCACGAAGATGCTGCGCGCCTCCGGCAGCCGTTCGCGCACCTGCCGCGCGCCCTGCCAGTCGATCTCCAACAGCAGCCGCTCGCCGCGCGCGAGCGCGTCGCGCACCGTCTGCAGGCCGGTGCCGTAATGGTTGTCGAAGACCCGCGCATGCTCGAGGAATTCGCCGCGCGCGGCCATCGCGGCGAAGCGCTCCGCCGACACGAAATGGTAGTCGCGCCCGTCGACCTCGTTCGGCCGCGGCGCACGCGTCGTGTAGGACACCGAGAACCGCAGTTGCCGGTTCCGCTCCATCAAGGCCTTGACCAGGCTCGTCTTGCCGGCGCCCGAAGGCGCCGCGATCACGAACAGCCGCCCGCGCCCGGCGCGGGATTCATTGTGCTCACTCATGCGGCGCTACTCTATGTTCTGCACCTGTTCGCGCATTTGTTCGATCAACACCTTCATGTCGACGGCGGCCCGGGTCGTCTCGATGTCCTGGGACTTCGACGACAGGGTGTTCGCCTCGCGATTCAATTCCTGCATCAGGAAGTCCAGCCGGCGTCCGGCGGGTTCGTCGCCGGCGAAGGTTTTGCGGATCTCGGCGACGTGGCCGCGCAGTCTGTCGATCTCCTCGTCCACGTCGAGCCGCTGCGCGAGTATGGCCAGTTCCTGCTCGAGCCGGCCGGAATCCGCATTCGCCGCGATCTCGGCGACGCGCTCGCGCAGTTTCGCATGGATCCTGGCCCGGACCTCGGGCAGCCGCTGCGCAACGCGCGCGGCGAAGTCGAGCAATCCGTCGCAGCGCTGCGCCAGCGCCTCCTGCAACCGGGCGCCCTCGCTGTCGCGGAATTTCGCGAGTTCCGCGAGCGCCTCGGCGAGCAGGGCCTGGGCGGCCTCCTGCAGCGGCGTCAGGTCGCGGCCGGCATCACGCACGACGCCGGGCCAGCGCAGCATGTCGATCACGTCGATGCGCGCCGCAATGCCCGCGAGCGCCGCAAGCTGGCGCGCCCGGGCGGCCAGGGTCTCGAGCAGCGCGTCGTCCACGTCGAGCGCGGTCGCGGCCGCGCTCGGCCGGAACAGCAGCGAGCAGTCGATCTTGCCGCGCCGCGCCGCGCCCGCGATCGCCTGGCGGAACCGGCCCTCGGCCCCGCGGAATTCCTCGGGCAGGCGGCAGCCGACCTCGAGGAAGCGGTGATTCACTGTGCGTATTTCCCACGCCAGCGTGCCCCAGGAGTACTGGCGTTCGCGACGCGCGAAGCCGGTCATGCTACGGATCATAGGGGTTTGCGCCATAATCGGTGATAATCGGCATGCGAGCTTAACAGAACACCAGGAGCCGTCCTTGCAGATAGAGACCGCGGATGTCAGCTTGATCGGACACCGCGAGGAGAACCAGGACCGCGTGGCCGTCGCCGCCGACGAACATTCGGCGCTGCTGATCGTGATCGACGGCATGGGCGGGCACGCGCAGGGTGCACGCGCCGCGGAGATCGCGCTCGCCGCGTTGTTGGAGGCGTTCTGGCAGACACCCCGTCCGATCTTCGATCCGCTCGGATTCCTGCACATCGCGCTCGGGCGTGCGCACGACGAGGTGGTCAAGCTCGGCAGCGGGCTCGGCGTCGAGGCGCGGCCGCGCGCCACGTGCGCGATCTGTCTGGTCCAGGACTCCGCGGCCTACTGGGCGCATGTCGGCGACAGCCGCGTGTACCAGCTGCGCCAGCAGCGGGTCCTCGAGCGCACGCGCGACCACAGCCACGTCGAGGTGCTGTTGCGCGAGGGCCTGATCACCGAGGCCGAGGTGCACGGCCACCCGATGCGCAACTACGTCGAGTGCTGCCTGGGCGGGGACGCGGCGCTGCCGGAAATGAGCATATCGACGCGCCGTCGCCTCAATTCCGGCGACGTGCTGTTGTTGTGCACGGACGGATTCTGGGCGGGGGTCAAGGACGAGGACCTGGTGCGCTTCGGCCAGTCGACCGGCCAGGCGCTGCGCGATGCGTTGCTCGCCCTCGGCAACCAGGCGGTCAGCGCCGGGGCGCCATACAGCGACAACACCAGCGCGGCGGCGCTGCGCTGGAGCGCGGCATGAGCGTGCGACCGAGCGGCCGGGCTGCCGACGAACTGCGCGCGCCGAGCTTCACGCGCCGCTTCACCGGTCATGCGGAGGGATCCGTGCTGATCTGCAGCGGCGACACGCGGGTTCTGTGCACGGCGAGCGTCGAGGATGGCGTGCCGTCGTTCCTGCGGGGTTCGGGCCAGGGCTGGATCACGGCCGAATACGGCATGTTGCCGCGCGCGACCCACAGCCGCAGCGCCCGCGAGGCGGTGCGCGGCAAGCAATCCGGACGTACGCAGGAGATCCAGCGCTTGATCGGGCGGGCGCTGCGCGCGGTCGTCGACCTCAAGGCGCTCGGCGAGCGCACCGTGACGATCGACTGCGACGTGCTGCAGGCCGACGGGGGTACGCGCACGGCCGCGATCACCGGCGGCTTCGTCGCCCTCGCCGACGCCGTCGATACGCTGCTCGAGCGGCGCGTGTTGCGCGCCAATCCGCTGCACGGGCAGGTGGCCGCCATCTCGGTGGGGATCTACCGCGGCGCCCCGGTGCTCGACCTGGATTATGCGGAGGACTCGAACGCCGAGACCGACATGAACGTCGTCATGAACAGCGGCGGGGCATTCATCGAGGTACAGGGCACGGCGGAGGGGCACGCCTTCCGGCGCCACGAGCTCGATCAGCTGCTCGACCTTGCCGCGGCGGGCATCTCCCGCCTGCACGCGGCGCAGATCAGTGCCCGCGGCGCCTGATCGGATCCTGGCCGCCACCGGCAACGCCGGCAAACTGCGCGAGGTGCGCGCGCTGCTCGACGACCTTGGGTTCGAGGTCCTCGGACTTGGCGACGTAGGCCTGGCCGGTGCCGAGGAGACCGGCGACACCTTTGTCGCCAACGCGCTGCTGAAGGCGCGCCACGCCGCCGCCGCGACCGGGCTCGCGGTGATCGCCGACGACTCGGGCCTCGAGGTGGATGCGCTTGGCGGCGCGCCCGGGGTTCTGTCGGCGCGCTACGCGGGCGAAGGCGCGGACGATGAGGCGAACAATGCCAAGCTGGCGGCGGCGCTCGCCGGCGTGCCCGACGCGCAGCGCGGGGCCCGGTATCGCTGCGCGCTGGTGTACCTGCCGGCGCCCGCCGGCACGCCGGTCGTGACCCAGGGGGTGTGGGAGGGGTCGATCGCGTCGCAGCCGCGCGGCACCCGGGGATTCGGCTACGACCCGTATTTCTACCTGCCGGAACTGCGCTGCACCGCCGCCGAGCTCGATCCCGCGCTCAAGAACCGCATCAGTCATCGGGGCCTCGCGATGCGCGCGCTGCGCGAGCGGCTGGCGCGCCGCCCGTGACCCTTCCGCCGCTCGCCTTGTACGTGCACATGCCGTGGTGCGTGCGCAAATGTCCGTACTGCGATTTCAATTCGCATGCGCTGAAGTCGGCGCGGCCCGACCCGGCCTACGTCGATGCGCTGCTGCTGGATTTCGAGCGCGAGCTGCCGGCGATCGGCGGCCGCGAGATCGAAACGGTGTTCTTCGGCGGCGGCACGCCGAGCCTGTTCCGGCCGGAACAATTCGCGCGGCTGCTCGACGCGCTGCGCGCGCGCGCGCCGTTCGCCGCCGACGCGGAGGTCAGCCTGGAGGCGAATCCCGGCACGATCGAGCGGGGCCTGTTCGCCGCGTATCGCGATGCCGGCATCAACCGGGTGTCGCTCGGCGCGCAGACGTTCTCGCCCTCGGCGCTCGGCGCGCTGGGTCGCATCCATACACCCGAGGACACGCTGCGCGCGGTCGAGGAACTGCAGGCCGCGGGGATAGAGAACTTCAACCTGGACCTGATGTACGCGCTGCCCGCGCAAACGCCCGAGCAGGCGCTGGCCGACGTCGCCGCGGCGTGCGCGCTGCGCCCCGCGCACATCTCCCATTATCAGCTGACGCTCGAGCCGGGAACGGTGTTCCACGCGCAGCCGCCGCCGCTGCCGGACGAGGATTCAGCGTGGGCGATGCAGGTCGGCTGCCAGCGGGAGCTGGCCCGCGCCGGCTACGCGCAATACGAGGTCTCGGCCTACGCCCGGCCGGGCGCCCGCTGCCGGCACAACCTGAATTACTGGCGCTTCGGCGATTACGTCGGCGTCGGCGCCGGCGCCCACGGCAAGATCACGATGTCCGCCCCGGGCGCGATATTTCGCACCGCAAAACCCAAGATGCCGCGCGCGTATCTCTCCTCGCTGGAGGATCGGCAGGATCCGGCCGGCGAACGCGTCTCGATCGCCGAGGAGGAACTGGCGTTCGAGTTCATGCTCAACGCATTGCGGCTCAACGAGGGCTTCACGCGGCATGAGTTCGAATCCCGAACGGGGCTTGCGTTGCAGCGCATCGAACCCAAGCTCGGCGCCGCTCGGGATCGCGGTCTGCTGGACCAGTCGGGCGATCGGTGGCGGCCGAGCGAATTGGGACGCCGTTTTCTGAATGATCTGCAGGCGAGTTTTCTGGGTTGAACCTTATGCACACCGCGATGAGCCTCCCGGCCAATAGGCCACCTACGACGCATTGCGATGGCGTTAGGTCAAATGACAACCGTAAGCAGATGATAAATAACAGTAAAACGGCTTGTCTATTTTTTGACCAAGTTAACAATTACTCGAAATTGCGCCAACTAAAGACCGCCCGCTTCGATGCATCCACAGACTTATCCACAGGATTTGTGGACAATTCCGATCGCGCGGCCAGGCCGTTCCTGATTGCCGGAGATCTTGCCCGCGCATCGATGTCCGGCTAGACTGGGCGGCCCGATCGGTGGTGAGCGGATTTCGCTCTCGCGGTCGGACTATTGTCATCCGGCGTGGCGTCCGCGGTTTCCAGCAAATGGGGGCGCGAGCCGATTCTGCCGCAACGGTCCTATGCTTCAGGAGCAGATCATGAAAGCCGGCATCCATCCCGAGTATCAAGTCATCGCGGTCACCTGTACCTGCGGCAACGCCTTCCAGACGCGCTCGACGATCGGACACGACCTGCAGATCGAAGTCTGCTCGAACTGCCATCCGTTCTACACCGGCAAGCAGAAAGTGGTCGACACCGGCGGACGCGTGGACAAATTCCGCAAGAAGTACGCGGCCGCCGCGACGCGCGGCTGATCCCGCCGCGCCGCGTCGTGCGTCGATCCCGGGCGGTCCGGCCGGCGCACGTCCCGCATCCTGCGCATGCTTCGCTTAGGCGCATCTCGCGCGGCACGCGCCGCGCGAGATGGTCGCTTGCAATCCGTTGCTTTGTCGTGCAACGCTTCCAAGTCTCGATGCCATGAGGCAACATTTCCGCCGGACGGACGCATGAACACGAAGTACGAAGTCAAAAACGGCCTCACTGGGAAGTCGACGCAACTCGAGGCGATGTCCGGGACCATCGGGCCCGACGTGTTGAACATCGCGCCGCTTCTGAAGGATTTGGGCGTGTTCACGTTCGATCCGGGTTTCATGGCCACCGCCAGCACGGAAAGCAAGATCACCTACATAGACGGCGACGCGGGCGTGTTGTTGTACCGTGGCTATCCGGTCGAGCAGCTCGCCGAGAAGTCCTGTTTTCTCGAGGTCGCGAACCTGCTGATTTACGGTTCGCTGCCGTCGAAGGTGCAGCTGGACGCGTTCCAGAACTCGATCACGCGCCACACGATGGTGAACCAGCAGCTGCTGCGCTTCTTCCAGGGCTTTCATCACGACGCGCATCCGATGGCGATGGTGTCGGCGGTGGTCGCGTCCATGGCGGCGTTCTACCACGACTCGACCGACATCAACGATCCACGGCATCGCGAGATCTTCGCGCACCGGATCATCGCGAAGCTGCCGACGATCGCCGCCGCGGCCTACAAGCACTCGCTCGGCCAGCCGTTCATCTATCCGCGCAACGACCTGCGCTATTGCGCGAACATGCTGAACATGTTCTTCGCCGTGCCGTGCGAGGCGTACGCGATCGACCCGGTCGCCGCCGAGGCGCTGGACTTGTTGTTCATCCTGCACGCCGACCATGAACAGAACGCCAGCACCTCCACGGTGCGCCTCGCCGGCAGCACCGGCGCCAATCCCTACGCGGCGATCTCGGCCGGCGTGTCGGCGCTGTGGGGCCCGGCGCACGGGGGAGCCAATGAGGCGGTGCTCGACATGCTCGAGGGGATCGGGTCGACGGCGAACATCGACAAGTTCCTGGCGCGCGTCAAGGACAAGAGCGACAACGTCAGGTTGATGGGCTTCGGTCACCGCGTGTACAAGAATTTCGATCCGCGCGCGAAGATCATCCGCGGCATGTGCTACCGGGTGCTCGAGAAGCTCGGCCGGACCGATTCGCCCCTGTTCGAATTGTCGCTGCGGCTCGAGGAAATCGCGCTGAAGGACGAGTATTTCGTCTCGCGCAAGCTCTATCCGAACGTCGACTTCTATTCGGGGATCATCTACAGCGCGATCGGCATACCGCGTTCCATGTTCACGGTGATGTTCGCGATCGCCCGCACCGCGGGCTGGGTCGCGCACTGG
>JBBISV010000009.1:0-46852 GCA_037441085.1 Gammaproteobacteria bacterium | reverse complement strand
AAGTAGACCGCCCCGGCGACCAGCGCCACGGCCAGTAACAGGGCGCCTGCCCGATGAGGTCCAATCATCAATTGCCGGATCGTCTGCGGCTGCATTCGCGTTGCTCCCTTGGGTCCACCTGGTTCGTCGTGATGGGCCTGACTGATATACTGCGGGTCTGCCGACGACAACCGGTACATAGCGCTCGTTTTAGGTTTTCAGAGGCACTGGCTGCGGCCACGTCGGCTCGAATTAAGTTAAGCAGTGCTGGAACTTTAGCAACATTCTTTGGCCAAAAACACGAAATTGCTCTCATAACGCCGATGACAAAGCTGGCAATCCTCGAATATCCCGATCCGCGCCTGCGCACCAAGGCGGCGCCGATTGCGGCCGTCGACGGCGTGGTGCGGCGTCTCGCCGATGATCTGCTGGAGACGATGTATGGCTCGAACGGCGTCGGTCTTGCGGCGACGCAGGTCGATGTGCATCGGCGACTCCTCGTCCTGGACGTCAGCGAAGAGCGGAATCGGCCGATCGTGCTGATCAATCCCGAAATCGTCGCAAGCGAGGCGCCACAGCCTTGCGAGGAGGGATGTCTTTCGCTGCCCGGCATCTACGCCAACGTCACGCGCGCCCAGAAAATCCGCGTGCGTGCGCTGGATCGAAACGGTGCGACGTTCGAACTGGAGGCCCTGGGGCTGACGGCGGTGTGCATCCAGCATGAAATGGACCACCTGGACGGCCGGCTGTTCGTCGATTATCTGTCGGAGCTGAAACGTCAGGTCATCCGGCGGCGGCTCGCCAAGGAGCGCCGGCAGCGCACCGTCGGCAGCGAGGCACGTACCGCCGCGCCGGTCACTTGAACCCTTGAGCGGCGAAGCCTGTTCCCTGCGGCTGGCCTTCGCCGGTACGCCGTCGTTTGCGGTACCGGCGCTCGAAGCGCTGCATGCGGCCGGCCACGACATTCGCGGTGTGTTCACCCAAGCGGACCGACCCGCGGGACGCGGCCGCGTCGCTCAACCGAGTCCGGTGAAATTGTGCGCCGCACAGTTGGGACTGCCCGTGCTGCAGCCGCCCAGCTTCAAATCCTCCGAGGCGATCGACTTGCTGCGCGGCCTCGGAGTCGACGTGTTCGTCGTCGCGGCCTACGGCTTGATCCTGCCGGCCGAGGCCTTGGCGGTACCCCGATTCGGCTGCATCAATATTCATGCGTCGCTGCTGCCGCGTTGGCGCGGTGCCGCGCCGATCCAGAGGGCCTTGCTCGCCGGCGATCCCGTCACCGGCGTGTCGATCATGCGCATGGAGAGGGGGCTCGACACCGGCCCGGTGCTCGCGATTCGTGCCGTCGAAATTTCGCCGCGCGAAACCGCCCTGACGCTGACGGCGACGCTCGCGGCCGCCGGCGCGGCGCTGATCCGCGACACGCTGGAGGCGCTCGCGCGCGGCCCGTTGGTCGCGACGCCGCAGCCCGCGGACGGAGTCTGCTACGCCGCCAAAATCGACAAATCCGAAGCCCTGGTCGATTGGAGTGCCGACGCCGTCGCGATCGACCGCCGGGTGCGCGCCTTCAATCCCTGGCCGATCGCGGAGACCCGGCACCGCGGCCTGCAATTGCGCATCTGGGAGGCCGTGATCGCCGCGCCGGAGCCTGGATCGCCGGACGCCGGGCCCGCGCCCGGCACGGTCCTGGCGGTGTCGAAGGCGGGCATCGACGTCGCCTGCGGGCGCGGGACGTTGCGCATCACCCGCCTGCAATTGCCGGGGCGCAAGGTGCAGGAGGCCGCGAGTTTCGCGAACGCCGAGTCCTTGCTCGGCGCGAGATTCACCGGACCATGAGCACGGCATTTGCCGCGCGCTTGCCGGCCGCCGCGGCCGTCGCCCGGGTGCTGCGCGAGGGAGCGAGCCTGGACGTCTGCCTGCAGGAGAGCGTGGCCGGCGCCGACCCGGCGCGTGCCTCGGCGATCCGCTCGCTGGCCTACGGCGCGGTCCGCGGCTACCACCGGCACCAGCTGATACTCGGGGGCTTGTCGAGCCAGCCGATCGACCGGCTGGAACCGCTGGTGCGCGCACTGCTGTCGGTCGCGCTGTTCGAGCTGGAGGACGCCCGCACCCCGGCCTACGCGATCGTCGATGCCGCGGTCGACGCCGCCAAGGCCGGTTCCGCCCGGCGCGCGGCGGGCCTCATCAATGCGGTGCTGCGCCGATATCTGCGCGAACGTCCCGCGATCGACGCCTGGCTCCTCCGGGATGCCGCGGCGCGCCATGCGTCGCCGGCGTGGATCGCGACGGTCTTGCGCACCGAATGGCCCGAGCAGGCGGACTCCGTGCTCGAGGCCTTGGACTCGCAAGCACCGATGTGGCTCCGGGTCGACGCACGGCGCACGACCGCCGCCGCGTACGTGGAACGCCTGCGCGACGCGGGCATCGGCGCTCGCGCCGATGCCCGCGTCCCGTTCGCGCTGCGCCTCGAGGAGGCCCGCGACGTGCGCACGCTGCCGGGCTTCACCGAAGGCCTCGCATCGGTGCAGGACCTCGGTGCGCAATGCGCCGTGTATCCGCTCGACCTGCGGCCCGGTCAGCGCGTTCTCGATGCGTGCGCGGCGCCCGGAGGCAAGACCGGTTTGATCGCCGAACGCGAAACCAAGCTCGGCGAGTTGATTGCCGTCGACGTAGACCCGAAGCGCCTCGCCAAGGTTCGGGAGAACCTCGAGCGCGGGGCGTTCAGCGCACGCCTGATCGCTGCCGACACGGGGGACCCCGCGTCCTGGTGGGACGGGCGGCAGTTCGATCGGATCCTGCTCGACGCCCCCTGTTCCGGTCTCGGCGTGATCCGTCGGCACCCCGACATCCGGCTGCGTAAGTCCGCGGCCGACTTGAATAAATTGCATTCCGTGCAGACGCGCCTGCTGCGCTCGGCCTGGTCCATGCTGGCCCCCGGCGGTCGCCTGGTCTACGCCACCTGCACCTTCACGCACCGCGAGAATCGTGAAGTGCTGGCACAATTCATCGCCACGGTGCCCGATGCAGTGGCCGTCCCGTCCGATGCCTGGGCCGGATGGCCGGGGCTTGGCGTCGCCGACCGCTTCGGCCGCCAGATCCTTCCCGGGGAGGCGGGTGCCGATGGGTTCTATTATGCTGCCGTCAATAAAAGATGAACGCGTTCTTCTCCACTAGCAGCGGCCGGCGGCGGATGGCGCCCCTATCAAGGGGGGCGTTCGCGCGGCTGTGGCTCGCCGCGTTGCTCGCGACGGCCAGCCTCGGCGCGGCGGTCGCCGTGGCGGACGGACTGCAGGGACAGTTCGACGTGCATTCGGCGGACCTGGACCTGCGGGACGGTGTGTACCACCTAGACGCCAGCTTGTTGCTGCCGATCGGCGATGCGGTCAAACGCGGCCTGGCGGACGGCGTGCCGCTGACGCTCGAAGTCGATCTGGTGATCAAACGCGTGCGCGCCTACCTGCCGAACACCGGCGTCGCCGAGCTCACGCAGCGTTACCGGCTGCAATACAACGCGGTCAGCGCGCGCTACATCCTGCGCAACGACAACAGCGGCCAGCAGGAATCCCTGCCGACCGTCGATGCCGCGATCGACCAGCTATCCCGGATCGAGGGGCTGCCGGTGCTCGACAAATCACTGGTCTCGGCCCGGCACCGCTACGAGGTCAGCGTGCGCGCGAAGCTCGACTACGGCGCGGTGCCGCTCACCCTGCGCATCCTGATGTTCTGGGTCAGTGAATGGCATCGCGAGAGCGACTGGTATTCGTGGACGTTGCGGCCGTAGTTCGCAAGTACGGTGCGACGGCGCTCGTCGGATTCGGCGTGGTGCTGTGGCTGGTGGCGCTTTTCCTGCTGGCGTCCGCCGCGCAGAACTCGGAGAAATTCGACCGCTGGCTGCCGTGGATCCTGCTGATCAACATCGCCGGCCTGTTGACCCTGTTCGTGCTGCTGGTCGGGAAGCTTCTGGGGCTGTTGCGCGAGTACCGCCGTCACGCGCCGGGTTCCCGCCTCAAGGCCCGAACCGTCGCGGTGTTCAGCGCGCTCGCCGTGGGGCCGATCCTCGTCGTCTTCTATTTCGCGCTGCAGTTCCTGAACCGGGGCATCGACAGCTGGTTCGAGCTCGAGGTGAGCCAAGGTTTGAAGGACACGCGCAATCTGTCGCGAGCGGCGCTGGACCTGCGCGTGCGGGACTTTCAGCAGAACACCGCCGCCGTCGCGCGATCCCTGTCCGGCCTGTCGGATTTCGACCTGATCGCGACGCTCGACCGCGCGCGGCGCGAGAGCACGGCGATGGAGTTCACGGTCGTCGGCCCGCGCATGCGGATTCTCGCGACGAGTTCGGACAGGCCGATCGATTCGGTGCCGCTGCCGGCGACGAAGGAGATGATGCTGCAGGTGCGCCGCGGACGATCCTACGCGAGTCTCGACACGGACTCCGCGGGAGGCTACGTGATCCGCGCGGCATCGCCGATCGACGGCGGCGGCGATGCGTCCGCGCGGGTGCTGATCGCGCTCTATCCCGTCCCGGAGCAGCTCAGCGAGCTCGCGGACACCGTGCAGCGCTCGTACACCCAGTATGCGAACCTGGTGCAGCTGCGCCGGCCGCTGAAATCGACGTTCATGCTGATCCTCACCTTCGTCGTGCTGCTGTCGCTGCTCGCGGCGGTCTACGGCGCGTTCTTCGCCGCGCAAAGGCTGGTGCAGCCCGTGCAGGACTTGATCGCGGGAACCCGCGCCGTCGCGCGCGGCGACTACGACACGCAGCTGCCGCTGCCGTCCCGCGACGAACTCGGCCATCTGGTGACATCGTTCAACGAGATGACCAAGCGCCTGGCCCGCGCGCGCCTCGAGACCCGTCGCAGCCAGCAGGCGGTGGAGGCCGAACGCGCCGGGCTCGCGGTCATCCTGGCGCGGCTGTCGACCGGCGTCGTCGCGCTGGAGCCCGACCTCCGGGTGCGCACCGCGAACCAGGCGGCCAGCGCCATTCTCGGGGTCGACCTGGAGGGCGCCGTCGGCAAGGTGTTCGACGAGTCCATCAGCGACACGCCCTTCTTCGCGCAGTTCCAGGGCGCCGTCAAGCAGCGCCTGGGAGGCCGCGAGCGCGACTGGCGCGAACAGCTCGAACTGTCCTCCGACAGCGGCAAGCGCGTCTTGATGTGCGCCTGCACCGCGCTGCCGAACGACGGCGGCGAGGACCCGGGGGTCGTTCTGGTGTTCGACGACATCACGACCCTGCTGCAGGCGCAGCGCGACGCGGCCTGGGGCGAGGTCGCGCGCAGGCTCGCCCACGAGATCAAGAACCCCCTGACGCCGATCCAGCTGTCGGCCGAGCGCATGCGCCGCAAGTTTCTCGGCAGCATGAATGCGCAGGACGCGCAGATCCTGGAGCGGGCGACCCACACGATCGTCGCGCAAGTCGATGCGATGAAGCAGATGGTCAATGCCTTCAGCGAATACGCCCGCGCGCCGGACCTGCATTTCGCGCGCTTCGACTTGAACCAGCTGGTCACCGAGGTCGTCGACCTGTACCGTGCCCAGGCGCACGACGTGGAGATGACGCTGGACCTGGACGAACAGCTGCCGCCGATTTCCGCGGATCGAATGCGAATCAGGCAGATTCTCAACAATCTGCTGACCAACTCCATCGAGGCGCTCGAAGGCCGTGAGGACGCGCGCATCGAGATCGGGACGCATCTCGCCGACGACGGCGCCAGGCACTCCGCGTCAATCGTCGTCGGCGACAACGGCCCCGGCTTCCAGCGCGACCTGATCGGCACCGTATTCGACCCTTATGTCACCAGCAAACCGAAGGGCACGGGGCTCGGGCTCGCGATCGTGAAAAAGATCGTCGAGGAACACGGCGGGCGAATAGAAGCGGATAATCGGCCCCTGGGCGGCGCCCGGGTGAAAATCGTACTGCCTTTGGGTGATGGCGCGCGCTCGTCCGGCGCGCGCGATTCGCGCAAGGGTGAACACAGGAGAGAACGCGTATGACCGCGTCCAGGATTTTGGTGGTCGATGACGAGGCGGATATCCGCGAGCTGCTGCAGGAGATACTGACCGAGGAAGGCTATGAGGTGGACGTTGCGGCCGCCGCCTCGGAGGCGCGCGCCGCGCGCGCGCAGCGGGTGCCGGACCTGGTGCTGCTGGACATCTGGATGCCCGACACGGACGGCATCACGCTGCTGCGGGAATGGTCCGAAACGCCGGGCTACGACTGTCCGGTGGTGATGATGTCCGGACACGGCACGGTGGAGACCGCGGTCGAGGCGACCCGGCTCGGCGCCTTCGACTTCGTCGAAAAACCGCTGTCCCTGACCAAGCTGCTGCGCACGGTGGAACGCGCGCTCGATGCCGGCCGGCGAAAGCGCGTCGCGATGCGCGCGCACGGCGGTTCGCTCGCGGTGCCGATCGGCAAGGGGAGGGCGACCCAGCTGCTGCGCGAGCAGATTCAACAGGTCGCGCCCAGCAACTCGCCGGTGATGTTCGTCGGCGAGGCGGGTTCGGGGCGCGAGGCCTACGCGCGCTATCTGCACTCGCTGAGCGCGCGCGCGTCGCATCCGTTCGTCGTCGTCGTCGCGGCGAGCCTCGGGTCGGATCCCGCGACCGTGCTTTTCGGCTCGGAAAAGGACGGCCGGATCGAGGGGGGCGCCGTCGAACGCGCCGCGGGGGGCACCTTGTACCTCAACGGGCTCGAGGACTTGAACGCCGAGGCGCAGCGCCTGCTCGCCGGCATGATCGAGCAGCAGTCCTTCACGCGGGTGGGCGGCGGCGCCGCGCTGCCGGTGGACGTCCGCTGGGTGAGTTCGGCGCAGGAGGGACTGGATCAGCGCGCTGGCGCCGATTCGTTCCGCCGTGACCTGTTTTCCCAGCTGGGCGTCATCACGCTGAAGGTGCCGCCGCTGCGGGACTACGCGGAGGACGTTCCGGATTTGCTGCGCTATTACGTCGACCGCCTGGTCGACGATCAGCACCTGCCGCTGCGCCGCTTCAGCGTCGCGGCGCAGAACCGGCTGCGCAACTATCCGTGGCCCGGCAACGTCGTCGAACTGAAGAATCTGGTCCAGCGCGTGCTGATCCTCGGCAACGGCGAGGAGATCGGCCTCGAGGAGGTCGAACGCGAACTCGCGGAGAAAAGTGCGGTCGACGAACCCCTGGTCAAGCAGGATCTGCTCGCGTTGCCCTTGCGCGAGGCCCGCGAACAGTTCGAAAGGGCCTATCTGCAGCAGCAGCTGCTGTTGTGCAACGGCAAGGTCGGGCAGCTGGCGAAGCGGGTCGGCATGGAGCGGACGCACCTGTACCGCAAGCTGCGGGCGCTCGGCGTCGATTTCCGCCAACTGGGCGAGGACTGACCCCCGCCCCGGCCCGCGCTCAGTCGCCGACGCGAATGACCAATGCGTCGATGTTCGCCTTGCGGAGGATGGCGCGCATCCGGTTCAACTCCTTGAGATCCGAGACCGGCCCGATGCGGATGCGGTGCCAGGTATCGTTGCCGACCGAGACTTCCTGCACCTTCGACTCGATTCCCTGCAGCGCGAGCTGCGCGCGGATGCGGTCCGCATCCGCGAAATTCTTGTACGAGCCGGCCTGCAGCACGTAGGTCCCAGGGCGCGTCTCGGGGGTGGCCACGATGACGGGTTTGGCGTTCTTGCCGTTCGGCGGTACGACCACCGCAAAGCTCGGCAGCATCTTGTAGAAGTCGTACCCGCCCGCCGCCGAGGCGTCGCCTGTGGCCGCGGCCGGCGTCTCGCCGGACGCGTGGTTGGCGCGCGGCTTCTTTTTCGGGCCCCGGACCGGAGTCGTGACGGCCGGCGGCGGCCGGTGATCCTTCAGATAGACGTAGCCGGCGATCGCGAGACCGAACACGAGGCCGATCAGCGCGCCGGCCCAGCCCGGAAGGCCGGATGCTGGCCGCGCGCGTCGGGGTTTGTAGTCTCGTGCCATGCGCGGACGCTACATCGACTCAGGCGCGGACACGCCCAGAATTTCCAGGCCGTTGCGGATGACCGTCTGCGCGGCGAGCGACAGCGTCAGGCGCGCGTCGCGCAGCGCCGGATCTTCCACGAGCAGCTGATGTGCGCTGTAGTTGGTGTGGAAATCGTTCGCCAAATCCCGCAGGTAGTGCACCAGCAGGTGCGGCGCACGCTGCAGCGCGGCCTGCTCGACCGTTTCTGGATATTGGGACAGGCGTTTCATCAACACCACTTCCTGCGGCTCGACCAGCAGCCGGAGCTGCGCGAGTCCCTGCCGGCCGTCGTGCTCCAACCCGCGGTCACGCAGCTGGCGCATGACGCTCGCGAGACGCGCGTGGGCGTACTGGATGTAGAAAACCGGATTCTCGTTCGACCGCGAGGTCGCCAATTCCAGGTCGAAGTCCAGATGTTGGTCGTTGCTGCGCATCACGTAGAACAGGCGCGCGGCGTCGTTGCCGACCTCGCGGCGCAAGTCGCGCAGCGTGACGAACTCGCCCGAGCGCGTCGACATCTGCGCCTTCTCGCCGCCCCGGTACAGGGATACGAATTGGACCAGGCGCACTTCGAAACATCCGACAGGGCCGCCCCCGGCCACGAGTCCCGCGCGCAGGCGCGCGATGTAGCCGTGGTGATCGGCCCCCCACACATACAGGAGGTGATCGAAACCGCGCGCCAGTTTGTTGAAGATGTAGGCGATGTCGGACGCGAAGTAGGTCTTGACGCCGTTGTCCCGGACCATGACCCGGTCCTTCTCGTCGCCGAAGTCACTGCTCTTGAACCACAGCGCGCCGTCCTTGCGGTAGGCATGCCCGGCCTGCTCGAGCGCGGCGAGCGCGCGGTCGACGGACCCGTCTTCCTCCAGGCTGCGCTCTGAAAACCAGCGGTCGAAGCGGACGCCGAATTCGCCGAGGTCCTGCTGGATGTCGCGCAGGATGTCATCGAGGGCGAAGGAGAGCACCCGGCGGAATTCGGCCGCGCCGATCAGCGCGCGCGCGCGGGCGATCAACGCGTCGATGTACACGTCCTTGTCGCCGCCGCGCGGTTCATCCTCGGGCAGCCCCGCGAATATCTCGGCGGAAGGGCGGCGCAGTTCCGCGCCGACCGCCACGTGCAGCTGAGCGGCGATCGCCGCGATGTAATCCCCGCGGTAGCCGTTCGCCGGGAACTCGAGCGTTTCGCCGCAGCGCTCCAGGTACCGCAGCCAGGTGCTGACGGCGAGGATTTCCATCTGTCGCCCGGCGTCGTTCACGTAATATTCGCGTGTGACCCGATAGCCCGTCGCCTCGAGCAGGTTTCCGAGCGTGGCGCCATAGGCGGCGTGCCTGCCGTGGCCGACGTGAAGCGGGCCCGTCGGATTGGCGGAAACGAATTCCAGCAAGACCCGCCTGCCGCCGCCATGGTCGGAGCGGCCGTAGCGCCCCGAGTCGGCGAGGATGCGCGCCACTTCCTCGTAATACGCGGCGTCCTTCAGGAAGAAATTGATGAAGCCGGCGCCGGCCACCTCGGCTTTCGCGACCAGCGGGTGTCCGGGCAGCGACTCGATCAGCGCCTCGGCCAGGGCGCGCGGGTTCTGGCGGGTCGCCTTCGCGAGTCGCATGGCCAGATTGCTCGCGAAGTCGCCGTGCGCGGGGTCGCGCGTGCGTTCCACTTCGACGTCCGTCGCCCGCGCATCCGGCGGTACGCGGCCCTCCGGTAGCGCACTCAGGGCCTGACGCAGCAGGCTTTCGATCAATTTCTTCACACGCGATTCCGTTCTCGGCCAATCCGCAGGGGTCGGCAGTTTACCCGAATCCGGTCAATCGACCTCGAGCGGATCAACGTCGATCGACCAGCGCAGCCCGGCCGGAGCTCCCGCGGCCTCGATCCGCGGGAGCCACGCCGACAGAAAGCGCTGCAGTGCCCCCCGGTCGTCGGCCTCCACCAACACCTGGGCGCGGAAGTGATCGGCGCGCCGCGCGATCAGCGCACTCGCCGGACCCAGAATCCGGATCCCTTGGTCCCGTCCGCGGGCCGCCTCGATGGCACGGCCGACGTCGGCCGCCGCCTGCAGGAATGCGTCCAGCCGTCGTGCATCCCGGGCTTCGGCGCGCAGCAGCGCGAGCCGGGAGTACGGCGGCCAGTGCGCTTCGCGGCGTTCCTGCAGCGCGCTTTCGGCAAATGAATCATAGCCGGCGGTGATCAGCCGATTGAGCAGCGGGTGCTCCGGGAATTCGGTCTGGATCAGGACCTCGCCGGCGCGCGCCGCCCGGCCCGCCCGGCCGGCGACCTGGATGATGGTCTGGGCCAGGCGTTCGGCGGCGCGGTAATCGGTCGCGAACAACCCTTGGTCGGCATCGAGGATGATCACCAGGCTGACATCCGGAAAATGGTGGCCCTTCGTCAACATCTGCGTGCCGACCAGGATCCGGGCTTCGCCGCTGTGCACGCGCGCGAGCACCGCCTGCACCGCGCCGCGCGCCGTCGCCGTGTCGCGGTCGAGCCGCGCGAGCGGGAACCCCGGAAACAGCCGGGCGAGCGTTTCCTCTATTCGTTCGGTGCCCTGGCCGATCGGCTGCAGAGTCCTGCCGCAGGCCTCGCAGTCGGCCGCGGCCTGGCGCTGCGCGCCGCAGTGATGGCAGCGCAACTGGCCGGCCCGCCGGTGCAGCGTCATCCGCGCATCGCAGCGCTTGCAGTCCGCGATCCAGCCGCAAGCATTGCAATAGAGCGTCGGCGCGTAGCCGCGGCGGTTCAAGAACACGATGACCTGGCCGCCGGCGGCGAGGTGGGCGGTCATCGCGCGCATCACCGGCGGCGACACGCCGTCGTCCGGCCGATGGGTGCGCAGGTCGACCAGCGCCATCCGGGACGCGCTGGCGGCACCCGGCCGTTCGGGCAGGATCAGCCGCGCGTAGCGGCCGTGAGCCACGTTGTCCAGCGTCTCCAGCGACGGGGTCGCCGAGCCCAGCACGACCGGCACATCGGCGCGCCGCGCCCGGAGCACGCCCAGGTCGCGGGCCGAATAGCGGAATCCCTCGTGCTGCTTGTACGAGGCGTCGTGTTCCTCGTCGATGACGATCAGGGCGAGGCGCGGCAGCGACGCGAAAACCGCCGAACGCGTGCCGATGATCACCCTGGCCTCGCCGCTGCGCGCCCGGCGCCATGCGTCGCGGCGTTCGACGCCCGCGAGCGCCGAGTGCAGGATCGCGGGCTCGGTGTCGAAGCGCTGCTGGAATCGCTCCAGCAGCTGCGGAGTCAGGGAAATTTCGGGGACCAGCACCAGGGCTTGACCGCCGTCGGCGATCAGCGCGTCGATCGCCCGTAGATAGACCTCGGTCTTGCCGCTGCCGGTCACGCCGTGAAGCAGGATGGCGCTGTATCGGTCCTTGGAGGCGAGTATCGCCGCCACGGCCTGCTCCTGCGCCGGGGTCAGCGTCACGTCCGACGGCCGCGCCCGCGGCGCGGCCGAGGTGGCGGTCTCGCCGCCGACGGCCACCTGTTTCCGCCGAATCCAGCCCCGATCCTCGGCGGCGCGCAGCTGTTGCGGCTTCCAGGGGGGGATGAGTTCCGCGGCCGTGCCGCCACCGCTTTGCGCCAGGGCGGCGAGCAAGCCGCGCTGTTTGGGCGCGCGCCGGTTCGACGGGGCGGCCAACTCGGCGCGCCCGGACTCCGTCAGCTCCCAGCGGCTCTCTTCATCGGCAGTCGCGCGGCCGGCGCGGACGCCGGCCGGCAGCGCGGCGGCGAACACCTCGCCGACCGGATGGTGGTAATACGCCGCCGCCCAGCGCAACAGCTCGAACGTGACCGAATCGAAGACGGGTTGGCGATCGAGGACTTCCAGCGCGGCGCGCAATTTCGCCGGAGCCACCGTCGACTCCCGGGCTATCGCGACGACGATGCCGACCTGGACGCGCCGCCCGAATGGAACACGCACCCGCACGCCCGGTTGCGCCACGCATCCGGCCGCATCCGCATTGGTCGCAACCTCGACCGGCGGCAGGTAATCGAATAATCGCCGCAGCGGCGTATCGAGCGCGACCTGCAATATCAAGGTGTGCGAGTTTTCCACAATACCTGTGGATAAGTCTGTTGAGAAACCGGGATCAACACGCCCAAGTCCCCGTTCTATTTCGAGTCGGGGACAGATTGGCGAAAAAGTGGCCGAAATTCATACATTATAATATTTATCATAGTCTTACGAGGCCCTCTGTATCTCGTCTGGAGATGTATTGCGGAAGTGTTACATCGGCTTCGATGCCCGATGTGCGTAAGTCTCTGATCCGATGCACGCCAAGCGCGTCAACCGCAAAGCCCGCGCCGCGTTTATACCTGCACACGATACGGTACGTCGACGTCGAGGGGACGCGAATGGCGAGGTTTGTTACGCTGACGCCGGCTGCGATGACCTGGGAAGGTCAGACCACGGGTTTCGAGGACGCGGCTCTGGATCACGCGAAAGAATTGGACAAGTTTTTGGCCGAAGTCGAACGCCGCGCGTTCCGCATCGCGCAAGTTGGCTTGCGGGACGTCGATGATGCGCTCGACGTGGTTCAGGACGCGATGCTCAAACTCGTGCGGCACTATGCAGCCAAGCCGAGCGCCGAATGGCGACCGTTGTTCTATCGCATCCTTCAGAACGGCATTCGCGACGTCCAGCGGCGGCGCACGTTGCGCAAGCGGCTGATGACCTGGCTTCCGGGGCCGAAGCAGGATGCGGAGGGCGCGGAGCTGGATCCTTTGGACGCCGCCGCGGATCCGGGACCCGATGGGGCGGAACGGCTGATGCAGTCCCAGGCGATCCAGAAGCTCGAGGCGTCGCTGCGCGCGCTGCCGGCCCGGCAGCGCGAGGCCTTCATGCTGCGCAATCTCGAGGGCATGGACGTTGCCGAGACCGCCCGGGCGATGCGCTGTTCCGAGGGCAGCGTGAAAACACATTACTCACGCGCGGTGCACAGCCTGCGCGAGCAGTTGGGCGAGGTTTGGTGATGCAACAACAGAATCCGCCGGATTTGGAAACGCGCAGCCGCGCACTGTTCGATGCGAGCGTGGCCGCGATCGACATGCGCGTGCAGTCGCGGCTCAACGTGGCGCGCCACGCGGCGCTCGACGCCGCTGCCGGGAACCGCCGGTTCCGGCTCCGTCTGCCGATGGTCAGCGCCGCGGCGGGCATGGCCGCGGCCGCCTTGATCGCGGTGGCCTTGTGGTCCTCATGGCCGACCGGCGCGCCCCCGGCTCCGATCGGAACCGGGAACGGAAGGACCGGCCTGGAAGATCTGGACATTGTCGCCGCCTCCGGCTCTGGATCCGGCGACGCGTTGGATATGATGCGCGACGACGTGGAATTCTATGCGTGGGTGGCCGCGGGAGCCGACCAGGCTTCCGCCGGTGATCGCGGTTGAGGGCGGCTTGAAGTTCGAGCCGAATTGGTCCGCCGGCCTGGTGCTCGCGGCCTTGTCCGCCGGTGCCGCGGTGCCCGCGCCGCCGCCGCCGCCGGCGGCTCCCCGATCCGCGGAGGCATCGACGGCGGATCCGGTGCCGGACAGCGCCTTGATCGAGTTCTTGGGAGACAAAGACGTTCCAGACCAGAAATGGTGGGAGTTCATGAAGCGCTCAGGTCAGCAGACTCAGGCGCCGGTCCCGCCGCGACAGGATTCGAAGCAATGACCAGGCAATTGATCGGTGGGCTCATGTTGACGGTCGTGCTGGCCGGCGCGGCGGCGGCGCAGACGCCTCCCCCCGCGGGCTGGTCGGGCGCGGGTGCCGCGCAGGGAGAGTCCTGGCAGGCCTTGTCGCCGGCGCAACAGCGCCTGCTCGGGACGTTCAAGGACCGCTGGGACCAGCTGCCGCCGGCTCGTCAGCGCGCGCTCGCGCGGGGCAGCCAGCGATGGCTGCGGATGTCGCCGCAGCAGCGCCTGCGGGCCCGGCAAGGATTCCGCCGCTGGCGGGCGATGTCTCCGGCGCAGCGCGCGCTGGTGCGGCAGCGCTGGCGCTACTTCAAGAGTCTGCCGCCGGAGAAGCGGCAGCAGATTCGTGCCGCTTATCAAAGGTTCCGGCAAATGCCGCCGGAACGCCGCCGGGCATTGCAGCGCCAATGGCGCAGCATGAGCCCGCAACAGCGGCGCAACGTCCTGCGCGCCTGGCACCCGAGGCGGCGCTGAAGTCCGGTCGCCGCCGACCGAGGGGCCTCAACCGGCCGCTTTGACCGCCTGAATCAGCTGACCGGCGGCCGACTGCGCGTCGCCGTACAACATGCGCGTCTGGTCGAGTCCGAACAGCGCGTTGTCTATCCCGGAAAATCCCTGGCCCTGGCCGCGCTTGATGACGATGACGTTCTTGGCCTTGTCGGCGTTCAAGATCGGCATGCCGAAGATCGGGCTCTGGCGGTTGCTGCGGGCGTCGGGGTTGACGACGTCGTTGGCGCCGATGATCAAGGTCACGTCCGCGGTCTCGAACTCGGCGTTGATCTCGTCCAGATCGGAGATCAGGTCGTACGGGACACCGGCCTCGGCGAGCAGCACGTTCATGTGGCCCGGCATGCGTCCGGCGACCGGATGAATCGCGAACCGCACCTGCACGCCGTGCTCGATCAGCAGCTGGCACAATTCCCACACCTTGTGCTGCGCCTGCGCGACGGCCATGCCGTAGCCCGGCACCACGATCACCTTCTGCGAATACGCCAGCATGACGCCGGCGTCCGAGCTCTCGATCGGCTTCTGCGTCCCGGCCACGGTTCCCGCGGCCGCGCCGCTCTCGCCGAAGTTCGAGAACAGCACGTTGCTGAGCGACCGATTCATCGCCTTCGCCATCAATTGGGTCAGCAGCGTGCCGGCCGCGCCGACGACGGTGCCGGCGATGATCATCGCCGCGTTGTCCAGCACGAAACCCTCGAATCCGACCGCAAGACCCGTCAACGCGTTGTACAGGGAGATGACGACCGGCATGTCGGCGCCGCCGATCGGCAGGGTCATCGCCACGCCCAGCATCAACGCGAGGATGAAGAACGCGGAAATCAGCGGAGCGGATGCGTTGGCGCCGGCGACGATCATCACGCCGGCGGCGACGGTGCCGAGGAGTATCGCCAAATTGACGATTTTCTGGCCGCCGAAGCGGATGGACTTGGTGATCAGTCCCTGCAGCTTCCCGAAGGCGATCAGGCTGCCGCTGAAGGACACGGACCCGATGAATCCGCCGATCAGCGCGATGCAAAGATGGGTCGTGCTCTGCGATCCCCCGCCGTAGAGCTCCACGGCCGCGATGGCCGCGGCCGCGCCGCCGCCCATGCCGTTGTACAGCGCGATCATCTGCGGCATGTCGGTCATCGCGACGCGCTTGCCGCTCACCCAGGCGATGCCCCCGCCGACCGCCACCGCGCCGATCACCAGGCCCAGATTGAGCGTCGAGGCTCCCATGAAGGCGAGCGTCACGAGCGTGGCGAGCACCATGCCGACGCCCGCCCAGCGCACGCCGCTGACCGCGGTCAACGGCGAACTCATGCGCTTCAGGCCGACGATGAACAGGCCGGCCGCAACCAGGTAGCTGAGCTGGACCAGGGTCTGGGTCGACATCCCCGCGCCGCTCATCGGCCCTTGCCCCTGTTCTTTCCGGCGTTGACGAACATCTGCAGCATGCGCTCGGTCACCACGTACCCGCCCACCGCGTTGCCCGCCGCCAGAAACACCCCGATGGAGCCGATCACGCGCACCAGGGTCGTGTCGGCGGTCGCCAGGGCGACCATCGCGCCGACCAGCACGATGCCGTGCACGAAATTCGATCCCGACATCAGCGGCGTGTGCAGGATCACGGGGACCCGCGATATCACCTCGTAACCGGTGAATGCCGCCAGCATGAAAATATAGAGCGCTATGACGCCGTCAATCATGAGTTCACTACCCTTCCACGATCTTGCGCGTGGCTTCGTGCCGGATCTGTCCTTCGTGAGTCAGGACCGCCCCCGCGAAAACCTCGTCCGTCCAGTCGATGCGCAGGGCGCCGTCAACCAGGGCCGGCTTCAACAGGTTCAGCAGGTTTCGCGAATACATCTCGCTCGCGTGAAAAGGCAGCGTCGCCGGCAGGTTGACCGGTCCGATGATCTTGACGCCATGATGCAATACGGTCTCGCCGGCGTGCGTCAGCGCACAGTTGCCGCCCTGTTCGGCGGCGATGTCGACGACCACGGATCCGGGTTTCATCCGCGCGACCGCCGCCTCGCCGACGATGCGCGGGGCCGCGCGTCCCGGCACCGAGGCCGTGGTGATCACGATGTCGCTCGCCGCGATGCGCGCGTCGAGCACCGCCTGTTGTTTCGCCTTTTCCTCGTCCGTCAATTCGCGCGCGTAACCGCCGGCGCCGTCCGCCGACACCCCGGTTTCCACGAATTTCGCCCCCAGCGACTTCACCTGATCCCGGGTGGCGCCGCGCACGTCGTAGGCCTCGACCACCGCGCCGAGTCGTTTCGCGGTCGCGATCGCCTGGAGTCCGGCGACCCCGGCGCCGATCACCAGCACCGTGGCGGGCCGGATCGTCCCGGCCGCGGTCGTCAGCATCGGCAGGAATTTCTCCAGCGCATTGGCGCCGATCAGCACCGCCTTGTACCCGGCCACCGCCGCCTGCGAGGACAGCGCGTCCATGGATTGGGCGCGGGAGATGCGGGGGACGAGCTCCATCGCAAAACTCGTGACGCGCTGGTCGCGCAGAGCGCGTACCAGGTCGGTGCGGGAATAGGCCTGCATGAAGCCGATCGCGACCGCGCCCGGCTTCAAGGCTTTGATCTCGGCCAGGCTCGGCGGCTGGACCTTCAACAGCACGTCCGCGCGCGCCAGGATGGCGTCCGGACCCGCAAACTCGACGCCCGCGTACAGGGAATCGGGAAAATGCGCGGCGACGCCTGCGCCGTTCTGCATGAGCACCGCGGCGCCAAGCCCCTTGAGCTTGGCGGCCACCTCCGGAACCACGGCGACCCGCGTTTCATTCGCGGCGGTCTCCGCCAGGACACCAACGATGACGGTCATCTTAAGTTCTCCCTCATACGTTGAATTATGGCACAGGACTCGTCTATCTTTACCCTTGTATGGAGTCCGCGACAAACAGGGGTTGCCACTTCGAGGACGTCCGGGAGGACGCGGGCGTCCAGCCTTTGTCGCAACAGATCCTGCGCACCGATGTTTCGGGAATGCCGCTCGAGTGGGTCGATTACCGCGAGGCGGCGCGCCTCTACCATACCGGACAGGTGGCCTACACCTGCGGAACGACCCTGTACCGCCTGTACGGCGGGACGTCCGCGCACACCGGGTTGAGGACGATCGTCGACGTGAATTCGATCATCGCGACCCTCGGCCATACCGGCAATCCAGGCAATCTGCGCGGGGCCGCCTACACCCCGCCGCTCAACAATCAGACGCTGTTCCGCCGCGACGCCTACCTGTGCCTGTATTGCGGGGCGCGCTTCGCGTACGGTCTGTTGTCGCGCGATCACGTGACCCCGTTCAGCCGCGGCGGCCGCGACACCTGGGGCAACGTCGTCACCGCCTGCCGCAGGTGCAACAACGCCAAGGCTTCGCGCACGCCGGAACAGGCCGGGATGCAGCTCCTGGCGGTTCCGTTCACGCCGACCTACGCCGAGTACATCTATCTCAAGGGCCGCCGCGTCCTTGCGGACCAGATGGAGTACCTGCTCGCCCATTTTCCGCGCTCGAGTCCGCTGCACGCACGCATGCAACGCTGGCCGATGTGACCCGGCCGGATCGTTCGGGCGTCGTCTATCACGTCGATGCGAGCTGCTTCATCTTCCGCGCCTATCACTCCATGCCGCGCGACCTGGTCGATCCGGACGGCCGCGCCACGCAGGCGCTTTACGGCTTCGCGCGCTTTCTCGCCGACCTGCTCGAGCACGAATGCCCCGAGCGCATCGGCGTCGCGTTCGACCTCGAGGGCGGCGGCGAGGCTTCGTTCCGCGCCGCCATTTATCCCGCGTACAAGGCCCATCGCGAGCCTCCGCCCGCCGACCTCGCCCGGCAGTTCGAGCTTTGCCGGGAATTCTGCCGGCACATGGGGGTTGCCGAATTCGCGAGCGCCCGCTACGAGGCTGACGATCTCATCGGCACCATGGCCGCGCGCGCCCGCGCGGCCGGGCTGCGCAACGTCCTGTTGACCAAGGACAAGGACCTCTCGCAGCTGATCCGCGACGGCGACGTCTTCTGGGACCTGCCCGCACGCGCGCGCTATCACTACCATGACATCGAGGCGCGCTTCGGCGCCGCGCCGGAGCGCATGGCTGACTTTCTCGCGCTGGCCGGCGACGCCGCCGACAACATTCCGGGCGTGCCCGGCGTCGGCCCGAAGACCGCGTCCTGCCTGGTCGCCGCCTTCGACTCGCTGGACGACCTCTATGCGAACCTCGGCCGGGTCGCGGCCTTGGCGCTGCGCGGCCCGGCCGCCGTGGCGGCGAAACTCGCGGCCCACAAGGCTGGGGCCTACCTGTCGCGTCGCCTGACCGGCATCGTCTGCGACGCGCCGCTCGCGCTGGGGCTCGACGGCCTCCGGCCTCGCGGTCCCGACGTGCAGGCGCTGCAGGATTTCTTCGATGCGCAGGGATTCGGCGGCGTTCTGCGCCGTCAGGCGGAGCGCATCGCGCTGCGCGCGAACGGAATCTACGCGTAGAATGAATTCATCGGATTCGGGAGTCCTGGCCGTGGCGCAAAAAAACATTCAATCCGTCCTGCACGAAGAACGGCTCTTCGAGCCGCCGGCGGCATTCGCCAAACGGGCCGACCTCAATGCCGCCGCGCTCGAGGCGCTGCACGCCCGGGCGGCGGAGGATTACGTCGGCTTTTGGGCGGACCTCGCGCAGCGGGAGCTGGAGTGGCGGACCCCGTTCACGGTGCCGCTCGACGACTCCGAGGCGCCGAACTACCGCTGGTTCGCCGACGGCACGCTGAACGCCTCGTACAACTGCCTGGACGTACATCTGGTCGAGCGGCCCGACAAGATCGCGATCATCTTCGAGGGCGAGCCCGGCGATGTGCGCAAGCTCAGCTATCGCGAGCTGCACGCCGAAGTCTGCCGGTTCGCCAACGCGCTGAAGCTGCACGGGATCCGCAAGGGCGACCGCGTCGTCATCTACATGCCGCTGATCCCGGAGGCGGTGATCGCGATGCAGGCATGCGCGCGGGTCGGCGCGCTGCATTCGGTCGTCTTCGGCGGTTTCTCCGCCAACGCGGTCAGGGATCGCATCGAGGATGCGGGCGCGAAAATGGTCATCACCGCGGACGGAGGCTGGCGCGGCGGAAATCGCGTCGAACTCAAGCGGGCGGTCGACAAGGCGCTCGAGGAGGGCTGCCACACCGTGCAAAGCGTCATCGTCCACGCGCGCATCGGCGGCGACTGCACCATGCAGTCCGGACGCGACCATTGGTGGTACGACGTGCTCGCCGGACAGGGCGCTCATTGCGAGCCCGAATGGGTCGGCGCCGAGGATCCGCTGTTCCTGCTGTACACGTCGGGTTCGACGGGCAGGCCGAAGGGCATCCAGCACGCGAGCGCCGGCTACCTGCTGGGCGCGAAACTGACGACCAGATGGGTGTTCGACCTGAAGGATTCGGACGTG
Organism: Gammaproteobacteria bacterium; assembly: GCA_037441085.1. GTDB lineage: Bacteria > Pseudomonadota > Gammaproteobacteria > Steroidobacterales > Steroidobacteraceae > Bog-1198. The sequence continues at coordinate 27,325 of JBBISV010000009.1, read as the reverse complement.
TTCTGGTGCACGGCCGATGTCGGCTGGATCACCGGCCACACCTATGTCGCCTACGGCCCGCTCGCCGCCGGCGCGACGCTCGTGATGTACGAGGGTGCCCCGACGTTTCCCGACGGCGGCCGGTTCTGGGATCTTTGTCAGGCCCACGGAGTGACGATTTTCTACACGGCGCCCACGGCGATCCGCGCGTTGATGAAGTTGGGCGACGAAATTCCGCGTCGTTACGACCTGACGAAAATCCGCCTGCTCGGCAGCGTCGGCGAGCCGATCAATCCCGAGGCGTGGATGTGGTATCACCGCGTCATCGGCCGGGGCCGCTGCCCGATCGTCGACACCTGGTGGCAGACGGAAACCGGCGCGACGATGATGTCGCCGGTGCCGGGCGTCACCGCGACCAAACCCGGCTCCTGCGCCAGGCCCCTGCCGGGCATATTCATCGACATCGTCGACGACGAGGGCCGCCCGGTCAGGAAGGCGGACGCCGGCGGCTACCTGGTGATCAAAAGGCCCTGGCCGTCGATGCTGCGCACGATCTGGGGCGACAACGCGCGGTATCTCAGCACCTACTGGGAAAAATTCCACGATAAATACTACGTCGCCGGCGATTCGGCGCATCGGGATGCGGACGGCTATTTTTGGATCATGGGCCGGATCGACGACGTCCTCAACGTCGCCGGTCACCGCCTCGGCACGATGGAAATCGAGTCGGCGCTGGTCGCGCATCCGCGGGTCGCCGAGGCCGCCGTCGTCGGCCGCCAACACGAAATCAAGGGCGAATCGGTGTTCGCATTCGTCGTGGTGAACGGACGAAAGCCGGCGGGAGCCGCGGCGCAGGCACTCGTCGGCGAGTTGCGCGCCTGGGTCGCCGACCAGTTGAGTCCGATCGCGAAACCCGACGAGATCCGGCTGACCGACAACCTGCCGAAGACACGCTCCGGCAAGATCATGCGCCGTCTGTTGCGTTCGATTGCGCGCGGCGAGGAAATTTCCCAGGACGTTTCCACGCTCGAGAATCCGGCGATCCTGGATCAATTGCGGGGGGATGCGCTCGAAGGCGCCGCAGCACCGATGCCGCGCGTTGCGAAGCCCAAGCCCAAGGCGAAGCCCAAGCCCAAGGCCTCGCGCGCGGCGTCCGGCGCGCGCAAGGCGGCGGGGAAGACGAAACGCGCGAAGGTCAAGAGAAGCGCGAAGGTCAAGAAGCGCGCGCCGGCGAACAGCCGTCCGGTCGCGTTGAAGGCCGTCTCGAAGAAGAAACGCGCCGCGGTTCCGCGGCGTGCCACCCAGCCGCGCAAACCCGCCGGTCGCCGCGCATCGGCGCGGGCGCGCCGGCGTTGAGGTCATCGCCATGAATATTCTCATCGTCGGTCTCTGCCTGTTCCTCGGCGTCCATTCGATCGCGATCGCCGCGCCGGCCTGGCGCCTGCGCATGCGCGCACGTCTGGGCGAAGGGGGCTGGAAGGCTCTCTACTCGGTCGCATCGCTGCTCGGATTCGTGTTGATCGTGCATGGTTTCGCGATCGCGCGGGCGGCGCCGGTGGTCTTGTACACGCCGCCGTCGTGGATGCGCCACGTCACGTTCCTGTTCATGCTGCCGGTCTTTCCGCTGTTGTTGTCGGCCTATATGCCCGGGCGGATCAAGGCGGCGGTCAAGCATCCGATGCTCGCCGCGGTGAAGTTCTGGGCGTTCGCGCACTTGCTGATGAACGGAAGACTCGCCGACGTGCTGCTGTTCGGCGGATTTCTCGCCTGGGCCGTCGTCGACCGGATCTCGGTGAAGCGCAGACCCGCGGTCACGGCCTCGAAGGCGGCGGCGCCGTCGTATTGGTACGACGCGGCCGCGATCGTGCTCGGCATCGGCTTGTACGGACTCTTCGTCGCCTGGGCGCACGTCCGCCTGTTCGGCGTGTCGCCGCTCGGCTGACCGCGCGCCCGGCCTTCCTTAGGCCTAGATCCGCTTCAAGCGGCCGCGGCGATAATCCTTGAGGATCTCGCGGGCGGCATTGTGGCCCGGCGCGCCGGTGACGCCGCCGCCGGGGTGGGTCCCGGAACCGCACAGGTACAGGCCCGGGACCGGCCCGCGATAATCGGCGTGACCCAGCATCGGGCGCGCGGAGAACAGCTGATCCAGGCTCAAGGCGCCGTGAAAGATGTCCCCGCCGATCAGTCCGAACGTCCGCTCCAGGTCGAGCGGGCTCATGATCTGCCGTCCGAGCACGGATGCCTTGAAATTCGGCGCGTGCGAATCGACCAGATCGATCATCAGGTCCGCGACCTCTTCCCGGTGCGCGTCCCACGAGGCGCCGTCCGGCAGCGACGGCGCCACGTGCTGGCAGAACAGGCTCGCCACGTGGCATCCGGCGGGCGACAGACTGTCGTCGAGCGTCGAGGGGATCAGCATCTCGACGATCGGCCGCTTCGACCAGCCGTGCGCCTTGGCGTCCAGATAGGCGCGGTCCATGTACGCCAGCGACGGAGCCATGATGATGCCGGAGGTATGATGCGGCGCGCGGTCCCGGCCGGGCAGCACCGTGAAATCCGGCAATGCGGACAAGGCGACGTTCATGCGGAACGTCCCCGACCCGCAGCGCCAGCGGTCCATGCGCTGCGCGAAATCCGGGTCGAGAGCGCCGCGGTCGATCATGGAGCCGAACAGCAGCTTGGGATTGAGGTTGGACACCACGCAGCGCGCGCGAATCATCTCGCCCGACTCCGTCAGCACACCGACCGCGCGCCCCTTGGAGAGGACCACTTCGCGAACCGGGTGGCCCACGCGGATGTCCGCGCCGCGAAGCTGCGCGGCCTTCGCCATCGCCTGCGTGATCGCGCCCATGCCGCCGATCGCGTGACCCCACGCACCCTTTTTGCCGTTGACCTCGCCGAACACGTGATGCAGCAGCACGTAGGCCGATCCGGCCGCGTAGGGACTCGCGTAGTTGCCGACGATGCCGTCGAAGCCGTAAGCCGCCTTGATCGGCGCGCTCTCGAACCATCCGTCCAGGTAGTCGCCGGCCGACTTGACGAACAGGTCCAGCAGTTCGCGGCGCATCGGCAAATCCAGCCGCCCCATGCCGCGGCCCACGCGCGCCGCGCGCAGCAACTCGGGCAGCGCCTCGAGCCAGCCGCCGTCCGTCACATTCGGCGGCGTCTGCAGCACGAGGTCGCGCAGCACGTCGGCGATCCGGTCCAGCCGCAGCGCGTAGGCGTCGAGGCGCCCGGCATCGGCCGCAGAGAATTTGGCCACCTCCTGCGCGGTTCGGTCCGCCCCGATCTTCAGGTAGCCCGATTCGCCCAGCGGCAGGAAATTCGACAGCTGACGCTCGACGATGCGCAGTCCATGCCGGCCGAGGTCCAGGTCGGCGATGATCTTCGGGTTGAGCAGGGAAACCGTGTAAGCGGCGACGGAATTGCGGAATCCGGGGACGAACTCCTCGGTGACCGCGGCTCCGCCGACGACGTGGCGGCGCTCGAGCACGGTGACCCGCAGGCCGGCCGCCGCGAGATACGCGGCGCAGACGAGTCCGTTGTGGCCGCCGCCGATGATGACGACGTCGCAGGATTTGGATTCAGTCATGACGAGCCCCCGCGTGTGATGACGGCCGCCGGATCAAAGCGGAAAGTCCCGTGTATAGTCGCCGGCCGCCGCGCCGGACTCGAACTCGCGGGCGAAGCGGTGGCCGCCGTGGACCGCGTGCACGATGGCCCCGGGCGCGTCGGCGTCGCCGATGCGCGCGATCGAGCGGATTCCCGCCGCCTCGAGCTCCCCGCCGCGGGTCTGCAGGCGCCGATACAGGTCGTCGCGCGGCGTGCGCACGCCCACGATCACCAGCGACCGGCACGCCAGCCGCCTCTCGGCGCCGGTGAACACGTCGCCGAGCACGACTTCCGCGCCGTCGAACGCCGTGACCCGCTGCAGCGTGTGGATGGGCACGCCCGCCCGCCCGAGCGCCCGGTGCACCAGCGGCAGCTCGTTCGTCATGAAGGTCCACGCCGACGCATTGCCCGCGGTCGTCACGTAGTCGACGCGGCTGCGCCGGGCGAGTTCCTCGGCGATCGCGCCGCCGAGGTAATAGTTGTCGAAGTCGAAAACGACGACCGGACCCTCCGGTTCGATCCCGGCGGCGAGATCATCCGGCGTGTAGACCCGCGGACCGGAGATTTCCTCCGACGGGAATTCGATCGTCGAATACAGCATCCGCGACCAGCGGGCGCCGGTCGCGATGACGACGTGCTCGTGCTCCGAACCCAGGATGTCGTCGACGGTCATTTCGCTGCCCGGGTAGAGGCTCACGTTCGCACGGTCGCGCAGCTGCCCGAGGCGCCAGTCGGTGACGCGCCCCCAGGTCTTGAGGCCCGGCAGGCGCGTCTCGAACCGCAGGCGGCCGCCGAATTCGGGCGCGCCGTCGGCGACCGACACGCGGTAGCCGCGGCGTGCGAGTGTCACCGCGCACTCCAGACCGGCGGGCCCGCCGCCGACGATCAGCACGCCCGCGGCGCCCGCCGCCGGAGCGAAGCGCTCGGGATGCCAGCCGCGCCGCCACTCCTCGCCGGCGGTCGGATTCTGCGTGCAGCGCACCGGGACGCCGTCATGCCAGCTCGAAATGCAGATGTTGCACCCGATGCACTCGCGGATCTCGTGTTCCCGCCCCTCGTCGATCTTCTTCGGCAGGAACGGATCCGCGATCGACGGCCGCGCGCCGCCGATCAAGTCGAGCACGCCGCGCTTGATCTGCGAGACCATCGCATCCGGCGACGTGAAGCGACCGACACCGACGACGGGCTTGCGGGTCAGCTTCCGGACGAAATCGATGACCGGCTCGTGACTGCCCTCGGCGGTGAAGCGCGACGGCGCGCAGTCCGTCGGGCTCGAGTCCATCTTCACGTCCCACAGGTCGGGAACATCGGCGAGCAGCGCGACGACCTCGTGCGCCTCGGAGGGCGCATTCCGGCCGGGCCGGGCGCGCAATTCCTCCAGGCTGATGCGCAGCGCCACCGCGCAGCGGTCCCCGACCGCGTCGCGCGTGACCTCCAGCAGTTCCCGCACCAGGCGGGTCCGGTTCTCGATCGAGCCGCCGTATTCGTCGTCGCGGCGATTGTATTCCGGCAACAGAAACTCGTAGGGCAGGTAGCCCATGCCCGCGTACACGTAGACGATGTCGAAACCGGCCGTGCGCGCCCGGCGCGCGCCGTCGGCCTGCCAGCGGAGCAGTGCCGCTATGTCGGCCCGGTCCATGGCCCGCGGCCGCAGGTTCCCCATGAATCCCAGGTGCGTCGACAGCCAGGGCATGCCGGACGGCGACAGGGGCGCGATGCGGCTCGTGCGGTTCAGCGAGCAGGCTCCGCCATGCCACAGTTCCACGCCCGCGAGCGCGCCATGGCGATGCACGGCCTCGGTCATCAACGCGTGCGCGCGAATGTCGCGGTCATCCCACAGCGTCGCAAACGGCAGCGGCGAATCGTCCGAACTCGGGTGAATCGACACGGCCCCCGTGCAGACGACGCCCCAGCCGCCCTCGGCCTTGGTCTCGCGGAACGCGGCGCGAACCCGCGGCAGGGCATTGGTCATTCCGCTCGCGTGCGGCACCTGATAGAAGCGGTTCGGCGCCGTCACCGGCCCGATGCGGACGGGATCGAACAGCACATCGAAGCGCGGATTTCGCGCCATGCTCATACCTCGGTCAGGCGTGGGTCCCGGAGCGTAATGGGTCGACTGCGCCGCCGCAAGGCACGTCGACCGCCTCGAGCACCCGGCGCACCGCGGCGGCGACGAACCGCGCGGGGATGGGTTGACGCAAGGGATTCGGAAACTCGATCTGCACGCCCCGCCCGGTCGCTCCGCGATTGCAGATGTTGTCCGGGTGAACCGCCGGAAACGGATGGCCGTGCGTGAACGCCTCGACGCCCATCGCGCGCAGGCCGTCGGCCAGGCGGTCGCGCAGGCCATGGTCGCGTCCCCCCAGGAGCAGGGCGTTCTCCGGGCCGGCGCAGCCATGTATCGCGATCACCGTCGTGCAGCCGGCGATCAGCGCGAGGCACTGCGGTTCATCGAATCGATGGCTGGTCAGGTGCAGCGCGCGATAGTTGTGCGACGGCCGCCTGCCCTCGAACAAATACAGATTGAAATCCTCGCCGGCGATCGCGCGGGCGATCTCGGAGGTGCCGTCCTCGATTTCTCCGGCGTGCGGCGCGATCACGGCGATGGACGAATCGCGGCGCCGGCGGACCAGGATTTCGTAGTCGCGGCCGAGCGACTGTCTGCTCGCGAGGTCCGCAAATCCGCGATACGTGCCGGCGTCCGGGACATCGACGGTAGATTCTGAAGGTATGATCAGCGCCACTTTTCCCCCACTCGCGACAAACCCGGACGGCAAGACTGCCATGACATCGACATCGAACGCCACGCTTCATCCCCGCGCCGGCGTCGTTCCGTGGCGGGTGGCGCCGCCGCTCGCGAGCACCGCGTTGATCATGCTCGGTGCGGGGGTGCTCGGTTCCCTGTTGCCGCTGCGGTTCTCGGCCATGGGCATGTCGGCGGGGGTCATCGGCCTGCTGGCGACGGCCGAAGCGCTGGGGTTCCTGGCCGGCTGTCTCTATGCCCATCGTATCATCGCGCCGGTGGGTCTGGAGCGCGCGTACGCGACGTTCGCGGGATTGAAGTCGGTGGCGATCCTGAGCCTGCACTTCGCGGGCGCGGTGCCGACGATCGCGCTGCTGCGATTCGCGATCGGCGCGAACGCCGCCGGCCTCGCGGTCGTCGTCGAAAGCTGGCTGAACGCGCTCGCCCCAAACGAGCAGCGCGGCCGGGTGTTGACGGTGTATGTGCTGGTCTATGGGCTCTTTTTCGGTCTCGGCCAGCTGCTCGGCCAGAACTTGAACGTACGCGGCCCGGAACTGCTGTTCATCGCCGGCATCTCGACCACGCTCGCGCTGGTGCCGATGGTTGCGATCGACGTGCGCGCACCCGCGCTGCCCCATCGCGTGACGCTGGACGTCCTGAAGGCCCTGCGGACCTCGCCGGTGAGCGTCCTCGCGTGTCTGTTGAACGGGCTGATCCTCACCGCATTCATGACCGCGGGACCCTTGTTCGGGCAGCGCATCGGCTTCGATCAGCGCCACATCGTGATCCTGATGGCCTGCGTGTCGCTGGGCAGCCTGTTCCTGCAATGGCCGATCGGCTACCTTTCCGACAGGTTCGACCGGCTGTATGCGCTGATCGGGCTGGGTGCCGCGACCCTGTGCGTCACCGCGGTGCTCGCGACGGCGAGTCATCGCACGCCGTTCCCGCTGCTCGCGTTGTTGTTCGCGACCTTCGGCGGCTTCGCCGAGAGTCTGTATGCGATCGGGGTGGCGCACGCGAACGACCGCGCCGTGATCGCCGATTACGTGGCGTTGTCGTCGACCCTGCTGTTCGTCTGGGCGCTCGGCGCGTCGATCGGACCGACGACCGGCACGTTCGCGATCCAGTTGATCGCGCCGGGCGCGTTCTTCATCTACGCGTTCGTGCTCACGGCGCTGTTCACCGCGTTCGCGATCTGGCGGCTGACGCGGCGCAAGCTCGACCGCGTCGTCGAGACCCACGAGAACTTCCTGACCTATCCGCAGACTTCGCCCGAGATCTACGCCTGGCTGCCCTACCACCAGGAGGACGCGCCCCCGCCGCCGGCCGCGGCGGAAGGCGGTCCCGAATGAGCCGCCCCGGGCGCCGGGCGCCCGGGGCGGCCGCCGTCTTCAGGCGCGCGCGAGCGGCCGGTATTCGAGTTCGAGCGCGCGCGCCACGGCCTCGTGCGTGATCGCGCCGGCGTGCACGTTCAGTCCCTGCGCGAGTCCGCGGTCGGCCGCGATCGCGTGCCGCCAGCCGTGGTCGGCGAGGGCCTTGACGTAGGGCAGCGTGGCGTTCGTCAGCGCCACCGTGGAGGTGCGCGGCACGGCGCCCGGCATGTTCGTCACGCAATAATGGATCACGCCGTCCTGGATATAGGTCGGTTCCGCGTGCGTGGTCGGCCGGCTGGTCTCGAAACAACCGCCCTGGTCGATCGCGATGTCGACGAGCACCGCGCCCTGCTTCATGGTTTTGACCATCGCGTGGGTGACGAGCTTCGGCGCCGCCGCGCCGGCGATCAGCACCGCGCCGATGACGAGGTCGGCCTCGCGGACCAGCTCTTCGATCGCGTGCGCGGTCGAATACACGGTCTTCAACTGGTTGCCGAAGACCGTCGACAGCTCCCGCAGGCGCTTGACCGAGCGGTCGACCACGGTGACTTCGGCGCGCAGCCCGACGGCCATTTCCGCCGCGTGCGTGCCTGACACGCCGCCGCCCAGGACGACGACTTTCGCGGGTGCGACGCCCGGCACGCCGCCCAGCAGCACGCCGAAACCGCCGTTGGCCTTTTGCAGGCAGTTCGCCCCGACCTGCACCGACATGCGCCCGGCGACCTCGCTCATCGGCGTCAGCAGCGGCAGCGATCCGTCCGGCCAGGTGACCGTTTCATAGGCGATCGCGGTCGCGCCGGAGGCCATCAATGCGAGCGCCTGGTCGCGGTCGGCCGCGAGGTGCAGATACGTGAACAGAATCTGGTCCTTGCGCAGCAGCTTGCATTCGGCGAGTTGCGGTTCCTTGACTTTGACGATCAAGTCGGCCCAGCCGAACACCTGGGCGGCGGTCGCCGCGATGGTCGCGCCGGCCGCCTGGTAGTGGGCGTCCTCGAAGCCGATTCCGCTGCCGGCGCCGGTTTGCACCAGCACCTGATGCCCGGCGCGCACCAATTCGAGCACACCCGCGGGGACCAGGCCGACGCGATATTCGTGAATCTTGATTTCTTTCGGAACGCCGATCTTCATGGAGTCTCCCTGGGCGAGTGGTGTCGGTGGCAATCGCCTTAAGCTTAGGAGCGCGGCGCGCCGGAGTTATGCGAAATCCACCCCCGCGCCGGCCCCGGATGGCAGAAAGTGCACCCATTCGGGCGATTTGCGCAATAAAATGCGACATATGAAATTAGACCGCTATGACCGCGCGATCATTCGCGCGTTGCAGCTCGACGGCCGGGTGACCAACAGCCAGCTGGCCGAAACCGTCAACCTGTCCGAATCGGCGTGTCTGCGCCGCGTGCGCACGCTCGAGGAGGCGGGCTTCATCGAGGGCTATGCCGCGCTGATCAATCAACAGAAGGCCGGCTGTCCGGTCAACGTATTCGTCAATATCACGCTGGAGCGGCAGGAACAGGCGCAGCTGCGCGCGTTCGAGGAAGCCGTGCGCCTGGTCCCCGAGGTCATGGAGTGCTACTTGATGTCGGGCGAATACGACTACCTGCTGCGCGTGGTCCTCGCCGACACGGCGGACTTCGAGCGGCTCCACAGCCAGCATCTGACGCGATTGCCGAACGTCGCCCGCGTGCACTCGTCGTTCGCGCTGCGCACGGTGCAGAAATCGCGCGAGCTGCCGGTGCGCTGAGTCCGACTCGCCCGGGCCTTCAGGGCGGGCGGCGCGCGCGCCGCAGTTCACCGACCAGCAGCCGCTGCCACAGCCGCTCCTCGCGGGTCGCCGGCGCGGCCAGCCCCATCCGCTCGAGCAGCGGCACGAGATCGGCGGGCACCCTGCCGGAACGCGCGAAGGCGAGCGCCGCCCGCAGCTTGCCGGCCGGTCCGGCGGTCCGGCGGCGCATCGCCTGCAGAGCCGGGGCGAGCAGGATCTCCTCGCGCGTCAGGTCGGTGCCGAACGGAAAATCCGAGAACAGGCCGCGTGCGCGGGCGAGGACGAAGCGCTGTTCGAGCATCGCCGGCGTGTTGTTTCGGTGGGCGTCGGGGACCCGGTGGTCGCGGGCGAGCTTGCCCGCCGCCTGCGCCTCGCTCAGCAATTCCTGTTGGAAGCGGGAGTCCGCCACATTCAGCATCGCCGCGATCACGTCCTGATCGGAGAGGCCGCGCAGGTCGGCGACACCGTACTCGGTGACGACGATGTCGCGCAGATGCCGCGGGATCGTCGTGTGTCCGTAATTCCAGCGGATGTTCGACGTGATTTTGCCGCCGTGGTCGCGCGTGCTGCGCACCGCGATGATCGAGCGGGCGTCCGCGAGCGCCTGCGCCATGGCGACGAAATTGTATTGACCGCCGACGCCGCTGACGACCCGGCCGTCCTCGAGCCCGTCGGAGACGACGGCGCCGAGGAGCGTCGCCATCATCCCGGTGTTGATGAAGCGGCCGTGCGCGCGCTGCGCGATGCGCAGCGACCGATCCTCGCCGTCGATCCGGTTGGTGAAGCCCACGCCGCACATGGAAAACTGCCGCCGCTCGGCTTCGGGCATGTCCCTGAGCGCCGCGTAAAAGCCGCGTGAGCCGAGGAAAAAACCGCCGTGCAGCAGCGTGCCGCCCTGCAGGCGGCGGCCCGTGCAGTGCGCGAGCAGCCGGTCGACGCACTGTTCGTCATCGAGCCGCGCATCGACCTCGACGCCGTCGGCGTTGCGGATGCGGCCCGCGACCAAGCGGCAATCGGCCCGAAACACGCCGAGACGCCGCAGCGTCTCGAAGTCCGCCGCGTCGAGCGGACTGTGAAAGCCGCCGACCGCGACGGCGCCGAGCAGCCGGGCGTCCACCGCCTCGTCGATCGCGCCGGCGTCGAGGAGGCTCTGGATGCGCGCGTCGTCGTGGACCCGGCGCCTGAGAATGCCGGAGCGGTACAAATCCAGGAATCCGTCGACGAACATCTCGGTGCACGCATACAGGCCCGTCTGGAACGGCCCGTCGCCGCCGATCGCCGCCGCCGCGGCTCCGGACGCGGCCGGCGTTCCGAGCAAACGGTGGATCTCGCGGAATTCATCGTTCCGTTGATGGCGCAGCTGCAGGCCGTAGACGACCGCATCGCCGATCTCGCCGATGCCGAGCTGCAGCGTGCCGCCGTCGCGCACGAGCCGCGCCGCGTGCAGCCCGATCGCGTGGTCGACGACCGACAGGCGCGGATTGGGCGGCGCGAACAGATCATGTTCGTAGCGGGGATGTTCGACCACGAAGTCGAAGGTGTCCGCGGCCACAGCCGCCGGCCCGAACATGAACGGCATCTGCCGGTTGACCTCGCCGATGACGACGACGTCGCGTCCGGCGCGCCGCCCCGGCCGCAGCAGCGCCAGCAGATCGAGCGTCAGGTCCGGGTTGGACCCGAGGCTGTACTCCGCGCCGCCGGCGCCGGGCCGCTTCGCCACCAATTGACCGATCACGTTCACGCCGCGGGCGGCGACGTCGCGCGCGACCTGCGTGTAGTTGCTGCTGACGTAATGCCTCTGCGCATGCGCAGATCCGAGGTAGGCGCCGGGATCCAGGAAGAACTCGACGATCTCGACGTTGTCCGGCACGGTCCCTGCGTGCAGATCGCGGACATAATCGAGGGGCACGAAGTCCCCGAAAATCCGCTTGACCAGCGGTTCGAGGAAGCGCCGCTCCAGTTCCCCGTGCCATCGTGGCGCATCCAGGCTGAGCGCGGTGAAGATCTGCAGCCGGATCGAGGGGTCGCGACGTGCGCGCCGATAGAACTCGTTGGCGAGAGGGTGTGGCTTGCCGAGGCCGAGCGGCAGCGCCAGGACGATCCGGGGACCCACCCGGCCGAGCGTCGCCTCGACGCACTCGGCGACGTCGTCGAACGGTCGCGGCGCTCCGTCCATCCTCAGCGCTTGGGCACGAGCACCAGGGTGAATGCGATCTTCACGTCGTTGCCGACCCACTCCGTGCTCTTCCAGTCGCCCTGTCCGACGCCGAAATCCAGCCGCTTGAGCGTGGCGCTGCCGGTCAACACCGCACCCGTCGGCGTCGTCGAGAACTTGAACGCGAGGGGCACCGCGCGGGTGACGCCGCGCAGCGTCAAGCTGCCCGTCGCGACGTAGCCGGCCGCGCCGGCGCGGGCGAACGACTTGGTGAGGTAATGCGCGGTCGGCCATCTGGCGACGTCGAATATGTCCGCGCCCTGCATCGTGCCGTCGCGGTCCTTGTCCTGCGAATCCGCGGACCGCATGTCGATCTGAACGTCGAAACGGGAATCGGCGAGGTCGTCGGCCGCGAACGCGATGGTGGCGCCGAACCGGTGGAACTGCGCGGTGAACGGGGCGCCGGCCTGCATGCCGGTGAACTGCAGCCGGCTTTGCGGCGCCACCATCGTGTAGACGGTCGGTGCCGCTACTGCCGGTGCCGCGACGGCCGATGCCGCGGCCAGTGTCACGGCCGCGACGCGGCCAAAAAGTGCCAATCGATTCATGAGCGCATCCTCCGACGGCGGGCCGGCAACATGCGCCGCAGCACGTCGTCCCTGTCCCAGAAATGGTGCTTCAACGCGGCCAGAATGTGCAGGATCACGATTGCGAACAGCAGCTTGCTCAGCACGCCGTGCGTTTCGCGCAGCAGCTTGAACGCGGACTCGTTCGGGCCGATCAGGTTCGGCCAGGTGAACAGTCCGAACCAGCTGACCGAATAGTTCTTCGCCGACGACATCATCCATCCGGTCAGCGGCATCGCGAACAGCAGGACATACATCGCCGCATGGGTCGCGGAGGCCGTCATCCGGGTCGGGCGCGTCATGGCGGCCGGCAGCGGCGGCGGAGGGTTCACGAGGCGCCACCCCAGGCGCAACACCGCGAGCGCCAGGATCGTCATGCCGAAACTCTTGTGGCGGGCGAGCAGAATCAATTTTTGCATGCCGAGCGGCAGCCGCTCGGCGAGCTTCGCGAGCACGAACTGGACCGCGATCAAGCCCGCGATGGTCCAATGCAGCGCCTGCGCGACCGCGCCGTAGCGCGGTTCGGCATTTGTCGTTGGCATCGTCAGGCTCCGGGGTGACACTGGGGTGGTCCAAGTCTAAACAAGTTGGAGACCCGATGTCCTCCCGCAATTCCGCGGTGCTTGCGCTGTTCGCGATCCTGCTCACCGCCTGCCAACCCGCGGCGCCGCGGCGGCCGTCCGCAGCCGGCGGCGTCGCAGGCCGACTGCCCCCGGGCGCCAGGCTCTATCGGATCGACGGTGGCGCCTCGATGCTGCAGGTCCTCGTCTACCGTGCGGGTGCGCTGGCCGCGCTCGGTCATGATCACGTGATCACGAACGTCTCGCTCGACGGCTGGATCGTCGCGGCCCATCCGGTCGCGGCCTCCAGTTTCCAGGTGGACATTCCGACCGGACGATTCATCGTCGACGACGATGCGGCGCGGCGCGCGGCCGGCGCGGATTTCACGCCGCCCGTGCCGGCGCAGGCCAGGGAGGGGACGCGCGCGCACATGCTCGGCCCGGCCCTCCTCGATGCCGCCCGGTATCCGTCGATCGTCGTGCGCAGCGTTGCAATCCGCCGGAGCGGGCCGAGCTTCGAGGCCGCGGTCGAGATCCGGATCGCCGGACGCAAGGCGGACTTGACGGTGCCGTTCACGCTGTCGCGCTCGCGCGACCGGCTCGCCGCGGGAGCCGACTTCACCGTGCGCCAGACCGCGCTCGGCCTCACTCCCTACAGCGTGATGCTCGGCGCCCTGCGGGTGCGCGACCAGATCCGGCTCTCGCTTCGGATCGTCGCGATCGCACAGCGGCCGCGGGCGGAAGTTACGCGCCCTGAACCAGGATGATCGGCGTGCCCTCCGGTGCCGCGTAGCGGAAAGCGCCGAAGGGCCCGCCGTGCCAGGCGGCCGGCTCCAATCCGGCCGCCGCGATCCGTTCGACGGTCGCCGCCGGGTCCGGCACCTCGAACACCAGGCTTGGGCGGCTGATCCGCCGCGGCTCGTACAGGCCGACATCGACGGTGTCGCTGGTGCAGCCGATGTGCGGCTCGGGCGCATCGGCCTCGTCCACGCCGACGAAACCGATGCCCTCCCAATGCGCCTTCGACGCGGCGAAGTCGGCCGCGGGCAGCGCGATCTCGCGGAAATAGCCGAGCGGAGATGAATGCGCGGGCGGCCATTTCAACGGTGAGAAGGTGCGTGCCTCGACGAGGCGCACCTGCGTCGCGGACGGGTCGCGCCAGCCGACTTCGTTGAACACGTCCGCCCCCAAATGCCGGAAATCGAAGTCGATGCCGGCGCTTTCGAGCAGATGCAGATGTTTCAGCAGCTCCGGCTTGACGAACGTCAAGGCCGGACCGAAATCCGCCGATTGATGCAGGCCGATGTACAGTCTGCCGTCGCTCGCGACCGCATAGGGGTGGCGCCAGGCCTCGCCGACTTCGGCCACGGCGAACCCGAGCTTGGCGTAAAAACCGAGCGAGGCCTCCATGTCCGGCGCCGGCGTCGAGAATTCGAGGAACCGGCCGACGGTCGGCGGCGCGCCGCCGTCGGCCGGCGTCAGGTTATCCCGCCGACGCACAAGTATTTGATCTCGGTGTAGTCGAGAATGCCGTACTTCGAGCCTTCGCGACCGGTGCCGGATTCCTTGACGCCGCCGAAGGGCGCGACCTCGGTGGAGATGAGCCCCGTGTTCAATCCCACGATCCCATATTCGAGCGCCTCGGAGACGCGCCAGCTGCGTCCCAGATCTCGGGTGTAGAGATAGGCCGCCAATCCGAACTCGGTGTCGTTCGCCATCGCGATCGCCTGCGCCTCGGTGTCGAAACGAAACAGAGGCGCCACCGGTCCGAACGTCTCCTCGCGCGCGACCGACATCGCCGGCGTCACGTCCGTCAAAACCGTGGGTTCGTAGAACGTGCCGCCGAGCGAATGCCGCTTGCCGCCGCGTGCCACCTTCGCGCCCTTCGCGACGGCGTCGGCCACATGCTCCTCGACCTTGGCCACCGCCTTCGCGTCGATCAGCGGTCCTTGGTCGGTGACGCCGGCGAGGCCGTCGCCGACCCGAAGCGCGTCGACCGCGGCGCATAGTTTGCGCGCGAATTCATCGTACACGCCCGCCTGGACCAGCAGGCGGTTCGCGCACACGCAAGTCTGGCCGGTATTCCTGTATTTGCTGGTCATCGCGCCCAGAACGGCGGCGTCCACGTCGGCGTCGTCGAACACGATGAACGGGGCGTTGCCGCCGAGTTCCATCGAGATCTTCTTCATGGTGCCCGCGCACTGCGCCATGAGCTTCTTGCCGACCGCCGTCGATCCGGTGAACGTCAGCTTGCGCACCAGCGGATTCGCGGTCATTTCACCGCCGATCTGGGTGGCGCCGCCGGTGATGACGCTGAACACGCCCCGCGGGACGCCGGCGCGTTCCGCGAGCTCCGCGAGCGCGAGCGCGGAATAGGGCGTCTGCGTCGCCGGCTTGCAGACGAAGGTGCAGCCGGCCGCGAGGGCCGGGGCGGCCTTGCGGGTGATCATCGCCGCCGGGAAATTCCACGGCGTGATGGCCGCGACCACGCCGACCGGCTGGCGCAGGACCAGTATCCGCTTGTCGGGCTGGTGGCTCGGGATCACGTCGCCGTAGATCCGCTTCGCCTCCTCGGCGAACCACTCGATGAACGAGGCTGCGTAGACGATTTCGCCCCTGGCTTCCGCGAGCGGCTTGCCCTGCTCGGCGGTCATCAGCGCCGCGAGGTCCTCCTGGTTCGCGAGAATCAACTCGAACCAGCGCCGCAGCACCGAAGCGCGGTCCTTGGCCGTGCGCGCGGCCCAGGCCGGAAAGGCCTGCGCAGCCGACTCGATCGCGAGCCGGGCCTCCGCGACGCCCATGTCGGGCACCGTTCCCAGTCGCGCTCCCGTGGCCGGATTGTCCACCGGCAGGGTCGCGCCGTTCGCCGCGTTCAGCCAGCGGCCGTCGAGATAACAGGATTGACGCAAAAGCAGCGGATCGCGCAGCTTGATCATGATGAACCGTCCCGGGCCGACACGCCGTCAGCCGATGTGCTGTTGAAGAAATTCGAGGCTGCGCTCCAGAGCGAGATTCGCGCTCGCCGGTTCGAAGCTCGCGCGGTCGGCGCAATTGAAGCCGTGATCCGCGTGATAGATGTGAAAGATCCCGCCGGGGTCGGCCGCCTTGACCTGCAGGACCGAGGACATGGGTATGTGGGAGTCCTGATCGCCGTAGTGGTACATGACCGGACAGCGCGGCTTTTCGCCAAGATGCCGGGTGGTGCCGCCTCCGTAGTAGGACACCGCCGCCGCGACCGGCAGGCGCGCGGCCGCGAGGTATGCGATCGTGCCGCCCCAGCAAAAGCCGACGACGCCCACCTTGCCGGCAGGGGCGACGCAGTCGATCGCGGCGGCGACGTCCAGCATCACCGACTCGTCGCGCAGCGCCTGCATGTAGCGAAGTCCCCGCGCGACGTCGGTGTAAGGCACGTCGACGTCGCGCTCGACGCGGTCGAACAAAGCGGGCGCAACGGCGAGGAAGCCCGCCGCGGCGTACTGGTCGGCTACCGCCCGTATGTGGCGGGTGACGCCGAAGATCTCCTGGACGACCACCACGCCGCCCCGCGGCTTTGCGCCGGGCTCGCCGAGATAGGCTGACAGCCGGTGTCCATCCGCCGCGGTGAGCTCGATCGTCTTCGACATGATTACCGGCGCCTTGGTGAAACAGGCCCGGAAGAATACCGCGAGAGCTCCTCAGCGCTCAAGGATCGCGGTGACGCCCATGCCGCCGGCGGTGCACACGGAGATCAGGCCGCGCCCGCCGCGCTTCTCGTCGAGAATCTTCGCGAGCGTCGCGACCAGGCGTCCGCCGGTCGCCGCGAACGGATGGCCGATGGCGAGGCTGCCGCCCTTGACGTTGAGCCGCGCGCGGTCGATGGTCCCGAGGACTTCGTTGCGCCCCAGCCGGTCGCGGCAGAACGCGGGGTCGTTCCACGCCTTCAGTGTGCACAGCACCTGGCCGGCGAAGGCCTCGTGAATCTCGTAGTAGTCGAAGTCCTGAAGCCGCAGCCCCGAATCCTGCAGCATCGCCGGCACCGCGTAGGCCGGCGCCATCAGCAGGCCGTCGCGCCCGCCGACGTAGTCGACGGCGGCCGCCTTCCCGTAGGCCAGATACGCGAGCACCGGCAGGTTGCGCTGCCTTGCCCAGGCCTCCGAGCACAGCAACACCGCGGAGGCGCCGTCGGTCATCGGAGTCGAGTTGCCGGCCGTCAAGGTTCCCGCGCCGGACCGGTCGAACACCGGCGCCAGCTTCGCGAGCTTCTCCAGGCTCGTGTCGCCCCGCACGTTGTTGTCCCTGGCGAGGCCGAGATAGGGCCGCACCAGGTCATGATAGAAGCCGTTCGCGTACGCCTCCGCCGCCTTGCGGTGGCTCTCGAGCGCGAGCTGGTCCTGTTGTTCGCGCGTTATCCCCCAGGTCTTGACCATCAGTTCCGTGCTTTCGCCCATCGACAATCCGGTGCGCGGCTCGGTGATCCCGGGCAGCACCGGCTTCAAGTGCCAGGGCCGCAGCCCGAGCCAGGCCGCCGCGCGCGCCGCCGCCGTCTTGGCGCGGAAACTCTTCAGCAGCACCCTTTGAAATCCGCGGGTGAACGCGACCGGCGGGTCGCTGACGGTGTCGGCGCCGCCGGCGATTCCCGCGTCGATCTGGCCCAGCGCGATCTTGTTGCCTATTTGAATCGCCGCCTCGAGACCGGTCCCACAGGCGCGCTGCAGGTCCATCCCCGGCGTCTGCGGCGCGAGTCCCGATCCCAGCACCGATTCGCGCACGAGATTCCACTGACTCGGGTGTTTCATGACCGCGCCGGCGGCGACTTCGTCCAGGCGTTCGCCGCGCAGACCGAACCGATCGACGACGCCGGCGAGCGCCGCCGTCAGCATTTCCTGATTGCCGACCTCGGCATAGGCCCCGTGGCCGCGGGCGAACGGGATGCGCACGCCGCCGACGATCGCGACGCGCCGTGTACCGGTTCCTACCAACATCGGGGAAATCCTCCTTCCGCGCTACGGTCTCAATTATGAACCTCTTTGCCGGGAGGCACGGCCGCCGTCGGTCATCGCACGCCGTCCGCCTGGCGGGCTTCGGCAAGGTCCGCGCGCCTCGTCTCGCGAATCGGCGAACCCTGGGCAGCGCGACGGGTCAGACTGTCGCGTGCGCTCCAATCCCTGGCTTATTTGGTTTTCGCTCTTGTCGGCGGCGGCGCTGGTGCCCCATCGCGTCGCGGCGGCGCCTCCGTCGGGTGAACCACCGCCGTCGGTCACGG
Organism: Gammaproteobacteria bacterium; assembly: GCA_037441085.1. Lineage (GTDB taxonomy): Bacteria > Pseudomonadota > Gammaproteobacteria > Steroidobacterales > Steroidobacteraceae > Bog-1198. The sequence goes on along the minus strand of JBBISV010000009.1, from coordinate 9,276 downwards.
TTGCCCCGCGTGTCGCCGGCCGCGGCGTCAGCGCCTCGGCGACGATCCGGATACAGGCCGGGCGCAGGGCGGTTTGGGGGGTGTTGACCAGTTGCCGGGATGCGGTTCTGATCGTGCCCCATCTGCGCCGCTGCGAGGTCGAGCAGACGGCGCCCGACCGGTCATGGCAGCGGATCAGGCAGGTCGTGGGGTATCCCTGGTATCTGCCAAGGGCGAGCTACGTGGTCACGGCGACGTACCGGCCTTTCGAGCGCATCGGCTTCGACGAGGTCGCCGGGGACTTCAAGCTGCTGCGCGGTTCCTGGCGCTTGCGGCGCGACGGCGGCGCGACGATCGCGGACTACGAGTTCGACGTGGTGCCCGCGTTCTGGATGCCCGCCTGGTTCATCCGATTGGAATTGAAGAGCGATCTGCCGAAGATGCTGCGCGCGCTGCGCGCGCGCGCGGAGTGTCGCGCCGGCAGCCCGGGCAGCAGGAATTCCCGGGCTGCGGTATCCTACGCGGCTGGCGTTAAATCTCATGGGATCGAATCGTGGTGCGCAAGATCGTCGACAAGCGCTTCGAGCAACGCCTCGCGGGGCTGATCAATTCGGGTGACAGGGAGGTGCTTCGCGGCGGCCGCAAGGGCGTCGAGAAGGAGTCGTTGCGCGTCACGCCGGAGGGGCGGCTCGCGCAAACGCCGCATCCCGCGGCCCTGGGCGCCGCGCTCACGAATCCGAACATCACCACCGACTTCTCCGAGTCCCTGATCGAACTGGTCACGCCGCCGTTCGGGCAGACCTGGGAATTGCTGCAATACCTGTGCGATTTGCACCAATTCGTCTACCGTCACCTCGACGACGAGTTGCTGTGGGCCACCAGCATGCCGTGCGCGATTGCCGGCGACGACGAGATCCCGCTCGCCCGCTACGGCAGCTCCAACGTCGGCCGCATGAAGACGGTTTACCGCCGCGGCCTGGGGCTGCGTTATGGGCGGATGATGCAGGCGATTTCGGGCGTGCATTTCAACTACTCGTTTTCGCCCCGCTTGTGGGAGGCTCTCGAGGCGGTCGATCAGTCGAGCGCGGCGCGTCAGGCCTACATTTCCGATCAATACTTCTCCGTGTTGCGCAACTACCGGCGGTTCGGCTGGCTGGTGCTGTACCTGTTCGGCACGTCTCCGGCGGTGCCGCGGGCGTTTTTCACCGACCGGGTTCACGATCTGCAGGAATTGGACCGCGACACGCTTTTCGAGCCGCACGCCACGTCGCTGCGCATGAGCGACATCGGCTATCGCAACAAGAACCAGGCGGCGGTGAGCGTGTCGGTCAACACCCTCCGCGACTACACCCGCGATCTCGCCGGCGCGATGGCCACTCCGTTCCCGCCGTACGAGCGCATCGGCGTGAAGGTGGACGGGGAGTACCGCCAGCTGAATGCCAACATCCTGCAAATCGGCAACGAGTACTACAGTTTCATCAGGCCCAAGCGCGTGGCCCATCAGGGTGAGCCTCCCAACAAGGCCTTGGAGCGGGGCGGCGTCGAGTACCTGGAGGTGCGCGCGTTGGATGTCAGCGCATTCGACCCGGTCGGCGTGAATCAGGGGAAGCTGCGTTTTCTGGAGGCATTCCTGGCGCTTTGCCTGATTCGCGAAAGCGCCCCGATCGACCGCGGCGAACAGGACGCCCTCGACGCGAACCATGTCATGGTCGCGCGCCGCGGACGCACGCCCGCATTGACGCTGATGCGCGACGGCCGGCAGCGGCCGATGTTGGACTGGGCGCGGGAACTGCTCGAGGACATGGAGGGCGTGTGCGAACTGCTCGACCATGGCGAGGCGACGCGGCCTTACCGCGCCGCGCTCGAACAACAACGGCTGAAAATCGACGACCCGGCGCGCACGCCGTCGGCGCGGATGCTGGCCGAGTTGCGCGAGACCGGCGAGAGCTTCGCGGACCTGGCGCTGCGCATGTCCAAACTGCACAAGGAATACTTCCTCGGGTTGTACCCGCCGAATCCGAACAGGCTCGCCGAGTTCGCGGCCGAGGCGGCGGAATCGCACGAGGCGCAGCGGCGCATCGAACTCGCGGACAAGGAAGACTTCGACACCTACCTGGCGCGCTATCTCGCGGGCTGATCCGCATTTGTCATAATGCCGCCCGTGGGCGCGCAATCGGGAGCCGAATCACGTTTTGCCGCCGCGGTGCGCAGGCCGGGCGCGGAAACGTGTGGCGCATTTCCTGGAGTACGCGCCCGGGCGCGGCTACGGTGTCGGAATGAAACCATCCAACGGGCTCACGGACGAACTCCCGGATCTTCCGCACGCGCGCCAGTTGAAGGCGGGCTTCCACTGGCTGGCCTTCGAGCCCGACCTGGAGCGCGAATTCAGGCGCAGCCGGCTGGAGGAGACGCTGAGCCATGTGCGCGTGAACCTGTCCCTCGCGATCCTGATCGCGCTCGCCTTTTCGGCGATGGACGTCCTGGTGCTGGGCCGCCAGCTGAGCCGGATACCGGCCGGAATCGACGTCCTGGTGCTCGTGCCGCTGCTGTTGATCGTGCTCGCGGCGAGTTTTACGCCGCGGCGTCAGCGCATTCATGCGCCCCTGGGAATCGCGGTGTTCACCTTCTGCGGACTCAGCCAGGTGGCCATACAGATCATCGCCGCGCACGGCGGGGCGCATTTCCTGTTCCCCTGCATGATCTTGACGACGATGTACATCTATTTCCTGGCGGGACTCGTGTTCTATCACGCGCTCGCGGTCAACGCCGCCGTGTTCCTGGCCTACCTCGGGATCGGCGCCGGGATGCAGGTGGCCGGATCGGAGTTCGCCTACAACGTGCTGGCGCTCGCGACCGCGAATTTGATCGGCGCCTCGGTGGTCTACATCCACGAGAAGACCAGCCGCACGCGCTTTCTCGAGGCGGCCCTGCTGCGCGACATGGTGGCGCGCGACGGCCTGACCGGAATCCACAATCGACGCATGTTCGACCAGCACATCAAGCGCGTGTGGCAGCAGGCGGTGCGCGAGGAGGAGCGGGTGGCGGTGCTGCTCGCCGACATCGACTGCTTCAAGGAATACAACGACCGGTACGGGCACCAGGCGGGCGACGAATGCCTCCGCGCGGTGGCGTTATGCCTCAGCCAGTGCGCCCGCCGGCCGCTCGACTTCGTCGCACGCTACGGGGGCGAGGAGTTCGCGGTGGTGCTCTACGATGCGAGCCGCGAATACGTGGCCGAGGTGCTCACCCGGATGCAGCGCTCGATCGCCGAATTGAACATCCCGCATGAGGCCTCCACCGCGGCGAGCCGGCTCACCGTCAGCGTCGGCGCCGCGTACATCCTGCCGACGCAGAACCGGACGCCCGAGGGCCTCATCCAACTCGCCGACGAGGCGCTCTACAGCGCCAAGGGGCAGGGGCGCAATCGCGTCGTCGTCATGGAGGCCGAATACCACAGCCTGCAGACCGGGCGGTTCGACAAGCGGCGCGCTCAAGGCTCCCGATAGATCGCGGTCGAAATCCGTCCGTCCGCGGTGACGCAGCCGCGGAACATGCCTTCTGAGTTGAATTCCATCGCGATGCGGCCGCCGCGGTCGATCGCGATGACGCCCCCCTCGGCGCGCATCGCGGCCAATTCCACCGACACGACCGCACGCACCGCCTCGTCCAGGCTGCATCCGCCGTGGCGCATCCTCGCGCAGATGTCGTGGGCGACGGCGGCGCGAATGAACAGCTCGCCATGCCCGGTCGCCGACACCGCGCACGAACGGTCATCGGCATAGGTGCCGGCGCCGATGATCGGAGAGTCACCGATCCTGCCGTAGCGCTTTCCGGTCATGCCGCCCGTGGAGGTCGCGGCGGCGAGCGTTCCCGATTCGTCCAGCGCGACGGCCCCCACGGTGCCGGCATGGGAAATCGTCAGCGGCGAGACGCCGGGGTCGGCGTTTTGCACCCGCGCGAGCTGGCGCCGGCGCTCCTCGGTCTGAAAGTAGGTGTTCGGCACGAGCGCGAGGGAGCGGCTGTGCGCGAATTCCTCCGCCCCGGCGCCGCTCAACATCACGTAGTCGGAGTGCTCCATGACGGCGCGCGCCAGCTCGACCGGATTCCTGACATGTCGCAGACCGCAGACCGCTCCGGCCCGCAGGTCCGAGCCCTGCATGATCGCGGCGTCGAGCTCGTTGCAGCCGTCGTAGGTGAAAACCGCGCCGCACCCCGCGTTGAAGCAGGGATCGTCCTCCAGCGTCATGACCGCCCGCGTCACGGCATCGAGGCTGGATCCGCCGCGCTCCAATATCGTGCGGCCGGCCTCGAGCGCCGCGCGCAGCCCGTCGCGGTAGCGCCTTTCACGATCCGCATCGAGTTCGGCACGGGGCAATGAGCCCGCGCCGCCGTGCACCGCCAGTCCGTACATCCGGAATCCCCCACTTTTTCTGGTCCCGCGCCCGGGTCAAGGCTATCATCGATTCACCATGAACCGAGCAGCGAAAACCGCAACCATACGCCGGCTGTTGATCGCCAATCGCGGCGAAATCGCGATTCGCGTGATGCGCGCCGCATCGGAGCTCGGGATCCGGACGATCGCGATTCATTCCCAGGAAGACCGCTTCTCGCTGCACCGGACCAAGGCGGACGAGAGTTATCTGGTCGGGGACGGCAAGGGTCCGGTCGACGCCTACCTCGACATCGCCGACATCATCCGCATCGCCGGGGAGGCGCGGGCCGACGCGATCCATCCCGGTTACGGATTCCTGTCGGAGAGTCCGGAGCTGGCCGAAGCCTGCGCCGCGGCCGGCATCCTCTTCGTCGGCCCGCTGCCGGAGACGATGCGCCGGCTCGGCAACAAGGTCGAGGCGCGGCGCCTCGCGCAGAGCGCCGGCGTCCCGGTCATGCCGGCGACGCCGCCGCTGCCGGACGGCGAAGCGCAGACCCTGGCGATGGCGCTCGAGGTGGGGTTCCCGGTGATGCTGAAGGCGAGCTGGGGCGGCGGCGGCCGCGGCATGCGCGTCATCGAATCCGCGGAAGAGCTGGCCGCGGCGGTCGTCGCGGCGCGGCGCGAGGCCAAGGCCGCGTTCGGGAAGGACGAGGTGTATCTGGAGAAGCTGATCCGCCGCGCGCGGCACGTCGAGGTTCAAATCCTCGGCGACTGCCACGGCGGGCTGGTTCACCTGTTCGAGCGCGACTGCACAGTCCAGCGGCGCAATCAGAAAGTCATCGAGCGCGCGCCCGCGGCGTTCCTGACCGACGCCGAGCGGGAGGGTTTGTGCGAGGCCGCGCTCAAGATCGGACGCGCGGTCCAATATCGCGCGGCGGGGACCGTCGAGTTCCTGCAGGACGCGGACACCGGCAAGTTCTACTTCATCGAGGTCAATCCCCGGATCCAGGTGGAGCACACCGTCACCGAATGCATCACCGGGATCGACCTCGTCAAGGCGCAGATCCGAATCACCGGCGGCGCCCGCATCGGCACGCCGGAAAGCGGGGTGCCGATGCAGCAGGACATCCGCATCGGCGCCCACGCGATGCAGTGCCGCGTCACGACCGAGGATCCGGAGAACAATTTCGTTCCCGACTACGGGCGCATCACCGCCTATCGCAGTCCGGCCGGATTCGGCATACGCCTCGACGCCGGCACCGCCTACGCCGGGGCGATCATCACGCGCTCCTACGACTCCCTGCTGGTCAAGGTCACCGCCTGGTCGCCGACCCCGGAGGAGACCATCGCGCGCATGCATCGCGCGCTGTGGGAGTTCCGCATCCGCGGCGTCGTGACGAACCTGCGCTTTCTCGACCAGTTGATCACGCACCCGCGCTTCGCGAACGCCGATTACACGACGAAATTCATCGATGAGACACCGGAGTTGTTCCGCATCCCGCGCAAGCGTGATCGCGCCACGCGCCTGTTGAGCTTCATCGGCGATGTCATCGTCAACGGCAATCCGGAGGTCCGCGGCCGCGCGAAGCCGAAACAGCCGGTCTTCCCCCGGCTGCCCCGCGTCAGCCCGCCGCCGCCCGCGCCCGGCGCCAAACAGCGGCTGGATGAGCTCGGCGCGGAGAAATTCGCCGAGTGGATGCTGGGCGAGAAGCGCGTGCTGCTGACCGACACCAGCATGCGTGACGCACACCAGTCGCTGCTGGCGACGCGCGTGCGCACCCAGGACATGGCGGCGATCGCACCGTACTACGCGGGATTGCTGCCGCAGCTGTTCTCGATGGAGTGCTGGGGCGGCGCGACGTTCGACGTCGCCATGCGTTTCCTGCGCGAGGATCCGTGGGCGCGGCTCGAGGAATTGCGCGCGCGCATGCCAAACCTGCTGCTGCAGATGCTGCTGCGTTCCGCGAACGCGGTCGGCTACGCCAACTATCCGGACAACGTCGTGCGTTACTTCGTGGACCGGGCCGCGGCGACCGGCATCGACGTCTTCCGCGTGTTCGACTGCCTCAACTGGACCGACAACATGCGCGTCGCCATCGAGGCGGTCAGGCGCACCGGGAGCCTGTGCGAGGCCGCGATCTGCTACACCGGGAACCTGTCGGATCCGCGGCAGCAGAAGTACGACCTGCGCTACTACATCGGGCTGGCCCGGGAATTGAAGGCCATGGGCGCGCATGTGCTCGGCATCAAGGACATGGCGGGTCTGTGCCAGCCGCGCGCCGCCGCGACGCTGGTCAAGGCGCTGAAGGAGGAGGTCGGCCTGCCCATCCATTTCCACACCCACGACACGAGCGGCATCGCGGGCGCGAGCGTGCTCGCGGCGATCGAGGCTGGCGCCGACGCGGTCGACGGGGCGATCGATGCCCTGTCCGGGCTGACCTCGCAGCCGAATCTGGGTTCGATCGTCGAGGCGCTGCGATTCGGACCCCGCGATTCGGGGATAGATCCGGCCAATCTGCGCCTGATATCGGGCTATTGGGAGCAGGTCCGCCGCGGCTACGTCGCTTTCGAAAGCGACATCCGGGCCGGAACCTCCGAGGTCTATGTCCACGGGATGCCCGGCGGCCAGTACACGAATTTGCGCGAACAAGCGCGCTCGCTCGGCATCGAGGATCATCGCTGGCACGAGGTGGCTCAGGCCTATGCCGAGGTCAATGCGATGTTCGGCGACATCATCAAGGTCACGCCGACGTCGAAGGTCGTCGGCGACCTGGCGATCATGATGGTCACGGGCGGCCTGGACCGCGCGGCCGTCGAGGATCCGGCTACCGAGATCGCCTTTCCCGAGTCCGTCGTGCAGCTGTTTCGCGGCGATCTGGGCCGGCCGTTGGGGGGATTTCCGGCCGCCCTCGAGCGCAAGGTGTTGAAGGACATCCGGGCTCTGGAGCGCAGGCCGGGCGAGTCGCTGCCTCCGGCCGACCTGGATGCCGAGAGAGCGGCCGCGCAGCTGAAGATCGGCCGGGCCGTCTCCGACACGGAGCTGGCTTCCTATCTGATGTATCCAAAGGTGTTCGTCGACTACGCCGCCGACCGCTCGCGCTTCGGAGACATGAGCGCACTGCCGACCGCAGTCTTCTTCTATGGGATGCAGCCGGGCGAGGAGATCAACATCGACCTGGAGCGCGGCAAGACGCTGATCGTGCGCTACGTGACCACCAGCGACCCGCACGACGACGGGACGCGGACGGTGTTCTTCGAGCTCAACGGGCAGCCGCGACCGATCCGCGTCGTCGATCGCGGTCAGGTCGCGCTGCGGCCGCCGCGGCGCAAGGCGGATGCCGACAACGCCGGCCACGTCGGCGCGCCGATGCCGGGAACGGTCGCGACCGTCTCGGTGCACGTGGGCCAGAGGATCCACCGCGGGGACGTGCTCTTGACGCTCGAAGCGATGAAAATGGAGACCACGGTGCGCGCGGAACGCGACGGCACGGTGTTGGAAGTCCTCGTCCGGCCCGGCCAGCAGATCGATGCGAAGGACCTGCTGATCGTCAGCCAGTGAATCCCGAGGCGGCCGGCGCCCGCTAGGTCGCGGCAAGCGCGGCTTCGCGCAGGTCCAGGCTCTTGTCGCGCAGCTTCACCGGGTCGAACGACGCCCTCGAGGCGATCAACTTGCGCGCCGCCATGAAATCCTTCGAGTCGTCGACCGCCTCGAGCGCGATCAATTCGCGGTTTTTCAGGTAACAGACGCTGAAGCCGCCGGCGGCGGGGTCCCCCCGCGTCACGCACTGATCGTGTCCGGCCGAAAGTCCGACGATCAACAGTTTGTGCGCGAACTGATCCGACCAGAACCAGGGGACCCGGTCGTGGACGACGTTCCGATCCAGCATGTTCTGCGCGGCCGCCTTCGACTGTTCGAACGCGTTGTCCACCGATTCCAGGCGTACGCGCGCGCCGTAGCGCGGCGAGGGATGGTTCGCGCAATCCCCGGCCGCGAAGATCGCCGGATCGGCGGTGCGACAGTATTCATCGACTACGATCCCGTTGTCGACGGGCAGGCCGGCGCGCGCGGCGAGGTCCTCGACGGCGAGCGCACCGACGCCGATGATCACGACGTCGGCGCCGAGCCGGCTGCCGTCCGCGCAGACCACCTGTTCGACGCGGCCGCCGCCCTCCAGCGCGTCGACGCGGGCGTTGCAGATGATCTTGACCCCCTGTGCCCGATGCGCGGCGGCGAAATAATCCGACACCGCGGGGGCGACCACGCGATTCATGATCCGGTCGGCCATTTCCAGGACCGTCACGTCGAGGCCGAGGGTGCGACAGGTGGCTGCCGTCTCGAGCCCGATATAGCCGCCGCCGATGATCACGGCGCGCGCGCCCGGCTTCAGGTCCGCGGCGATCGCCGCCGCGTCGCGGACGGTGCGCAGGTAGTGCACTCCGGCGAGATCGGCTCCCCGGCATGAAAGCCGCCGCGACGTGGCCCCGAGGCACAGCAGCAGGCGGTCATAGACGAGCCGGGCGCCGCCGTCGAGCTCGACGGATCTGGATCCCGGGTCGAGCCTGCGGGCACCGACGCCCAGCATCAGTTCGACGGCGTGTTCGTCGTAGAAGGCCCGGTGACGAAACGGCAGTCGGTCCGCGGTGATTTCGCCCGAGAGAAATTTCTTCGACAGCGGCGGTCGCTGGTACGGCAGTTCGGCCTCATCGCCGATCAACACCAGGCGGCCGTCGAACCCCTCACGGCGCAACGTGTCGACGGCCTGCGCGCCCGCGTGGCCGCCCCCGATGATCAAAAAAGTCTTTTTCATGGAATGGTCACCACGCGCGCCGAGGCCCACGGCGCCGCCAGCCGGGCACCGTGCACCAACAAGGGGCGCGCAGCTTTGAGCAAGGCCGATGCCGGTTCCGTACAATAGTAATAGTAT
>JBBISV010000008.1:0-47566 GCA_037441085.1 Gammaproteobacteria bacterium | reverse complement strand
TGTCGACTGCACGATAAAGGTAGTGCCACTTTCCACGCATGCAGATGTATGTCTCGTCAACCCGCCAAGATGAACCTATGCGGCGTGCATAGCGCTTCGCGCTCGCGACCGGTTGCCGCGAAGGCGAGATCATGGGACTCGAATGGTCCCGGGTCGACCTCGACCGGCGCGTGGCGTGGCTCGATCATGGCACGACCAAGAACGGCGATGGCCGCGGCATTCCGTTGAATGCCGATGCGATCGCCGCGCTCGGTATGGTGCAAGGTCAGCATACGCGCTGGTGCTTCACGTACGGTGGCAATCGGATCCACAAGAGCTCCTCGGCGTGGGATACGGCGAAGCGGCGCGCGAGGATCGAGGACTTCCGCTTCCATGACCTGCGGCATACCTGGGCGAGCTGGCACGTGCAGAGCGGCACCTCGCTCCAGGAGTTGATGGAACTGGGCGGCTGGAAGTCCTACGAGATGGTGCTGCGCTATGCGCATCTCGCGCCGGAGAAATTGCTCTCCGTCGCCGAGCGCATCGAGCGGCACCGGGCACCGGCCGCGGTGGTCGAGGCGGCGCCGAGCGGCGAGAACGTAGTAAAGAACGCTACGTTTTCGCTACGTTCGTTGCATTGAGCCGTTTGGGCAGCGCTAAGTAATTGATTTTATGGCGCGCCCGGACGGATTCGAACCGCCGACCACCTGGTTCGAAGCCAGGTGCTCTATCCAGCTGAGCTACGGGCGCATGAGCGGCCACGCATTCTGCCAGTCGCCCCCCGGCCGAACAACCGCGCTGCCCGTCGACACGCCGGTTCGCCGTGCGAGCCCGAATACCGTCCTATGGGTCCGATCCGGCCGGAATCGCCGTCCCGCCGGGTGCTCGGACGGCTCCATTGTTATTTATTAATCAATCACTTGGCAACGAATCTAGGAATTCTGGCCGTTCCGGGTGGGAAGGCCGTAAGATCGTCAACGTCCCGAGTATAACCATGAGGAATTTCGATGAAGGCTTGGATCCCCCTCTCGCTCTCTTTGTTTGTCGGCCTCGCGGCGCACGCCCAATCTTCCTGTGTGTACCCCCACTCGCCGGCCGCACCGCCGGACGGGAACACCGCGACGCGAGCCCAAATGATTGCCGCGAAGCATGATTTCGACAGCTACAACACCGAGATGAATGCGTACCTCGACTGCTTGAAGCTCAAAAGCGACGCGCTGACTCCGAAAGACCCGACGAAACTGAGCCCGGAAGAGAAGAAGAAGATCACGGATCAGCAGGCCATGCTGGTTCAGAAGAACAATGCCGCCGTGGACGAACTGCAGGCGAACGTTGGACACTTCAATGATCAACTCAAGATCTTCTTGGCGAAGAACCAGAAGAAATAGTCCGGTTGCGCGGCGGGACCGTTCCGCCGCGCCCCTCACGCCACGCAGGCGGATATGTTGATCACTCCGCGCGAAGCCGAAGCGGCGATCGGATCGCGGCTTACCAGCATGCCGATCGAGTCGCTGCCGCTGCTTCAATGCGTCGGCGGCACCTTGCGCGAAAACATCTACGCCGAGCGCGACCAGCCGCCGTTCGACCGCGTGACCATGGACGGCATCGCGGGTGACAGCGAAAGCTGGCGCCGGGGCGTGCGCCGGCTGAAAATCCAGGCGACGCAGGCGGCCGGCGCGCCGCCGCTGACGCTCGCTCAAAAGGACCATGCCATCGAAGTGATGACCGGCGCGTTCCTGCCGGTCGGTTGTGACTGTGTCGTGCCGGTCGAACTCATCGACGTCAGCGATGGCTACGCGACCTTGCGGGCCGACGCGGTGACCACCGCATTTCACAATATTCACCGTCGCGGCGCCGACGGCCGCCAGGGCTCGCTGCTGCTGGAAGCCGGGACCCTGCTGCGCGCGCCCGAACTCGCGGTCGCCGCATCCGCCGGGATGGAACGCATCCGCGTCAGCGGCCAGCCGGCGATCATGGTCGTCTCGACCGGCGACGAACTGATCGAACCCGGCGAGCCGATCGCGGATTATCAGGTGCGCCGCTCGAACGCGTACGCGGTCGCGGCGACGCTGCGCCAGCGTGGATTCCTGCGCATCGGCGATGACCATGTGCGCGACGACGAGGACATGTTGCGCGAGCGCCTGGCGCTGCACCTGACCACCCATGAAGTGCTCGTGCTGAGTGGCGGAGTGTCCATGGGGCGCTTCGATCTGGTGCCGAAAGTGCTCCAACAGATCGGGGTGCAACAGGTTTTCCACCACATCGCCCAGCGTCCCGGCAAACCGATGTGGTTCGGCATCGGCCCCGGAGGCCAGTCCGTATTCGGCCTTCCCGGCAATCCGGTCTCGACGCTCGTCTGCCTGATTCGCTACGTCATTCCGGCGATAGCGGCGTCCATGGCCACGAGACCTGCGGCCGCCGAGCGTCTCGCGCTCGCCGCGCCGGTGAGCTTCCATGCCCCGCTCGCGTACTTCCTGCCGGTGGCGATCGAGCATGACGACTGGGGCCGCGCATGGGCCCTGCCGCGACCGCCCAATGGATCCGGCGATTTCCTGAGTCTGGCCGGCACGGACGGATTCGTGGAACTTCCGCCCGGCCCGAACACCTACCCGAAAGGCTTCGTGACCAGCCTGTACCGCTGGTAATCTGCACCGCCATGGCGAGCGACATTCACGACATCCGCGGAATCAACAATCCTCTCGACCGCCTCGGGCGGCCGCTGCACGACTTGCGCATCTCGGTCATGGACCGCTGTAACTTCCGCTGCCCTTATTGCATGCCGAAGGACGCCTTCCACGAAAACTACCGCTTCCTGCAGTCGAACGAACGCCTGTCGTTCGAGGAGATCGTGCGCCTGGCGCGCGTTTTTTCGACGCTCGGCGTGCGCAAGCTGCGCCTTACCGGCGGCGAACCGCTGCTGCGCGCGAACCTCGCGGACCTCGTGGGCGATCTGTCCGGCATCGCCGGAATCGATGACATCGCGCTGACGACGAACGGCGTGCTGCTCGGCCAGCACGCGGTCGATTTGTACGCGAATGGCTTGAAGCGCGTCACGGTGAGCCTGGACTCGCTCGACAGGGAAATCTTCAAGCGCATGAGCGGCGGCTTCGCGGCCCTGGACCAGGTGCTCGAGGGGGTCGAGGCGGCGATCGCGGCCGGACTCGAACCGGTGAAGATCAACGCGGTCATCGAGCGCGGTCTCAACGACCACACGGCGCTCGATCTCGTCGAGCGGTTCCGCGGCCGTCCGGTGATCGTGCGCTTCGTCGAATTCATGGACGTGGGCAACCGCAATGCCTGGCGGCCGGAAATGGTCGTCCCCTCGCGCGAACTGGTCGCGCGCATCCATGCGCGTTGGCCGATCCGGCCGGTTTCCGAGAATTACCGCGGTGAAGTCGCCAAGCGTTGGCGCTTCGAGGACGGCGCGGGCGAGGTCGGGTTCATCTCCTCGGTATCGCAGCCGTTTTGCGGCGCCTGCAGCCGCGCGCGCTTGTCCTCCGAGGGTCGGTTCTACACCTGCCTTTTCGCCACCGACGGCCTCGATCTGCGCGCGCCGCTGCGCGGCGGCGCGGATGACGCGGAGTTGTTGCGCCTGATCCGCGGCGCGTGGACGAATCGCCAGGATCGCTACAGTGAGCAGCGCGATGAGCTGCGCCGCAGCGAACCGGGGCATCACAAGATCGAAATGTATTACATCGGCGGCTGAGCACGCGAGCGATGACCAACAATTCGCCGTTTTCGCACCTCGACGCCGAACAACGGCCGACGATGGTGGATGTCTCCGACAAACAACCCGGCAAGCGCACCGCGGTTGCCGAGTCGCGGGTGGTTTTCCCGGCGGCCGTGGCCGGCGCGCTGCGCAGCAACGACATGCGCTCACCCAAGGGGCCGGTGTTCGACACCGCGATCGTCGCGGGCGTGATGGCGGCCAAACGCACGCATGAACTCATCCCCTTCTGTCATCCGCTCGGCATCGAGAGCTGCAAGATCTCGATTGATTTGGTCGGCGACGAAGCCGTGATCCGCTGCACCGTCAGCGTGCACAACAAGACCGGCGTGGAAATGGAGGCGCTGACCGGCGCGAGCATCGCCGCCCTGACGATCTACGACATGTGCAAGGCCCTGTCGCACGACATATTGATCGCCACGACGCGATTGATCGCCAAGGAAGGCGGCAAGAGCGATCATCGCATCGAGGCGCCTCCATGAGCGCGCCGCCCGTCCTGGCGTTGGTACTCGCCGGCGGTGCCAGCTCACGGATGCAGCGCGACAAGGCCGCAGTCGAGTATCGGGGGGAACGACAACTCGACCGGACCTGCGCCTTGGCCGCCCGCCACGCGACCGAGGTGTCCGTGTCGGTGCGGGCCGACCAGGCCCATGATCCGCTGCGCGCGCGCTGGCCGCTGATCATCGATGCCCTGCCCGGTGCCGGACCGATCGTCGGGATACGCTCGGCGCTCGCGCACACGCCGGGCGCGGCTTGGCTCGTGCTCGCCTGTGACCTGCCGTTTCTGTCCGATGCGGCGCTCGCTCATCTGTTGGACGAGCGGGATCCCGGGTGTCTCGCGACCGCTTATCTCAGCGCCCATGACGGACTGCCGGAGCCGTTGTGCGCGATCTGGGAACCCGAAGCCGCGTCAGCGCTGGCGGATTTTCAAGCCGGGGGACGCCGCTGTCCGCGCAAATTCCTGACGACTCATCGCGCCAAGCTGATCGAACCGCTGGACCATCGCGCCCTCGACAACATCAACACCCCGGAGGAATATGCCGAGGCGCGCGCGATTCTGGAGGCGCCGCCGGGCACGGTCCGCATGCAGATCAGGATTCAGTACTACGCGCTGATGCGCGAACAGGCCGGACGCTCCGAAGAGGCGGTCGAGACCCGCGCCGCGACGCCCGCGGAACTCTATGCGGAGCTGTGTCGGCGCCACCCCTTCACGCTGGCGCAGTCGCTGGTCAAAGTGGCGGTCAATGGCGAATTTCGTGACTGGACCCATGCGCTCGCGCCCGGCGATTCGGTCGTGTTCATTCCGCCGGTGGCCGGCGGATGAACCGCTTCCGTTTCGCCACCGCCGCGATCGACGTCGCCGCCGCGGCGCGTGAATTGCGCGATCCGGCGGCGGGAGGCTTCGCGAGCTTCGAGGGCTGGGTCCGCGATCACAACGAGGGCCTTGCCGTTCGGCGCCTCGAGTATGAGGCGTTCGTCGAGCTGGCGGTCAAGGAAGGCGATCGGATCGTCGCGGAGGCGACGCATCGCTTCCCGGTGCGGCACGCGCTCTGCGTCCACCGGGTCGGCAGTCTCGAGATCGGCGATCTGGCCGTCTGGGTTGGCGCGAGCGCCGCCCACCGCGGCGAGGCCTTCGACGCCTGTCGATACATCATCGACGAGGTCAAGCACCGGGTGCCGATCTGGAAGAAGGAACACTACCTGAACGGCGACTCCGGCTGGGTCAATTGTGAACGCTGCGCGGCCGCGCCCCGGCACACGGACGAATCCCCGCACGCGCCTTGCACCCACGGTTGAGCGCCGGGCATGCTCCCCGATTATTCGCGCCAGATGTCGCTGCGGGAAGTGGGCGCCGCGGGCCAGGCGCGGCTCGCCGCGGGTCGCGTGCTCGTGGTCGGCGCCGGCGGCCTCGGCAGCCCGGTGCTGCAGTATCTCGCGGGCGCCGGAGTCGGCTGCCTGGGGATCGTCGATGACGATCGGCTCGATCGCAGCAATCTGCACCGCCAACCCCTGTATGCCCTCGCCGACGTCGGCCGGCCGAAAGCCGAACTCGCCGCCGAGGCGCTCGCGAAACTCAATCCACAGGTGCGCATCGAGGTGCACGGCGGGCGCTTCACCGCCGAAAATGCTGAGGCCCTCGTCGCCGCCTATGACGCGGTGGTGGACTGCAGCGACAACTTCCGCACCAAATTCCTGATCAACGACGCCGCGGTGCTCGCGGGCAGGCCCGCGGTGTTCGCCAGCATCTACCAGTACGAGGGTCAGATCCAGGTCTACAAGCCGCAGGCGGATCACGCCTGCCTGCGATGCCTGTGGCCGGAGGCGACCGCGGACGGCATCGTCGGCAATTGCGCGGAGGCGGGGATCTTGGGGCCGGTGGCCGGCTCCGTGGGCGCGATGCAGGCGACGCTCGCGCTGCAGATACTGCTCGGCATCGGCGGTCAACTGCGAGGCGAACTGCTGTTGATCGATTTCATGCGCTTCTCGACGCTCACGCTGAAGGCGGCGCGCCGGCCGGAATGCCGGGCACCGCATTGCGCGGTGGTCCGTGAACTCGGGCACGAGGAGCCAGGACTCGAGGCGCGGCTTGCCTCCTTCGACGAGGCGATTGCGCGCGACTGGGTAATCGTCGACATCCGCAGCGACGCGGAAGTCGCGGCGGCGCCCGCTCCGGGCACGCGCATTCCGATGGCGGACCTTCTCGCCGAACCGGCGCTGCTCCCCATCTCCGGACAGTATCTTCTCGTTTGCGCGACCGGAAAGCGCAGCCTAGCCGCCGCCCGCGCGCTGCGCCGGGCGGGCTACCGGGTCCACTCGCTGGCCGGCGGGCTGCAGGGAATGCGGGGACCGCGCTGAATGCTCTTCCGCAGCAAGCTGCCCGACGTCGGCACCACGATCTTCACCGTGATGTCCAAGCGCGCGCTGGACGAGGGCGCGCTCAACATCGGCCAGGGTTTTCCGGATTATCCGATCGATCCGGATCTGGCGGAGCTGGTCACCGAGGCGCTCGCGCAGGGTCGCAACCAATACGCGCCGATGGAGGGGGTGGTCGAACTGCGCGACCAGATCGCGCGCAAGCTCGAGGCGAGCCATGCGTCGCGGTTCGACCCCGCCGAGGAGATCACGATCACCTGCGGCGGCACCGAAGCGCTGTTCGACGCGATCCAGGCGGTCATCGGTCCCGGTGACGAGGCGATCGTGTTCGACCCGGCGTACGACGCGTACGAGCCGGCGGTACGCCTGGCCGGCGGCCGCTGCATTCGCGTGGCGCTGCAGCCGCCGGATTTCTCCTACGATTGGGCCTCGGTCGGCGCGGCGCTGAGCGGGCGCACGCGCCTCGTGATCATCAACAGCCCGCACAATCCGAGCTGCACCGCGATTCGCGCCGCCGACCTGGACGCCTTGGCGGCGCTGGTGCGCGACCGGCCGGTCACGATCCTCTCCGACGAGGTTTACGAGCACGTGCTGTTCGACGGACGCAGCCATGCCTCGGTGCTCGCCCACCGCGAACTGCGGGAGCGCAGCTTCGCCGTATACTCCTTCGGCAAGGCGCTGCACGCCACCGGCTGGCGCATCGGCTACTGCGTGGCGCCGCCGGCGCTGACCCGGGAGCTGCGCAAGATTCACCAGTTCAACACCTTCAGCATCGCCGCGCCGTTTCAGCACGCGATCGCGCGCTATCTGGCCGCGCACGCCGACCGGCTGCGCGATCTGCCGCGGTTCTTCGAGGCGAAGCGCGATCTGCTCGCCGCCCGCCTGGAGCGCTCGGCGTTTCGGCCGCTTCGGGCCGCGGGCACGTATTTTCAGCTGGTGGACTATGGGGCGCTGAGCCGGGAGGGCGACCTGGCCTTTGCCGATCGGTTGATCCGCGAGGCGAAGGTCGCGACCATCCCGTTGTCGCCGTTTTACGCCCGTCCGCCGGCGATGACGCTGCTCAGGCTCTGCACCGCGAAACGCGATGAGACGCTGGAGGAGGCCGCGGCGCGCTTGTGCGCCTTCTCCGAGCGCCACGCCGGCCGCTAGCGCCCGGCCGGGGTTCAGGCCCGGGTCTGGCCGGCGCCGTGAACCAGGTATTTGTAGCTGGTCAGCTGCTCGACGCCGACCGGACCGCGTGCGTGGAACTTGTCGGTGCTGATCCCGATCTCGGCGCCCATGCCGAATTCGCCTCCGTCGGCGAATTGCGTGGAGGCGTTGTGAAGCACGATCGCGCTGTCGACACGCGCGAGGAATCGCTCCGCCGCCGCCGGATCGGCCGTGACGATGCTGTCGGTGTGCTGGGATCCGTAGTGCGCAATGTGGGCGATCGCCCCGTCGACGCCGTCGACGACGCGCACCGAGATGATCGCGTCGAGATGCTCGGTATGGAAGTCGGCATCGACCGCGGCGCGCACGCGCCGGTCCACCGCGCAGGTTCCCGGATCGCCGCGCACCTCGCAGCCCGCGTCGAGCAATGTCGCGACCAGCAGCCGCAATGCCGTCGCCGCGACCGCGGCATCGACGAGCAGCGTTTCGGCGGCCCCGCAGATGCCGGTGCGCCGCATCTTCGAGTTCAGCACGATACGCTGCGCCATCTCGAGATCCGCGCCGCGATCCACGTAGACGTGGCAGATGCCCTCCAGATGCCCGATCACCGGCACCCGCGCCTCGTTTTGGACCCGTGCAATCAAACTCTTGCCGCCGCGCGGCACGATCACATCGATGCTGTCGGTCATCTCTGCCAGCAGGTAGCCGACCGCGGCCCGATCGGTTGTCGGCACGAGTTGGATGCACGACGGCGGCAGCGCGGCGGCGGCCAAGCCCTCGGCGAGGCAGGCGTAAATCGCCGCGCTCGAATGCTGGCTCTCGGAACCGCCGCGCAAGATCACCGGATTGCCCGACTTCAGGCACAGACCGCCCGCATCGGCCGTCACGTTTGGGCGGCTCTCATAGATGATTCCGATGACGCCGAGCGGCACGCGGCGCCGTTCGATCCGCAGCCCGTTCGGCCGCGTCCAGGACGCCAGCACCGTGCCGATCGGATCCGCGAGCGCGGCGATGTCCTCAAGACCCCGGGCCATCGCCTCGACGCGCCGTTCGTCGAGTCTCAGGCGGTCCAACATCGCCGGTGCGAGTGCGCGCGCCTGCGCCTCGCGCATGTCCCGCTGGTTCTCCGCGAGCACCGCGGAGCACCGCGCCCGCAGCGCCGCCGCCGCAGCCCGCAGCGCCCGGTCCTTCGCCTCGCCCGGCGCGAACGCCAGCACCGCCTCGGCCTGCCGCGCGGCGCGGCCGAGCGGGTCCATCAACGCGGCGATCGACTCGGAATGCGACCGCGATGCGGCTTCAGGGGCGGCGGTTTCGCTGTTCATGGGTTGCGCAATAATACTAGATCGTCACGGTGGATGATTTCGTCGCGGCCGCGATAGCCCAGCACCTTCTCGATGTCCGCCGATTGGCGGCCGGCGATGCGCGCGGCGTCGGCGTCGGAATAGGCGCAAATCCCGCGCGCCACCTCGATGCCGTCCGGACCGACGATGCTGACCGTGTCGCCGCGCTCGAAGCGTCCCCTGGCGCGCGTGATGCCGGCCGGCAGCAGGCTCTTGCCCTCGGCCAGCGCGCGAACCGCGCCGGCATCCACGACGATCTCGCCGGACGGTTTCAAGGTGCCGGCAATCCACTGCTTGCGGGTCGCGACCGGGGTCGATGACGGAATGAACCAGGTGCAGCGCGCGCCCTCCTCGATCCGCTGCAGCGGATGCTGGTGCGCGCCCTTTGCGATGCACAGATGGCATCCGGCACCGACGGCGATCTTCGCCGCCGCGATCTTGGTTTGCATGCCGCCGGAGCCCATCGCGCTGCCCGCGCCGCCCGCCATCGCCTCGATTTCCGGCGTGATCTCGGAAACCTGGGGAATGAAGCGGGCGCCAGGATCCTCGCCGGGATCAGCCGAATACAGTCCGTCGATGTCGGACAGCAGCACGAGGCAGTCGGCGCCGGCCATCTGCGCGACGCGGGCCGCCAGACGGTCGTTGTCGCCGTAGCGGATCTCGGCGGTCGCCACCGTGTCGTTCTCGTTGATGACCGGAATCGCGCCGAGCGACAACAGGGTGTTCAGCGTACCGCGCGCATTCAGGTAGCGGCGCCGTTGTTCGGTGTCGCCCAGCGTCAGCAGGATCTGGGCGACCGTGATCTCATGCGCTTCCAGCAATTCCTTGTACGCGTGCGCGAGCCGGATCTGCCCGACGGCGGCGGCGGCCTGACTCTCCTCCAGCCTGAGCTTGCCGGTGGGCAGTCCCAGATGGCGCCGCCCCAACGCGATCGCACCCGAGGAGACGAGGATGACCTCCTGCCCGATCCCACGCTATAGCGAGGTACCAGGACACGTCGGCGGCGAAGGAATCGAGCCAGCTGCGGTTCAACCGACCCTTTTGCGCATCGACGAGCAGTGCGGAGCCCACCTTGATGACGACACGTTTGGCGGTTGTCAACCGCCGGGCGGCGGCTTTTTGGTCCGTAAGGGTCATATATCGCGAGAGTTTAGCGCCTGGCCGCTCTACGAGCGCGTCGATTTGCTTGCCCTGAAAGGCTCACCTAAACTTTGCGCGGTGATATTGCGCAGCACACATAGGAAGGGCGACCGCCGTGGGTAGAGAGTACGAGCCGACCGTCGGACAATGGTATGAAGACCTCGAAAACGAGGAAACCTTCCAGGTCCTCAAAGTGGACGAGGATGGAGAGGTCATCGAGATCCAGCATCTGGACGGTGATACCGAGGAACTCGACGTGGAAGAGTGGGCCGAACTCGACCTCGAGTTGACCGGCGAACCGGAAGGTTGGTCCGGCTCGGCGGACGAAGCCGACGAAGACGACGAGGATTGGGAGGACGAAGAAGACGACGACGAGGACGATGATGACGACGACGACGAGGACGACCTGGACGAGGACGAGGACCGCGAAGAGTACTGAGCGCACCCGCCGCGGCCCCCGGGGGCCTCGTCAGATGCGTTGCAGCCAACCGTGACGGTCGGGCGCTTGACCGTTTTGGATCGCGACCAGCTGGGCCCGCAGGTTTCGCGTCAATGGCCCGACTTCCCCCGTGCCGACGCGATGTTCGCGTCCCTGGTGGATCAGGGTGCCGACTCCGGCGAGTACCGCGGCGGTCCCCGATAGGGCCGCCTCGCCGCCACGGGCCCAGTCGAGCATCGTCGCCACGTCGAATTCCCGTTCCAGGATCGCATAGCCGGCTTCCCGCGCCAGCGTCAACAGGGAATTGCGCGTGACGCCGTGCAGGAATGTGCTGTCGAGTCCGCGCGTCATCAATTCACCGTCGCGCAACAGCAGGAAGTTCGCCGCACCGGTCTCCTGGACCTGGCCGCCCGGACAGAAGAGCACCTGGTCCGCCTGGTATTTGGAGCGCGCGGCGAGCGTCGGCCCCATCGCCGCGGCGTAGTTACCGCCGGTTTTGACCATGCCGAGATGCGCCGCCGACCGCGTGTTCACGTCGTCGACCAAGATGCGCAGTGGCTTCATCCCGCCGGCGAAATAATCCCACACCGGACTCGCCAGCACGAGCAGCATCGCATCCGCCGACGGCGTGGCGGCGGCGCCGATGTTGGCGGTGGTTCCGAACAGAAGCGGCCGCAGATAGAGCGCGCCCGGCGCCTCCGGCACCTGATCGCGGCAGTGACCGATCACCGCCCGGACCATCTCCTCGAGCCGGCGGGGATCGGGCTCCGGCAACACCAGGTGGCGGGCGCTCTGGCGCATGCGCTGGATATGCATGTCCATCCGGAACACGTGCAGCGATCCGTCGGCGTGCCGGAACGCCTTGAAACCCTCGAAACAGGTGCTCGCGTAGTGCAGTACGTGGGCCGCGGGGCTGATTTCGAGCGGCGCCACCGGTTTGATCGCGAAATCGCCCCAGGCACCCCCTTGGAACGTGGCAACCGCCATGTGCGAGGTCAGGACGGTGCCGAAAGCGGGACGTTGAGTCGTTGTGGTCATGTAAATTGAACCTTCGGTAGGAAAATCATCGCCGGATGCTCGAGCGACTCCTTCAGCGCTTGAATCATGGCCGCTGCATCATAACCGTCGACGAATCGGTGATCGAATGAAGATGACAAATTCATGATCCGCCTGACGGTAATCGAACCCTCGCGCACGACCGGGCGCTCGACGGCCTTGTTCAGGCCGACGATCGCGACTTCCGGGGAGTTGATGACCGGCGTGGAGGCGATGCCGCCCAATTTGCCGAGACTGGTGACCGTGATCGTCGAGCCGGACAGTTCCTCGCGCGTCGACTGATTGGCGCGCGCGCGCTCGGACAGTCGCCTCACCGCGGCGGCGATCGCCTCGAGCGACAGCGACTCGGCGTGGCGCAGGACCGGGACTTTCAGTCCGTCGGGCGTTTGCGTCGCGATCCCCACGTGGACCGCGCGGTGGCGCACGAGCACGTCCCGGCTCGCGTCGTAGCGAACGTTGCACTGGGGAAACTGCGGCAACACCCGGGCGAGCGCGGCGATCACGAACGGCATATACGTCAAGGGCGGCTGCCCCTTGAACACCGTGGCGTTCAGATGCGCCCGCAAGGCCTCGAGTTCCGTGACGTCGGCCTCTTCGACATAAGAGAAATGGGGGATCGTGCGCTTCGCTTCGCTCATGCGCGCGGCGATCAGGCGGCGCACCCCGAGGACCTTGATCTCGGTGGTTCCCTCGTCCGGCTGGGCGGCGGCGGACGGCGTCGCGCTCGGCGCCGCAGGCAGGTCGCCGCGCAGGATGCGCCCGCCCGGCCCGGAGCCGCTGACGCCGGACAAGTCGATGCCCGCCTCGCGCGCAAGCCGGCGCGTCGCCGGCGAGGCCATGACCCGTCCAGTGCGCGCCGCCTCCGACGAGGGCATCGCGATCGGGGCCGGTGCGGACGTCGGGGCCGGGGTCGGCGCGGCTGCGGGCGCGGACTCGGACCCCAAGGGCGAGCCTCCGTCGAGCGCGAACACCACCAAGGGTGAGCCGACCGCGACCTTGTCGCCCGGTTCGCCGGTCAGCCGCGTGACGCGCCCGCTGACCGGTGCCGGCACCTCGACCGCCGCCTTGTCGGTCATCAATTCGACCACCGCCTGGTCCTCGGCCACGAGGTCGCCAAGCCGCACGTGCCAGCGGACGATTTCCGCCTCGACGGTCCCCTCGCCCAAGTCGGGCAACTTGAACACATATTCGCTCATGCCGGTCCCATCGCGATTTCGAATGCCGCGGCGAAACGCGCCTGGCTGGGAAAGTACTCCCATTCGAAGGCGTGCGGGTACGGCGTATCCCAGCCGGCGACCCGCTGGATCGGTGCCTGGAGGTCCCAGAAACATTCTTCCTGCAGGATCGACAGCACCTCGGCGCCGAAGCCCGAAAAGCGGGTGGCTTCGTGGGCGATGACGCATCGTCCGGTCTTGCGCACCGACGTGCAGATGGTGTCGACATCCAGTGGGACCAACGACCGCAAATTGATGATTTCCGCGTCGATGCCCTGGGCCGCGGCCGCCGCGACGTGGACCATGGTGCCGTAGCTGATGATCGTCAAATCCCGCCCCTCGCGCACGATCTCGGCCTTGCCTAGCGGCACCGTGAAGCGGCCCTCCGGCACTTCACCCTTCGGATGCGTGCTCCACGGCACGGCCGGCTTGTTCGGATCGCCGTCGAACGGTCCGTTGTACAGGCGCTTCGGCTCGAAAAAGATCACCGGGTCATCGTCCTCGATGGCGGTGATCAACAAGCCCTTGGCATCGTAGGGATTCGACGGCATGACCACCTTGAGCCCGCAAACATGCGTGAAGATGCCCTCCGGACTCTGCGAATGGGTCTGGCCGCCGCGGATGCCGCCGCCGCAGGGCGTGCGGATGGTGACCGGCGCGAAGAATTCGCCGGCGCTGCGATAGCGCAGCCTCGCCAATTCGCTCGCGATCTGGTCGAAGCCGGGATAGATGTAATCGGCGAACTGGATTTCGGCGACTGGACGCAGGCCGTTGACCGCCATGCCGATCGCGGCGGCGACGATGCCGCCCTCGGCGATCGGCGTGTCGAGCACGCGATGCTCGCCGTATTTGCGCTGCAGGCCGTCGGTGACGCGGAATACTCCGCCGAAATAGCCGATGTCCTCGCCGATCAGCACGACCGACGGGTCCAGTCCGAGCATGACGTCCATGGCGGAGTTCAGCGCCTGGGTCATGTTCATTTGCGCCATGACGGTCCGCTCCTCTCCGCGCGCATCGCCGCGCGTTGGCGCTGCAGATGGGCGGGCACGTCCTTGAACACGTCCTCGAACATCAGATCCGGGTCGAGGCGCGGGCCCTCGCCGAGCGTGCCGTAGGTCACCGCTTCCTTCCAGCTCGACGCGACCAGCGACTCCAGCTCGGTGGTGAGCGCCGCGTGCCGCTCCTCGGACCAGCCGCCGTGCTTGATCAGGTGCTGCTTCAGACGCTCGATGGGATCGCCCAGAGGCCAGTGCGCATAGTCGTCCTTGGCCCGATACCGGGACGGATCGTCGCTGGTCGAATGCGCGGCCGCGCGATACGTCACGAGTTCGATCAGAGTCGGACCGGCGCCGGTGCGCGCACGCGCCGCGGCCCACTGCGTCACGCCGTGCACCGCCAGGAAGTCATTGCCGTCGACGCGGATCCCCGCGATGCCATAGCCCGGACCCCGGGCGGCGAACGCACGCTGCTCGCCGCCCGCATAGCCCTGAAACGTGGAGATCGCCCACTGGTTGTTGACGACATTGAGTATCACCGGCGCCTGGTACACCGCCGCGAACAGCAGCGCATGGTGAAAATCCGCCTCGGCGCTACTGCCTTCCCCGATCCAGGCGGCCGCCAGGTGATCCTCGCCCTTGATGGCCGCGGCCATCGCCCAGCCCACGGCCTGCGGGAATTGAGTCGCGAGGTTGCCCGAAATCGAGAAGAGGCGTTGTGCGGCCGAGTGATACATGACCGGCAACTGCCGGCCCTTGCACATGTCGCGGGTGTTCGACAGCAGCTGGCACATCATGTCGACGAGCGGCATGCCGCGCGTGATATGCAGGCCCTGGTTGCGGTAGGACGGGAACAACATGTCGCCCGGGCGCAGCGCCATGCATTGAGCGACCGCAACCGCCTCCTCGCCGAGACAGCGCATGTAGAAGCTGATCTTGCCGGCGCGCTGGGTGCGCTGCATGCGTTCGTCGAGCAGGCGCGTGAGCAGCATGTGCCGCAGGCCGACCTGCAGTTCCTGTGGATCGAGATGCGGGTGCCAAGGGCCGACGGCGTCATGCGCATCGTCGAGAACGCGCACCAACTCGTGCGACAGGAAGCCGATCTCGCGCGCGCGTGCATTGACGTCTGGACGCCGCACGGCGCCGGCCGCGGACAACTCGAGATAGCCGAAGTCCGGCTTCTCGCCGGGCCGCGCCGGGGTCGGCGGCAGATGCAGTCGTGATGGTCTTGGCATGAGGCCTAATTTACGTCGCATTGCGACGGCATGTTGCTTTCCTGCGGGGATGGCCGAATAATTCGGTATGTTCATTTCAACATCTACCGAATAATGGAACAATCTCGCATTCCGAAGCTGGATGCGCTGGATTTGCGGCTGCTGCGGATCCTGCAGCACGAAGGCGCGCTGTCGGTCGCCGAGGTTGCCTCGCGGGTGCGCCAGTCGACGACGACGTGCTGGCGCCGCATTCAGCAGCTCGAACAAAGCGGGGTCATCAAGGCCCGCGTGGCGCTGCTCGATCGCGCGGCGCTCGGCCTCGACGTGACGATCCTGGCGCACGTCAAGCTCGCCAGCACCGGGCGCGAGGCCATCGAGAAGTTCGAGGCGGCGATTCGCGACCGCAGCGAGGTGCTCGAGTGCTACACGCTGACCGGCGAGTGGGATTTCCTGTTGAAGATCGTCACGAAGAACATCAAGGCGTTCGAGGCATTCTATCTCGACTACCTGTCGCGCATTCCCTACGTACAGTCCGTCAACTCGTCGGTCGCCGTCACGGTGATCAAAGAGTCGACGGCGCTACCGCTCGGCTGAACCCCGCCCGCAACGCCGCGCCGCCGCGACGCCGTGCCGTCAGGAAGGAAGCAGCACGGTCGCCCCGGTCGTGCGCCGGGCCGCGAGCGCCTCGTGCGCGCCGCGTGCGTCGCGCAGCGCGAACCGCTGACCGACGTGCGCCCGCACCGTGCCAGCGGCCACGCGGGCGAACAGGTCCGCGGCACGGCGCTCCAGTTCCTCGCGGGCGCCGATGTAGTCGAACAACACCGGTCGGCTTGCGAACAGCGAGCCGCCGGCGGCAAGGTCGGAAAGCTTGAAATCGGCGATCATGCCCGATGACTGCCCGAAGCTCACGAACATGCCGCGGCGCTTCAGGCACTTCAGTGAGCCGCGCCAGGTGTCGTTGCCGATCGAGTCGTAAACCACGTCGCACCCGCCGCCGGTGATCTCGGCCACCCGCGTGACGAAGTTCTCCGAACGATGATCGACGACGTGCGTGTAGCCGTTGGCGAGGGCGACCTGCGCCTTCTCCGGCCCGCCCACGCTGCCGATCGCGGTCGCGCCGAGCGCGTGCAGCCACTGGCCGAGCAGCAGCCCGACGCCGCCGGCCGCCGCGTGCACGAGCGCGGTCTGTCCGGCGCGGACGGGAAAACAGGAGGTGACCAGGAACTGCGCCGTCAGCCCCTTGAGCATCAGCGATGCCGCGCTATCGAAGGGCACGCCGTCGGGTATCTTGACGAGCCGGTCCACCGGCACGACGCGACGCTGCCGGTACGCGCCCGGCGACATGGTGTAGGCGACGCGGTCGCCCGCCCCGAAGCCGGCGACGCCGGGGCCGGTCTCCTCGATGAGGCCCGCCGCCTCGCTGCCGGGGACGAGCGGCGTCGCCGGCCAGGGGTACAGGCCGCTGCGAAAATAGATGTCGATGAAATTCACGCCGATCGCCCGGTGCGAGATCAGCGCCTCTCCGGGACCGGGGCGGCCGGTCTCGAGCGGCGCCCACTCCATGACCTCCGCCCCTCCGGGCGTCCGGCAGATGATCCCCATGTCGATGTTGGCCGCGTTCATGATGCCCTCGCGTCGTGTCAGGAGTTGGCCGGAAGCGACGCGGCGAAGCGGCGGATGCGCGCGCAGGCCTCGCCGAGCACGTCCTCCTCCGCCGCGAAGCACACCCGGACGAAACCACCCGTCTGGGTCCCGAAGGCGCCGCCGTCCAGCACCGAGACGCCCTCGGACTCGTACAGGCCGCGCATGAACTGATATCCCGACAGCCCCGTCGCGCGCACGTCGATCAGCATGAACATGCCCGCCTCGGGCGCGCAGCAGCGCAGGCCCTTCGCATCGCCAAGCTGCGCGAGCAGGAACGCGCAGCGCGAACCGCAATAATCGCGAACCTGGGCCTCCGCGACCGGTGCGATGCCGAGCGCCGTGAGCGCGGCCTCCTGGATGAACCCGGGCAGCCCGAACAGCATGCACATGACCAGCGACTCGACGTGCACCGCGAACTGGCGCGGGCCGACGACCCATCCGGCGCGCCAGCCGGTCATCGCATGCGACTTCGACAGGCTGCCCACCGTGATGACCCGCTCGGGCATCGCCGCGGCGAGGCTCGGCACGCGGCCGCCGGGCGCGAGGCCCGCGTACACTTCATCGACGACGATCCACAGCGAATGGCGCCGCGCGAGTTCGCCGATCCGCGCCAATTCCGCCTCGCTCGTGATCACCCCGGTCGGATTGCTCGGCGTCGCGAAGAACAGCGCGCGCGTGCGCGGCGTGATGGCGCGCGCGAGCGCATCCAGATCGATCCGGAATCCCGCGGCGGCCGGAGCCGGCACCCGCACCATGCGCGCCCCGGAGGCCTCGATCGTCGCCGGATAGGTCGGATACATCGGCTCCACGGCGATCACCTCGTCGCCCGGCCCCGCGAGGCACAGCGAGGAGGCGAACAGCGCGTTCTGCGCGCCGGCGAGCACGACGACCTGGTCGGCGTCGACGGTGCATCCGCTGCGCGCGGCGTGCAGCGCGGCGATCGCCTGGCGCAGCGGCAGCCGGCCCGACGCGGGCGTGTAATGGGTGTCGCCGGCGCGGATGCACTCGATCGCGCGCTCGCGCACCGCCTGCGGCGTGTCGAAGTCCGGATCGCCGACACTGAGCAGGATCACGTTCTCGCCGCGCTCGTGCGCGCGTCGCGCCTCGTAATGCGTGACCCAAGCGTCGGCGCCGTCGCCGGCGATGCGTTCAACCAAGGCGGAAAATCTCATCGGCTCGATCCTCTCGGGTTGCATACCTCCGACCCTGCTCGCATACTTTCGCCATCGTAGCGCGCCATCCGGCGCGGTCACAGCGAAAGGCACACCGATGTCGATGTCTGTCGGGCGGTATCTCGTCGAATTGTTGGCCGCCAATGATATCGATACCGCGTTCGGAATACCCGGCGTTCACACGCTCGAACTCTATCGCGGCCTCTCCGGGTCCGGCATCCGCCACGTTCTCGTGCGGCACGAACAGGGTGCGGGCTTCGCCGCCGACGGCTTCGCGCGCGCCGGCGGCCGCGCCGCCGCGGCCTTCGTGATCTCCGGCCCGGGACTGACCAACGTGCTGACCGCGGTCGGCCAGGCGTATTCGGATTCGGTGCCGCTGCTGGTCGTCGCCAGCACCCCGGTGCGTGCTTCGCTCGGAAAACAATGGGGCGTGCTGCACGAACTGCGCGACCAATGCGCGCTCGCGGAGCGCGTCTTCGGCGTCGCACGCTCCGCGCGCAGCGCCGAGGACGTGCGCGACCATCTGCGCACCTGCCTCGCGTCGCTGCGCTCCGGCCGGGCGCGGCCCGCATATCTGGAGGTTCCCCTCGATCTGCTGGCCGAGACGACGGCGCTGCGCGCCGAGCGCTTCGCGCAGCCGGCACCGCCGCCGGGCGGCGGGGCGCAGCAGGTCGACGAGGCGGTGCGCCTGTTGAATGGCGCTTCGCGGCCCTTGATCGTCGCCGGCGGCGGGGCCCTCGGGGGCGCGGCGGAGCTGCGGCACATCGCCGAAACGCTCGACGCGCTCATCGTCACGACCGCGGCCGGAAAGGGCGTGGTGCCCGAGCGTCACGCGGCGAATCTCGGCGCTTCCCTGCCGTACGCGGAGGTCCGGGAACTCGCCGCCGCCACGGACGTGGTGCTCGCGGTCGGCAGCGAACTCGCCGAGACCGACACGTACCGCGCGGCGCCCATGGACTTCGGCGGCCGCCTGATCCGCATCGACGTCGACCCGTCGAAACTCTGCGATCATTACGCCGCGGACGTCCCGATCCTGGGCGATGCGCGGCGGACGCTGCAGGCGATCGGCCGTGACCTGACCGGCCGCCGCGGCTGGCTCACGGCAATGGGCGGCGCGGCACCGGTGCGCGCGCGCATCGAGGCGCGATTCAGCCCGGCGGCTCGGGCGCTGTCGGCGGCGCTCGCGGCGATTCGCGCCGCGCTGCCCGCCGATGGCATCGTGTGCAGCGACATGACGCAGATCGCCTATCACGGCAATTACGCGTTTCCCGTCGATGAGCCCGGCTGCTGGCTCCATCCGTCTGGATACGGGACCCTGGGCTTCGCGCTGCCCGCGGCGCTCGGCGCGAAGATCGCGCAGCCCACGCGCGCGGTCCTCGCGCTCGCCGGCGACTACGGCCTGCAATTCACGCTCGCCGAATTGATGACCGCCGCCGAGGCGCAAATCGCGCTGCCCGTCGTGGTGTGGAACAATGCCGCGCTCGGCCAGATCCGCGACGACATGGTGGCGGCGCAGATTCCGCCGCTCGGGGTCGTCGCCCGCAATCCCGATTTCCAGGCGCTTGCGCGCGCCTTCGGCGTCGAGGCGGTGCGCGTGAGCGAACCGGCCGCGCTGACCGCGGCGATACGCGCCGCGCTCGGCGCGGCGGGACCCACTTTGATCGAAATCCCACAGGCGCAATTCCATGCTTGAATCCCGCGGACTCTGCGCGGCACTCGCCGCATTCCTGCTCGCGCCGGCGGCGTTCGCCGGCCAGACGCTGCACGTCGTCGAACACGCGTTGACCGACCGGACGCTCGATCTCGGCGCCAAGGGCGATTCGCGCGGCGACCTGTTGACGTTTGCCAATCCGGTGTTCGATTCCGCCAACCGCCGCCGGGTCGGATCGGATCAGGGTTTTTGTGTCCGCGTCATCGTCGGCCGCAGCTGGGAGTGTTTCTGGACCCTGACGCTGAAGGCCGGCCAGATCACGGTCGAGGGGCCGTTCCTGGACGGCGGCGATTCCGTGCTCGCGGTCACCGGCGGCACCGGCGCCTATGCCGGCGCGCGCGGCTCGATGAAGCTGCACGCGCGCGACGCCGCCGGGACGAGCTTCGATTTTCTCTACGACCTGCTCTGACGGGACCTTCCATGTCATTCACCGCCGACGACTGCGCGCGTTGCCGCGCCGATTTCCCCGCGCTGCGCGCGAGCCATGACGGCGTGCCGCTCGCCTTCCTGGACGGCCCGGGCGGCAGCCAGGTGCCGCTGGCGGTGATCCGCGCGATCGAGGAGTGCTACGGCGGATTCAACGTCAACACGCACGGCAATTTTCCGCCGTCGCGCGAGGTGGATCGGCGCATGCTGCAGGCGCGGCGGACGGTGGCGGCGTTCCTCGGCGCCGCCGGACCGGAGTCGATCTCGTTCGGCCAGAACATGACGACCTTGTGCTTTTCGCTCAGCCGCGCGATCGGCCGCACGCTCGCCGCCGGCGACGAAGTGCTGATCACGCAGCTCGACCACGAGGCCAATCGCGGCCCCTGGCTCAGCCTGGCCGAACGCGGTATCGTCGTCCGTGAGGTGCGCGTGACGGCCGCGGGCGAACTGGACCCCGAGGACATGGCGGCGAAGATCAACGCGCGCACCAAGGTCTTCGCGCTCGGCGCCTCCTCGAACGCGCTCGGCACCGTGAACGACATCGGCCGGGCGCGCCGCCTGACCGCGCGCGTCGGCGCCCTGCTGATCGTCGATGCCGTGCACTACGCGCCGCATTTCCCGATCGACATGCAGGCGCTGCAAATCGATTTCCTGCTGTGTTCGGCCTACAAGTTCTACGGTCCACACGTCGGCATCCTGTGTTCCCGCCCCGGCGCGCTCGAGCGCCTGCCGACCGACCGCCTCGACGCCCAGGACCCGGCCGCGCCCTACCGCATCGAGACCGGCACGCTGAACCACGCGGCGATCGAAGGTGTGCGTGCGGCGGTGGAATACATCGCCGCGCAGGGGCGCGGCGCGGATCTGCGCGCGCGCATCGTCGACGCGATGACGGCGATCGCCGCGTACGAACACGACCTGGCGGCGTATTACCACGACCAGGTCACGCGGATGCCGGGCGTGCGCGTCCATGGCCCCGCCTTCGACTCCCCCGCGCGCGCGCCGACGGTTTCGGTGGCGCTCGACCGGCGGGACGCCGGCGCCGCGGCCACGGCGCTCGGGGACCGCGGAATCTGCGTGTGGGACGGGGACTTCTACGCGCCGCGGGTGGTCGCGGCCCTCGGGCTCGCCGCGCGCGGCGGGTTGTTGCGAACCGGGATCTCGCTGTACAACACCCGCGCGGAGGTCGACCGGCTGTTGTCGGGGCTCGAAGACCTGGCCCGTTGAACTTGGCGGGCGAATCACCATCTATCCAGGTGTCGAAGTCCAAACCGCCAGCCACCCATCTGAGGAAACCGAAATCCATGTTCAACAAGCTACTGGCGACGATCGGGTTCGCGGCTGCCGCCGCCCTCTTCGTCCCCGCGCTTTCGTACGCGGCCGGCGATCCGACCGTTCAACAAATCTACCAGGCCGCCTCCTCCGGACAGCTGCCGCAGGCACAGCGGATGATCGACCAGGTGCTGAAGGATCATCCGCAAAGCGGCAAGGCGCATTTCGTCGCCGCGGAACTGGCCGCGCGGCAGGGCGAGACCGCGCGCGCGCGCGCCGAACTCGACCGGGCCGAAGCGCTTGCGCCGGGATTGCCGTTCGTGCGCGCGCAATCGGTCGCGGCCTTGAGGGCACAGCTCGGGGCGTCACCGCGCCTCGTCGCGCGGCCGCCTGCCGCATCGCAGCGTTTCCCGTGGGGGCCGGTGCTGCTGGTCGGAGGCCTCGTCGCGTTGTTCGTGACGCTGCTGCGACGGCGTAATCCGACCGTGGTGTATCCGGCGGCGCCGGGCCTCGGTTACCCGCCCAACGGCAATCCGGGCGCCTACGGTCCCGCCGGCTATGGACCCGGCGCCTATGGCCCGTCATCGGGTGGCATCGGCTCCGGAATCGCTGGCGGGCTCGCCTCGGGCGTCGCGCTGGGCGCCGGCGTCGTCGCCGGCGAGGCGCTGGCGCACCGATTTTTGGGCGGCGCGGCCGGCGTTGGCGG
Source organism: Gammaproteobacteria bacterium (assembly GCA_037441085.1). Lineage (GTDB taxonomy): Bacteria > Pseudomonadota > Gammaproteobacteria > Steroidobacterales > Steroidobacteraceae > Bog-1198. The sequence continues at coordinate 25,511 of JBBISV010000008.1, read as the reverse complement.
CGACGAAGGCCTTGTCGGGACGCCGCCGCCGGTGAACCCGGACATGGGCGGCGGTGATTTCGGCATCACCGATGACACGGCATCCTGGGACGACCCGGGCGCCGGCGGCGCGGACTTCGGCGGCGGTGGCGACGACTGGTCGTAGCGCACGCGCCGCCGTGGCGGCGGCCTGGCTCAGAATGATCTCTAGCTCAGGATGATCTTGGGTTTGTCCGCCATGCCGTCGATGATCAGCTTGTTGACCCGGCGCACGAACGTCGCCGGGTCCTCGAGTTCGCCGCCCTCGGCGAGCAGCGCCTGATCGAACAGCACCTGCGCCAGTTCGCCGAACGCGCCGGGATCGGCGATTTCCTTGAGTCGTTCGACCAGCGGATGCTTCGGATTGACTTCGAGGATGGGCAGTGCGCCCAGCGGATTCGGCTGACCGGCCTGTTTCAATATTCTCGCCATGCGCAGCGAGATGCCGAATTCGCCGGCGACCAGACAGGCCGGCGAGTCGGTGAGGCGGCTGGAAACGCGCGCACTCGCGATCTTGCCTTCGAGCGCGCGGGCCAGCCGGTCCAGGCTGTCCTTGAACGCCGATTCCGCCGCCGCATGGTCCGGCGTCTGGATCGCCGCGGCGACGTCGGCGGCGGCGCTCGCGGCGCTCGCGAGCGGCTTGCCCTCGACTTCATGAAGGTGATTGACGACCCATTCGTCGATTCGATCCGAGAACAACAGCACCTCGTACCCTTTCGCGGCGAAACCCTCCAGATGCGGACTGTTGCGCGCCGCCGCCGCGGTGTCGGCGGTGAGGTAGTAGATGGCCTTCTGATCCGGCTTCATGCGGGCGACGTACTCGGCGAACGTGACCCAGCCGTCGGTCGACGCGGTCGAGCGCAGGCGCAGCAGCTTCGCGACCCGCGCGCGCTGTCCCGCCTCCTCGATGACGCCCTCCTTGAGCACGGTGCCGAAGGTGTTCCAGAACTCGAGGTAGGACGCCGGATCGGAGGCCGCCAGATCCTCCAGCAGGTCGAGGCTGCGCTTGACGAGCGCGGCCTTGATCTGCTCGACCGTGCGGTTGTTCTGCAGCAGCTCCCGCGACACGTTGAGCGGCAGGTCCGCCGTGTCGACCAGGCCGCGCATGAACCGCAGCCACGGCGGCAACAGCTCCGCGGCCTTGTCCATGATGAAAACGCGCTTGACGTACAGCTGGATGCCGGCACGCTGCTCCCGGTCGTACAGGTCGAAGGAGGCCCGCTTCGGCAGGTAGAGCAGCGACGTGTATTCGATCGCCCCCTCCACCTTGTTGTGCGCCCAGGCCCGCGCCTCGCCGCCGTCGTGAACGATGTGCTTGAAGAACGCCTGGTAGTCCTCGTCGGTGAGCCCCGCTTTCGGCCGGGTCCAGAATGCCTGCGCCCGGTTGATCGTCTCTTCCTTGCCGGCGGCCTCGAGCACGATCGGCAGGCCGAGGTGATCCGAATACTTGCGCACCAGCTGGCGCAGGCGCGAGTCCTGCAGAAACTCCCGCTCATCCTGGCGCAGGTGCAATATCACCTCGGTGCCGCGGTCGCTCTTGTCGCAGCCGGCGACATCGAATGCGCCCTCCCCGTCGGATTCCCAGAGCACCGCGTCGGCGTCGGGGCGCTTGCTGCGGACGACGACCCGGTCGGCGACGATGAACGCCGAGTAGAAGCCGACCCCGAACTGGCCGATCAACTGCGCGTCCTTGGCCGCATCGCCGCTCAGCGCCTCGAGAAAGCGCTTGGTGCCCGAACGCGCGATCGTCCCGAGATTGTCGACCGCCTCTTCGCGGCTCATGCCGATGCCGTTGTCCTTGATCGTCAAGGTGCCGGCGTCCGCGTCCGGGATCAGGCGGATCGACAACTCATCGCCGCCCTGCAGCGCCGGATTCGCGAGCGCCTCGAAACGCAGCTTCTCGCAGGCGTCGGACGCGTTCGAGATCAGTTCGCGCAGGAAAATTTCCTTGTGCGAGTACAGGGCATGGATGACCAGGCGCAGAACCTGCTTGGTTTCCGCTTGGAATTCTTTTCGCTCTGGCGTCGTTTCGACAGTCATGGTGTCCCTGATTTCCTGGATTTGAGGCGACGTCGCCCCGCGCAGGAAATGGGGGCGGCCGCCGCAAGTTCAAGCCGGCGGCCGGGGACTCAACGCCAATTTGCGCGCGGATCGAAGTCGACCGCCTGCCGCAGGCGCTCGTACGCCTCTTTCGCCGCCGCCGAGTGCGCGGCCGGGGTCACCAGTTTGACCACGACGATTTGATCGCCCGCCGGGTCGCCGGGCATGCCGCGGCCGCGCAGCCGCAGCTTTTGGCCGCTTTGCGCCCCGGGCGGAATGGTGACCTCGACGGTGCCGCCCAGGGTCGGCACGGCGACCTTGGTCCCGAGCGCGGCTTCCCACGGCGCGAGCGGCAATTCCAGGCGCACGTCCTTCGCTTCCACCGTGAAGCGCGGGTGGGACCGCAGCTTGACCCGCAGCACGACGGGCGCGCGGTGCCCGGACCCCGAGATGCGGATCGACTGGCCGTCGCCGATGCCGGCCGGAATCTGCACGTCGACCTGCTGGGCGCGCCCCGCATCGCTTAAGCTGACGCGACGCCTGGCACCGGCGTAGGCTTCCTCCAGCGTGATTTCCAACTCGCCCGCGGGCGCCTCGGTCCGCCGGCTCTGGCTCGAGTGGCCGAACAGCGTTGAAAAAAAGTCGCTGAAGCCGTTGAGATCCTCGAACCCCTGACCGCCGGCGGCCGAACCGGTGAATCGCCTCCCCCAGTCGGGCGGCGGACGGAATTGCTGGCCGGCGCGGTAATCGCGTCCCAGCTGATCGTAGGCGGCGCGCTTCTCGGTATCTTTCAACACTTCGTAGGCTTCTTGGACCTCCTTGAACTTGTCCTCGGCGTTCTTTTCCTTGCTGACGTCGGGGTGGTACTTGCTCGCGAGCTTGCGATAGGCGCGTTTGATCTCCGCGGCGGTCGCGCCGCGGCCGATTCCCAGAATTTCGTAATAATCCCTGAATTGCATGCCCGATCCCATTTGAACGATTGACGATGGACCGCCCCGCCCGCATCCGCAGAGCGGTCATCGGACCCTCGCCTCGATGCGACTTGCCGGCCGGCGAGACTTGAAATCGCCCGGTAGCGTCCCGAACTTGACCCGGTCCGCCTAGGATAATGTGGATCAACTCCCGAGTGAAAAGTCCATGAAGCGCATATTTTTGTTCGTCGTCACCAATCTGGCCGTTTTGGCGCTGTTGTCGCTGATCGTCTTCGTCCTCGAGCGCCTGTTCGGCGTGCGACTGGGCGGGAGCGGCTATGGCGCCATGCTCACCTTCGCGGCGGTTTTCGGGTTCGGCGGCGCGTTGATTTCGCTCGCCATGTCGAAATGGATGGCCAAGCGGGCGATGGGTGTGCGCGTGATCGGCGAACCCCAAACCGAGGCCGAACGCTGGCTCGTCCAGACCGTCGCGCGACTGGCCGCGGCGGCGCACATCCGCATGCCCGAGGTGGGGGTCTTCGACGCCGAGGAAATGAACGCGTTCGCGACCGGCGCGCGGCGCGACGCGGCGCTGGTCGCGGTCAGCACCGGATTGTTGCGCGCGATGTCGCGTCCCGAAATCGAGGCGGTCCTCGGTCATGAGATCAGCCACGTCGCCAACGGCGACATGGTGACCATGACGCTGCTCCAAGGCGTGCTCAACACGTTCGTGATCTTCCTGGCGCGGCTGATCGGCAGCTTCGTCGATCGCGCGGTGCTGAAGAACGACCGCGACGACTCGGGCATCGGCTTCTTCGTGACGACGATGGTCGCCCAGATCGTGCTCGGGATCTTCGCCAGCCTCATCGTCGCGTGGTTCTCGCGCCGCCGCGAATACCACGCCGACCGGGGCGGGGCGCAGCTCGCCGGCCGCTCGAACATGATCGCGGCGCTCGAGGCGCTGAAACAAAGCCACGGCGATCCGATGCCGGACCAGATGCAGGCCTTCGGCATCAACAGCGGCGCGACCGGCGGCCTCATGAGCCTGTTCATGTCGCATCCGCCCCTCGACGCCCGCATCGCCGCGCTGCGCGCCCCGTGAGGAATGCAATATCATATCGGGGTGCAGAAGTCGCCGACCAAACCGTGCCCGAGCCGCCCCCCTGACGGCGCAGCGATCGCCGAATTGAAGGCGGTCGTCGGCAGCGCCGGCTGGCTCGAGTCGCCGGTCGATGTCGCCCCGTTCGTGGAGGATTTTCGCAAGCTCTACCGCGGCGCGACGCCGCTCGTGCTCCTGCCGCGCAGCGTCGAGGAAGCGGCGGCGATTCTCGCCGTCTGCGACCGGCGCGCCATCGCGGTCGTGCCCCAGGGCGGCAACACCGGCTACTGCGGCGCGGCGACTCCGGACGAGACCGGCGCGCAAGTGGTGGTGGCGATGCGGCGCATGAACCGAGTGCGCGAGGTCGACGCCGAAAACTATTCGATGATCGTGGAGTCCGGCTGCACGCTGCTCGCGGCCCAGGAGGCGGCGCGCGCGGCGGATCGGCTGTTTCCGCTGTCCCTGGGGTCGGAGGGAACCGCGCAAATCGGCGGAAACCTCGCGACCAACGCCGGCGGCACCGCGGTCCTGCGCTACGGCATGATGCGTGATCTGACGCTCGGCCTCGAGGTCGTGCTGGCCGACGGGCGGGTGCTGCCCGCGCTGCAAAAGCTGCGCAAGGACAATACCGGCTACGACGTGAAATCGCTGTTCATCGGCTCCGAGGGCACGCTCGGCCTGATCACCGCGGCCTCGCTGAAGCTGTTCCCGCTGCCGACCGACACCGCCACGGCCTTGGTGGGGGTCGGCTCGCCGGCACGCGCGCTCGCGCTGCTGCTGCGCCTGCGGGGCGTGTTCGCCGACCAGATCACGAGCTTCGAGCTGCTGCCGCGCCTCGCGGTGGAGCTCACGGTGCGCCACATCGAGGCGGTCGCCAATCCGCTGGCCGAGGACGATCCCTGGTTCGTGCTCGTGGAGGTCGCGGCGCGGACGGCGGCGGACGCGCCTACGCGCAGCTCGGCGACGCCCTCGCGGCGGCCGCGGCGGACGGCGGGGTGCGCAGCGCGCTGATCGCCTCCTCGCTCGCCCAGGCCGCCGCGATCTGGAAGCTGCGCGAATCGGTGCCCGCCGCGCAGCGCGCGCACGGCGCGAGCTTGAAGCACGATTTGTCGGTTCCGATCTCCGCAGTGCCGCGGCTGATCGAGCTCGGCACCGCGTTGGTCGAGCGCCTCGCGCCGGAAGGCGACACCATCGCCTACGGCCACATCGGCGACGGCAACCTGCATTTCAACGTCAGCCAGCGCGCGGGCGCCGACCGCGACGCATTCCTCGCGCGCCAGCCGGTTCTCGAAGAGGCGATGTTCGACCTGGTCGCGCGTCTCGGCGGGAGCTTCAGCGCCGAACACGGCATCGGCAGGCTCAAGGCGGCCGAATTCGCGCGCCGCGCCGACCCGGTGGAACTCGCGCTGATGCGCGATCTGAAGCGCGTGCTCGACCCGAAGGGGATACTCAACCCGGGCAAGGTGCTGGCGTGAGCCCGTCCCCGGGGGCTCCGCAATGCGCACGATGAACCTGCCGCTGCGGACCGCGCGGCTGTGCCTGCGCGATTTCACGCGCGGCGATTTCGACGGGATACTCGCCTACTCCTCCGATCCGCGCGTCACCCGCTACCTGTTCTTCGGGCCGCGCGACGAACAGAGCACGATCGAATACCTCGACGGACTGCTCGAGTCCCAGGTCGAGCTGCCGCGGACCCGGTTCGAGCTCGCGGTGGAGGAACTCGACACCGGCCGCCTGATCGGCGCCTGCGACCTGTCGATGATCGAGGGCGGCGTGTTCGACCTGGGCTACATGCTCGGATGGGAGCACTGGGGCAAGGGCTACGCGACCGAGATCGCGGGCGCGCTGGTGGAGGGCGCGTTCTTCGAACTGCGCGCGCAGCGCGTGATCTCGACCGTGGACGTCAACAACCGCGCGTCGATCCGGGTGCTGGAGAAGATCGGCATGCGCTGGGAGGCGGTGTTTCGCAGGCATCGCCGCGCCAAGAACCGGTGGTGGGACTGCCACATGTACATCCTGCCGCGCGAGGTGTTCGAATCCGAACGCGCCGATCAAGAGCGCGCGCGTCAGCGCACCGCGGGCCGGATCAAGCCTTCCTGACAGGTGCTGGCGACCAGGCGGCCGTCGGTCGCGAATATCTGGCCGCGGGCGAAGCCGCGCGCGCCGGAAGCGCTCGGGCTGTCGGTCGAGTACAGCAGCCACTCGTCGACGCGCACCGGACGGTGAAACCACATCGCGTGATCGATGCTCGCCATCACCAGCCTGCCGGAGGCGAACGACACGCCGTGCGGCATCGTCGCCGTCTCCAGCAAATTGTAGTCCGACACGTAGGCGAGCAGACTGCGGTGCAGCGCCTCTCCGTCCGGCAACCGGTCGATCGCCCGGAACCAGATGTGACGCCGGGGCGGCAGTTTGCCGGGGTTCAGCAGATCCGGAGCCTCGACCGGCCGGAATTCGAAAGGCCGCTTCAGCTCGAGCAGTCGGCGCACCGTGGGCGGCAAGGTCGGCAGCAAATCGCGGTAATACGATTCCGCGGGCGGCAGACCGTCGGGCGGCGCGACGTCGGGCATCGCGCTCTGATGATCGAGTCCGGTCTCGGGGGTCTGGAACGACGCCGACATGTTGAATATCTGCTCGCCGTGCTGGATGGCGACCACGCGGCGCGTGGAGAAGTGATTGCCGTCGCGCGCCCGGTCGACTTCGTAGACGATCGGCGCGCCGAAGTCGCCGCGACGCAGGAAATAGGCGTGCAACGAATGCACGACGCGCTCCTCGACCGTGCCGGTCGCGGCGACCAGCGCCTGGCCGAGCACCTGGCCGCCGAACACCTGCGGGCTGCCGATGTCGCGGCTCTCGCCGCGGAACAAATCGAGCTCGAGCCGCTCGAGCGTCATGACCTTCAGCAGATCCTCGAGCAGGCGGTTCATCGGCCGATCTTCACGACTCGGCGCCGTCGACGCCGAGGCGCTTCTGCATGATCGGACTGGTGGTCGTGTACTGCAGGAACTGGCGCTTCTCGGGATACAGGTGATGCTGGATCGCGAACGCGGTGAGCGCCGCCTCATGAAAGCCGCTCAGGATCAGCTTCTTCTTGCCCGGATAGGTATTGATGTCGCCGATCGCGAATATGCCGGGCACGCTGGTCTGAAACTTCTCGGTGTCCACTTTGAGCGCCTTCTTCTCGAGTTCGAGCCCCCAGTCGGCGATCGGACCGAGCTTCGGGTGCAGCCCGAAGAACACCAGCAGTTGCTCGGCGGCGACGCGGTGCCGCCCGCCGTCCGCGGTGTGCACTTCCACCGATTCCAGTCCCGCGGCGCCGTCCGTGTACGCGGCCACGTTGCCCTCGAGGAACCGCATCCGCCCCGCATCGACCAGTTCGCGCATCCGCGCGACCGTCGCGGGCGCGGCGCGAAACTCGGCCCGGCGATGCACCAGGGTCAGGCTGCGCGCCCGTTCGCACAATGCGACGGTCCAGTCGAGCGCCGAATCGCCGCCGCCGCAGATCACGAGATCCCGGCCGTGGAAATCGGCGGCGGACTTGACGCGGTAGTGCAGGCTCCGGCCCTCCAGCGCCTCGATGCCCGCCACCGCGAGCCGGCGCGGCTGAAAGGAGCCGACGCCGCCGGCGATGACGACGCTGCGCGCGAGGAAGCGCGTGCCGATGCCGGTCGACACGAGGAAACGGCCGTCGGCCTGCGGCTCCAGTCCCGCGACTTCCTGTCCGAGGTGGAACGTGGCGTTGAACGGCTTGATTTGCTGCATCAGGCGGTCGATCAACTCTTGCGCACCGCAGACCGGAATCGCCGGGATGTCGTAGATCGGCTTGTCCGGATACAGTTCCGTGCATTGGCCGCCGGGATGCGCGAGCGAATCGACGATGTGCGCCTGAATGCCGAGCAGCCCCAGTTCGAAGATCTGAAACAGGCCGACCGGGCCCGCGCCGACGATGACGACGTCGGCTTCGATCGCGGCGGGCGCGGCTTGCGGTGCGTTGGCGGAGGTCATGAACAGCTTTCCGTGATGTGAGTGCGGACCCAGGCGTAAATTGTAGCCGATGGGGCGCATCTGCGGGTTGGAGGCGCGCGCAGGCCGCGCTTGCGTCCGCGCCGGCCCCGGCACAGGCTGTCGCCGATGACGACCTTGGTCTGGCTTCGAACCGACTTGCGCCTCGCCGACAATCCGGCGTTCGCCGCCGCCGCGGCCGACGACGCGGCGGTTCCCGTGTACATCCACGCGCCCGGCGAGGAGGCGCCGTGGGCGCCGGGGGCCGCGAGCCGATGGTGGCTGCACCAAAGTCTCGAAAGCCTCGCCGCGGACCTGCGCGCGCTCGGATCGCGCCTGATCCTGCGCGTCGCCCCGGACTCGCTGCGCGAACTCCTGGCGTTGGCGCGCGAGTGCGGCGCGCGCCGCATCGTCTGGAACCGGCGCTATGAGCCGGCGGCGATCGCGCGCGACAAGAACGTCAAGGCCGCACTCCGTGCCGCCGGGTTCGCGGCCGAGAGCTTCAACGCCGCGCTGCTGCACGAGCCGTGGAATGTCGCCAACAAGAGCGGCGCGCCATACCAGGTGTTCACACCGTTCTGGCGCCACTGCCTGTCCCTCGCCGAGCCCGATGAGCCGCTGGACGCACCCCGGCGGCTGCCGGCCCCGCCGGCCTGGCCGCGATCGCACGAACTCGCGGCCCTGGCGCTCGAACCGCGGATCGAATGGACCGGCGGAATGCGCAGCGCCTGGACGCCGGGCGAGCGCGGCGCCGAGCGGCGCCTCGACGCCTTTTTGGCCGAGGCATTCGCCGCCTATCCGGAGCGACGCAATCGCCCGGATCTCGCCGGCACCTCGTGTCTGTCGCCGCACCTGCATTTCGGCGAGATCGGGCCCCGCCGGATCTGGCACGCGACGCGGCGCTTCGCGCGCGCGCGCGCGCCCGATGATTCGTGGCGGCACTCCCAGTTTCTGGCGGAAGTCGGCTGGCGCGAGTTCGCCCACCACCTCCTCTACCACTTCCCCCACACACCGACCGAACCGCTGCGCGCGACGTTCGCGCAATTTCCGTGGCGCGAGGATCCCGAACAACTCGCCGCCTGGCGCGAAGGACGCACCGGTTACCCGATCGTCGATGCCGGCATGCGTCAACTGTGGCGCTTAGGTTGGATGCACAACCGCGTGCGCATGATCACCGCCTCGTTCTTGGTCAAGGATCTCCTGCAGCCGTGGAACGCGGGCGCGGAGTGGTTCTGGGATACCCTGGTCGATGGTGATCTCGCGGCCAATACCTTGGGTTGGCAATGGGTCGCGGGCTGCGGCGCCGACGCGGCGCCGTATTTCCGAATATTCAATCCGAGCGGCCAGGGCGCCAAGTTCGATCCGCAAGGCCTGTACGTGCGCCAATACCTGCCCGAGCTCGCCAGGCTGCCGAACGAGTGGATCCACGAACCCTGGCGTGCACCGGCACAGGTGTTGCACGAGGCCGGCGTCCGACTCGGCGTCGATTATCCATTTCCCATCGTCGATCATGGGGTTGCGCGCCTGAGGGCACTACAGGCGTTGGCACTCGCCAAAGGCGCCCCCCTGTAGACCGGGTGGTCCGGCGAGCCGCGTCCGCAGATTGGATAATGTGTACTACTTTTGTTTATAATGACCTTGAACAAAGCCTGTACACGTTATCGACTGAGGTGCGGTGATGATGGATTTACAAGGTCTGCGGGAATCGACCCGTCCGATCCGTGCGCTGAATCGCGGACTGCAAGTTCTGACCGAGGTGAATCGCCTGGAGCGTGCCGCGATCAACACGCTCGCGAGCGCTCTGGGACTGCCGCGCACCACCACGTACCGGATACTCGAGACGCTGCGGCTCGCGGGCTATGTAGAACGCGACCCGCACGATGACTGTTACCGTCCCACGATCCGCGTGCGCGCCTTGTCCGAGGGTTTCGACGAAGAGGCGATGCTTTCGCACGTCGCCCGGCCGCATCTCACGGCCCTCGGCGCCGAGATCATCTGGCCGCTCGCGATCGCGACGCCCGCGGGCACCGCGATGATGGTGCGGGAAGCGACGGATCATCAAAGTCCGCTCGCGCTCGAGACCTACGGCGCCGGCGCGCGTCTGCCGATGCTGGCGTCCGCCGCCGGTCGCGCCTATCTCGCGCACTGCGCCCAAGCCGAGCGCGTGGAGTTGCTCGAAGCGCTCGCGCGCTCATCGGCACCCGACGATCGGGTCGCCGCCAACCGCCAGGAGGTCGACCGAATCCTCGGCGAGACCCGCAGCCAGGGCTACGGCATGTCGCACCGCGCGCGGCGCGTGTCGGACGAGACCAGCCTCGCGCTGCCGGTGCCCGTCAAGGGCCGGGTTCGCGCGGTCGTCACGGTGCGCTTCGCGTCGACGGCGGTCGCGCCGCGCAATGCGATCGATCAGTTCGTGCCCAAGTTGCGCGAGCTCGCGCACAGCATCGAGCGCGACCTCGGTTAGGACGGGCGGCGCCGCTTCCGCGCGGCATCAACGCGGCAGGTGCGCGAGAATCCGGTCGGCGACGGCCGCGTAACGACCGTCGAAGTGATGTCCGCCGGGCATCTCGATCGTGGTGCCGAGCGGCCCGGCCGGGTGGCCGCAGGCGGCGTCGCGGTCCTTGGCGCCGTAGATGCAGAGATAGGCCGAGCCGCGCCAGCGCGCCAGCTCCGGCGCCGTCGGCAGCCCCGCCGGAGATTTGCCCAGCCAGTTGGACAGGTGAATCGCGAAATCGGCGCTGTCCGACAATCCGAGCAGCGCCGTGAGTCCGACCAGTGCACGCGTCCGCGGCGGCAGGCGATTGACCATGAACGGCAAGGTGTCGGCACCTTGCGAGAAGCCGATCAGAAGCACCCGCGACCTGCCGAACCGCCGGGAATAATGCCGCACCAGGCGATCCAGGTCCGCGCTCGCGCCGTCCGGCGTGCGCGGCCGCCAGAAGTATCGCAGCGAATTCCAGCCGACCACGGGCAGGCCCTGCGCCGCCAGCGCATCGGCGATGCGGCGATCGATCGTCGCCCACCCGCCGTCCCCGGACAGCAGCACCGCGAACCAAGGACTGTGCCTGCCGGGCGCGGCCGGAACGACGGTCAATGGCAAATCGGCGACCGCCTCGCCCGGACGCGTGGCCGCAACGGCGGGCGCCGCGGTGGCCGAGGCGCCGGCACAGACCGCGCCGAGGATCACGGCGGACAACCAAGCTTTAAATGCCCTCATGATCGACCCTCACGTATTCGTCACGGTCACTGGTCCACGACGCGGCGCGAGCCGCCCGAGATCAGGTTCGTCACGTCGAGCATCGCGCCCGCCATGGACAGGCCGCCGGGAGCCGCCAGATAACGCGGCCGCCACGCGGGTTCGAATTTTTCCTTGAATTTGCGCAGCCCCTCGAAATGGTAGAACTCCTCGCCGTAGCGCTGCACCAGCCGGCCGAGCTTGTGCCATGCCGGAGCCAGCGGGTGTTCTTCGAGACCCGAAAGCGGTGCCATGCCGAGATTGAACCAGCGATATCCCTCGCTGCGCCCCCAGGCCATGCACTCGACCAGCAGGAAATCGATCACCGACTTCGGCGCCGCGTCGGAATAGCGCATCAGGTCGACCGACAGCTCCCAGTGCGCGCCGGCGCGCCAGATGTTGGCGAACGCGACGACTTGTCCGGCGCGCTCGACCACCGCGCAGTCGAACCGCCGCAGGTAGTTCTCGTTGAAGTATCCCAGTGAAAAGCCCTTCTCGCCGCGCTTGTCCGCGAGCCACGCGTCGGACACGGCCCGCAGCTGCGGCGCGAGCTCCGGCACGCGGGCGCGCGGCACGACCCGGAATTGCGCGCCGTCGCGCTGCGCCCGCCGGTGCGATTGGCGCAGATCCGCGCGCTCGGGCCCGTCGAGCGAAAACTGCGCGAGGTCAACCAGCGCCTCCTCGCCGAGCTTGCTGAGCCGCAGGCCCAGGTCGACGTAGATCGACAGATTGGCGGCGGCCACCTGGTAGAAGACCGGCGAGACGGCCATGTCATCGCACAGTTCGAGGAAGCGCCAAGCCAGCGGCTCGCGCGCGGCCGGCGCGCCGATCGGATCGCCCATTGCGATCCAGCTGCCGCCGGACACCTGATACATGATGTACGCGCTCGAATCCCCGTTGAACAGCAGGTTCTTGTCGCCCAGCAGCGCGAGGTTCGCCGTCGTGTCCGGCTGCGCGGCGATCACCGCCTCGACGCGCGCCAGGTCCGCCTCGCCGGGCGCCGTCGCGCGCGGCACCCCGGGGCGCAGCAGCCGCCACAATCCGTAAGCGGCCGCGAGCACCACCGCGAGCAGCACCGCGCGCAGGCTGCGCGGCGCCTGGGCGCGGAAGGCGAACTCCCACCACAAGTCGTTCGCGTACGGCACGTGCCGGTAGGAGAAGGCGACGAGCCAGGCCGCCGTCGCCAGCACCAGCACGAGCGCGGCGACCCAGCGTCCCGAATAGCGCTGATCGAGCAGGGATGCGTGGCGCGGGAACCGCCCGCGCGCCAGCAGCAGCACCGCGCCGACCGCGGCGAGGACCAGCGCGTCCGCGTAATCGAAGCCCTTCAGCAGGGACAGCACGACGCCGGCGCCGAGCAGCCACATCGTCAGCCACCAGGCCCCTGACAGGCGCCGGTGCAGTCCGTTCGCGATCACCAGCAGGGCGACGCCGACCGCGCTGCCCAACAGGTGCGACAGTTCCAGCACCGGCAGCGGCACGAAATGGCGCAACAGCAGCAGCCGCCGACCGAGACCGGGGGTCGCGCCCGAAAACAACAGCACCGCGCCCGCGCCGAACACGGCGATCGCCGCGATCTGCGGCGCGACCGCGATCAGCCAGGTGCGGCCGAAGCGCAGCATGCGTCCCATCGCGCCGCGGTGGACCCACAGCTCGTGCATACCGAGCATCGCGAGCGCCACGGTGAACGGCACCAGGTAATAGATCGCGCGATAGGCGAGCAGCGAGCCGAGCAGCCGGTCCGGCGGCACCGCCGGCAGCAGCAGGAACAGCACCGACTCGAACACGCCGACGCCGCCCGGCACGCTGCTGACCACGCCCGCCGTGATCGCGATCAGATACAGGCCGGCGAAGGCGGTGAATCCGATCCGCGCGTCGGGCGGCAGGAGCACGTACAGCGCGCCGGCGGTGCACAGCAGGTCGGCGCAGGCGACCGCGATCTGCGCGAACGCGACGTTGGGCTTCAGCACCGGCAGCACGAACGGACCGACCCGCAGGGATTCGCGCCGCATGAACGCAAGCGCGAAATAGGCGCACACGCCCGCGAGCAGCAGCGCGCCGCCGGCCACCGCCAGCCGGGGACTGACGTCCATCAGCGAGCCCGACGCCCCGCCGTTCGTCAGCAGCGACAGTCCGAGCAGAAACGCGGCGCCGAGGCCGAACGTGATCGACCCGAACGCGACCACGGTCGCGATCTGTTTGGGCTTCAGGCCCTGGCCGGAGTACGCGCGGAACCGCACCGCGCCGCCGCTCAATGCGTTCAACCCGACGTTGTGGCCCACCGCGTAGGCCATGAACGAAATCAGCGCGATCTTGAAATAGGGTGTCTTGCCGCCCGCGAACCGCACGCCGAGCAGTTCATAGAGCGTCAGGCATGCGTATCCGGCGACCGCGAGCAGCGCCGCCGCGGCGAGCGCGGTGACGCGGATCGCCTGCAGGCGCGCGACGATGTCCTGCCACCGATACTGGCCGAGCACGTGATGCAGCCACCACAGCGCCAGCCCGAACAGCGCGATGCCGAGCACGGTGGTCCAGGCCGGGACGTGGTGACCCGCCGGGTGGGGTTTCGAGGGACCGTTGTGCAAACCGGAAGGACCCGCCAAAATGTCGTAAGATTGTCCTATCCTAACAGCGCCGACGGCCTTGCGCCCTAGGGGGCGTCCGCCGGAGCGGCGCTTTTCGATTCATTCCAGAGGATCAAGTCACTCATGAGTTCCGCCGAGCCGGGCCGACAAATCGACATGGATGCCTCGCAGATGTACCGCGAGGACACGTACACCGACCGCAAGCTCGGCACCATCCGCAAACTCACCCCCGTGCGCGCCGACGGCAGTGAGGATCCGGCGCGGGCCGTGCTGTTCAGCGGCCAGTCGCAGGTGATGACCCCGATGGGGGCGCTGCCGCTCAGCTTCGATCTCGATGCGACGACGCTGGATGCGGCCATCGCGAAATTCGGCGCCGCCGCCGAAGCCGCGGTCCAGCAGACCATGCGGGAACTGCAGGAGATGCGGCGCGAACAGGCCTCTTCGCTGGTGATTCCCGATGCCGCCGGTTCGCCGCTGCTCGCTCCCGGCGACCTGCCAGGGCGCGGACGGAGCCGCCGCTAGCCCTGGCGCGCCGACTCGAGCGCATCCCAGCGCGCGAACGCCGCGTCGAGGTCCACGCCGAGACCCTCCAGCCGCCGCAGCATCTCTTCGGCGCGCCGCGGGTCGTCGCGGAACAACGCCGGGTCGCCGATCGCGGCCTGTAGCTGCGCCTGCTCGCTCTCGAGCTGTTCGATCCGCGCGGGGAGCGAATCGAGCTCACGCTGATCGTTGAACGAAAGGCGCCGCGGCTTCGCGGCGGCGGCGCGATTGCGCTCCGGCGCGAGCGCAGCGGGGGCGGCGGCGGGCGCCGGACGCTGGCGCACCCAGTCGCTGTATCCGCCGACGTACTCGCCGATTTTCGCGCCGCCCTCGAACACGAGGGTGCTGGTGACGACATTGTCGATGAACGCGCGATCGTGGCTGACGAGCAGCAGCGTGCCCTCGTAGTCGGCGACCAGCTCCTCGAGCAGCGTCAGGCTCTCCGCATCGAGATCGTTGGTCGGTTCGTCCATGATCAACAGATTGCTCGGCTTTGCGAACAGGCGCGCGAGCAGCAGCCGGTTGCGCTCCCCGCCCGACAACATGGCGACCGGCGCGTTCAGCCGCTCCACCGGGAACAGGAAATCGCGCAGGTAACCGGCGACGTGGCGCGCGCGGCCGTTGATGGTCACCGTGTCGCCGCTGCCGCCGGTGACGTTGTCCATGATCGAGGCCGCGGGATCGAGCTGGTCGCGCTGCTGGTCGAAGTACGCCGGCTGCAGTCCGGTGCCGCGCCGGATCTCGCCGGAATCGGGCTGAATGGCGCCGACCAGCAGTTTGATCAACGTGGTCTTGCCGCAGCCGTTCGGGCCGATGATGCCGATGCGATCGCCGCGCATCACGCGCAGCGACAGGTTCTCGATCAGCGGCCTGCCGGCGACGCCGTAGCAGACGCGGTTGGCCTCGAACACCAGCTTTCCGCTTCGCGCCGCCTCCTGCAGCTGCGCGTCGATGCGCCCGACCGGGTCGCGCCGCGCGCTGCGCTGCCGGCGCAGCTCCTCGAGCGCGCGCACCCGGCCTTCGTTGCGGGTGCGCCGCGCCTCGACGCCCCGCCGGATCCACACCTCTTCCTGGGCGAGCTTCTTGTCGAACAGCGCCGCGTGACGCGCCTCGACCTCGAGCGCGGCGCGCTTCTGCACGGTGTACTCGTCGTAGCCGCCGGGCCAGCCGATGAGCCGGCCGCGGTCGAGTTCGACGATGCGCGTCGCCACCCGCCGCACGAACGCGCGGTCGTGGCTGATGAACAGCACCGCGCCGGCGAACCCCAGCACGAGATCCTCGAGCCACTCGATCGCCTCGATATCGAGGTGATTGGTCGGCTCGTCGAGCAACAACAGATCGGGCGCGTGCGCGAGCGCGCGCCCGAGCAGCGCCCGGCGCCGCCAGCCCCCGGAGAGGTCGGCGATGCGCGCCTGCGGGTCGAGACGCAGGCGCGAGATCACCTGATCGGCCTGCATTTGCGACTCCCAGCCGCCGCCCGACCCTGCGCCGTCGCGCACCACGTCGAGCACCGTCTCCTCGCTCGGCGCGGCGACCTCCTGATCCAGCATCGCGAGCCGCACGCCGGGCCGGGTCCACACCTCGCCGCCGTCCGCCGCGATCCGCCGGGCGACGAGCCGCAACAGGGAGGATTTGCCCTCGCCGTTGCGACCGAGCACGCAAACGCGCTCGCCGCGCCTGACCTGCAGGTCGACGTGATCGAGCAGCGGCTTCAAGCCGAAGCTCAGGGAGACTTTGTCGAGGCGCAGGATCGGCATGTGGCCGCGTATCTTACGCGGCGCGGCGGACGCGCTCTAGGTTCCGATCCAGAAGGACAGGTAGATTCCGCGCTGCGGCGCCTTGCCGGCGATGGGCCCGAGGTCGACCCACGCGGCCGTGACGGTCAGGTCCTTTTGCGGCTCCCAGGCGGCGAACACATCGCGGGCGCCGCTTTCGCGAAAAGCGCCGAGATCGTTCGGCTTGGCGCGATATTCGGCGCCGACCAGCAGCGCGTCGCTGACGAACACCGCGGCCGACAGCTCCGGCTCGACGACATGGCCGCCCCGGTCGCCGCCGAATCCCAGCAGACCGAATTGATTGGCGCTGGTACGCCTCAGCGTCGCATCGACGAGCAGATTGCGTCCCGCGACGGCGCCGAAATAAAGCTTCGTCGCTGCCAGGTACAGGTCCACGTCGTGGCCGGTGCGCGCACCGACCGCGCGCGGAACCGCGCCATAGTCGAGGGTGCGCTTGTACAGGGCGCCGACCGCGAGCTGCGGCAGGAGCCGATCCGGCGCGAAGATCGCATCGCCCGCCAGCCGCACTTTCAAGCCGACGATGTCCTGACCCAGCGTCAGCCCCGGAATCACCGAGGCGGCGTCGAACCGTTGCCGCGCGGCCGAGAGTTCGACGCGATCGTCCACGCCGACGCCGAGCCCGGCCGCGCGCAGGGAAAAATCGCCCGTCGAAGCGTAGCTCGCGAAGCCGGCGGCACCGACCTCGGTGTCCGTGCCGAGACCGGCGATCAGGGCCCAGGGCACGAGGCCGCCGCCCGCGGCGCCCTCGATCTGGCTCACCCCGCCGGTGAATCCCAGGCGTCCGCCCGCCCGGCAGGGCGTCGGACAGACGGCGATCCAGGCGGTGATCGCGGCCGCGAACGCCGCCCGCCAGCTGTGCATGATGGTCATCGGGTGGGGATTTTTACGGATCCGGCGCCGGAATATTGTGTCCGAGCACACAGCCGCGACCGTCGATCCGGTTTAGTCTGCGATTTTCGCGCGAAATTTCGATGAAACACACCGTTGCCCGCGCCTTGTTGCTGCTCCTCGCGTGCCTCGCGCGCGGCCCCGCCGCGTTCGCCGCGCCCCCCCGCCTCTACGACCAACTGGGCGGCGCCGCCGGGGTGCGCGCGATCAGCAACCAGCTGATCGACCGCGTGGCGGCCGATCCGCGCATCGGCGCAAGTTTTCAGGATGTGAATTTAAAGCGGGTCAAAAAGCTGCTGACCGCGCAAATCTGCGAGCTCAGCGGCGGCCCTTGCCGCTATACGGGGGATTCGATGCGTGAAGTCCATGCGGGCCTCGATATCACCGAAGCCGACTTCTACGGCATGGTCTCGATCTTGCGCGACATCATGCGCCGGCGGCACGTGCCGATCGGCGCGCGCAATGCGCTGCTCGGCCTGCTCGCGCCGATGAAACGCGACGTCGTCGAAGTCGCGCTGCCGCCGCCGCGATGAACCCCCGCCGCTCCGTCCATGCGG
This sequence comes from Gammaproteobacteria bacterium, assembly GCA_037441085.1. GTDB lineage: Bacteria > Pseudomonadota > Gammaproteobacteria > Steroidobacterales > Steroidobacteraceae > Bog-1198. The sequence continues at coordinate 7,840 of JBBISV010000008.1, read as the reverse complement.
CGCTGGTGTCAGCGGCCGTCGCGGTCGCCGCGCTGCTGTCCGGCGGGCGCTGCGCCCGCGCCACCGCGGTCACCGTTCAGGTCAAGTCCGGCACCGGCGCGCCGGCCGTCGATGCGGTCGTCTTGTTCGAACCGCGGGACCGCACGCCGCCGCCGGCGCATGCGGATGCGATCATCGACCAGATCCACAAGCGCTTTTCGCCACACGTCACCGTGATCCGCACCGGCACCTCGGTGACCTTCCCGAACAGCGACCGCATCCGCCACCAGGTGTATTCGTTCTCGCCGGCCAAGGTGTTTTCGATGAAGCTCTATGCGGGATCGCCGAAAAAAGCCGTCGTCTTCGACAAGCCCGGCCTCGTCGTGCTCGGCTGCAATATTCACGACACCATGTTGGCGTTCGTGCTGGTGGTGAACACCCCCTATTTCGCGAAGGTTCCCGCATCGGGAAGCGCGAGCTTCGACCTGCCACCGGGCCGATATTCGATGCGGGTCTGGGACGAGGCGCTCGGAACGCCGGTGCCGGCACGCCCTGTCGTCGTCGCGGCGGCGCCCTTGCAGCTGTCGATCGCCCTCGATCTGGCCGGAGCCCATGATCCGGTCGCCGCGTGGCCGTGAGCCCTGCCGGTGCTGCTGCGCACACGCATCGCGGTCACGTTCTTCCTGCTGGTGGCGGCCGTGCTGGCGGCGGCGCTCGCGGTCGTCTCGGCCGCCAATCGCCATAATGCCCAGCGCGAGGTCGGCCGCCAGCTCGACGTCGGCGCGCGTGTGTTCCTGCGCGCGCTGGAGACCAATCGGGAGCAGCTGACCCAGGCCGCGCAAGCGGTCGCGGCCGACTATGCGTTCAAGGAGGCGGTGGCGTTGCGCGACACCGACACGCTTGCCTCGGCCCTCCAGAACGCCGGCGCCCGGCTCGGCGCCGCGGTCGAAGTGCTGACCACCCTGCACGGCCGGGTGCTCGCCGCATCGGGCACGAACATCAAGCCGGGGATGCCGTTTCCTCTCGCGCGCCTGTTGCGCCCCGGCGGCATGCAGGACGGCAACTCGGCGATCCTGGTCGCCGACGGCCGCATCTACCAACTGGTCGCGGTCCAGGTGCGAAGCCCGCTGCCCGTCGCCTGGGTGGTCATGGGATTCGCGCTCGACACGAAGGCCGCGCGCGAACTGGCCGCGCCGACCGCGCTCGCGCTGACCCTGTCGGTCCGTTCCGGCTCCGTGTGGACGACGCCGATCACCACCTTGCCGCGCGGTGCCGCGCGCAGCGGCGAGATGGTCACCCGCTCGATCACCCTGGTGAAGCGGCCGCAGCTAGAGGTCGTCGCGACGCTGTCCCGGTCGCTCACGGACGCGCTCGCGCCGTTCGAACGACTGACACGCGTGTTGTTCCTGATCGCCGGCGCGAGCCTGGTCGGCTCGGCCTTCGCCGCGTTCTGGCTCGCCCGCAACATCACCCGGCCGCTGCGGCAGCTGACGGATGCGGTCGATCACATTCGCGGCGGCGCGTACGATGTGCCGGTGAGCGTCCACCGCCGCGACGAACTCGGCGTCCTCGCGGAGGGCCTGCAGGTCATGCAGCGCGCGGTGTCGACGCGCGATCAGGCGATCCGCCGGCTCGCGTATGACGATCCGCTGACTGGCCTGATGAACCGCACCGCCTTCGTGGAGGCGCTGACGACCGCGCTCGCCGCGGCGCCGGCCGGACCCGTCGCGGTCGCGCTGATCAACCTGCACCGCTTCAGGCGCATCAATGAACATCTGGGGTTCGCGGTCGGCGACGCCGTGCTGGTGACGATCGCGGCGCGCCTGACGGCGCCGCCCGCCGCCGGCGCCGCGGTCGCGCGCTTGAACGCCGATCAATTCGCGCTGTTCACCCGGCTGCCGCCGGGCGCCGACACCACCGCCTGGGGCCTCGCGCTGCAGTCGCGGCTCGCGGAACCGGCGGTCGTGCACGCGCAGCCGCTCGACGTACACGCGACGATCGGACTCGCCGCGGCGCCGGCGGACGCCGCCGCGGCGGAGGATTTGATGCGCTGCGCGGACCTCGCGCTGGAATACGCGCGTCGCGAGAAGCGCGCGCTCGCGTCCTACCTGCCGACGCTGACCCCGCCGGCGCGCGACCAACTGTCGCTGCTCGGGGAGTTGCGCCGGGCGCTCGACGCGGACGAACTGCGGCTTTATTTCCAGCCCAAATGGGAGATCGCGAGCCGCCGTGTCGCCGCCGCCGAGGTGCTGCTGCGCTGGCAGCATCCGGCGCGCGGGCTGTTGGGACCCGGCGTGTTCCTGCCCTTCGCCGAGCAGACCGGCTTCATCCGGCAAATCACCCGCTGGACCCTCGATCAAGCGGCGGCGCAGGGCGCCCGATGGCAAAACGCGGGGACACCGTTGCCGCTCGCGATCAACGTCACCGTCGACGACCTCGCGGACGCGAGCTTCCATTTGAGCGTCGCGCGGGCGCTCGAGCGTCACGGCCTCGACCCGGCCCTGCTCACGCTGGAGGTGACGGAAAGCGGCTTCATCGACGACCCGAAGCAGGCGCTGCGGATGCTGAAGGCGCTCGCGGCGCTCGGCGTCAAACTGTCGATCGACGACTTCGGGACCGGCTACTCGTCGCTGAGCCACCTCGCGCACATGCCCGTCGACGAGGTCAAGATCGACCGCTCGTTCGTGCAGCAGTTCGAGGCCGATCCCGAATTCGCGGCGGTCGTCCGTTCGACGATCGACATGGGCCACAGACTCGGCCTCCGCGTCGTCGCCGAGGGCATCGAAACCGAATCGGCCGCCGTGCTGCTCGGCCGCATGCACTGCGACCTCGGCCAGGGCTACCTGCTCGCGAAGCCGATGCCGCTCACGGAGTTCGAGTCGTGGCTTCGAGGCCGCGCCCGGGTCGCGCCAGCGGTTCGTACCGGCACCGTGGTCGCGCCGACAGGCGGCCGGCAGCGCGCCAACAAGGGTTTCCCTGCATGATTAATGGCTTTCGTCATGTTATTGTCATGGAGCGAGGCTAAATGAACGATCGCTTCGGAGACCTGCGACGGACCGTGAACGAGGCACCCGAACCCGGCCGGGGGGAGCCGTTCGACTTCGACATCCTCTGCCTGGAGGACGACCCCTGCGACGCCGAACTCGCGCGCCATGAATTGCAGCAGTCGATGACCATCCGCGCGTGGCGCGTGGTCTCGACGCGCGAGGCGTTCACCGGCGCGTTGGCCGAGCGGCCGCCGGACCTGATCCTCGCCGACTACAGCCTGCCGGATTTTTCCGGCCCCGAGGCGCTGCGGATCGCGCGCGAGCGCTGCCCCGAGGTCCCGTTCATTTTTCTGTCGGGAACGATCGGCGAGGAACTCGCGATCGAAACGCTGAAGCTCGGCGCAACCGACTACGTGATCAAGGACCGCCTGGCGCGCCTGCCGACCGCGGTGCACCGCGCGATCGCCGAAGCGCGGGTGCTGCGCTCGCGCACCGCAGCGCAGGCCGCGCTCGCCGCCCAGGGCGCGATGTTGAAGCGCATCGTCGACGCGATTCCGGATCTGATCTATGCGATCGACCGCGACGGCCGGATCACCGTGGCGAACCAGGCGGTTCTGCGGATGTTCAAGCGCAAATCGCAGACCGTCATGGGACGGCCGCTGAAGGACTTCGGCGGCCTGCTGGGCGCGCAGTTCGATGAGGCCGAAGACCAGCGGCTGATGCAGGCGCGCCGCGCCCTCACCGAGCGCGAGGCGCGCCTGCGCGATTCCGACGGCGCCGAGCGCTGCCACCTGTACAGCAAGCTGCCGCTGGTCGACCCGGCGACGGGCACGGTCAGTGGCCTGGTCATCGTGAGCCGCGACATCACCGACAGCCGGCTGTTGGAACGCGAGGTGCTCGAGGTCACCGAGCGCGAACAGCGCCGTGTCGGAAGCGACCTGCACGACGGTCTCGGCCAGGACCTGACCGGTCTCGGGCTGATGATCAAGGGCCTCGAGTCGGAGTTGCGCCGCGAGAACTCACCCCATCTGCCGCAGGTCAAACGGATCGGCGAAGTGCTGCGCGACGCCTTCGCGAGCGCGCACTCGCTCGCCAAGGCGCTCGCACCCACGAACCTGGACCGCGGCGACATCATGGTGGCGATCGAGCAGCTCGCGCGCCACTGCTCCGGCCTGTTCGGCGTCCCCTGCGAGGCGCATGACAATGGCAAGGTCTCGGTCAACCTGAGCGACAGCGCCGCCGGCCACTTGTACCGGATCGCGCAGGAGGCGACCGTCAACGCCGCCAAGCACGCGAGCGCGAGCCGCATCGTCATCGAACTGTCCAGGACCGGGTCGGATTTGACGCTGGCGATCGTCGATGACGGCATCGGCTTCGACGCCGAACGCGCCGAGTCGCGGGGCGGCATGGGAATGCGCACGATGGCCTACCGCGCGCGCATGCTCGGCGGCTCGCTGCGCACCGTGCGCGGACCGGGCGGCGGTACCCGGGTGGAATGCCGCTTCCCGATCAAACAGAACCAGGCCGCCGCCTGACGTCCGACGCGGCGCGCGGCCAGGCGCCGCGCGCACGCATCGCCGCGGCCGGCGGCCCGGCGTCACCGTCGAGCAACAAGTGAACGCTGTGCGGCGCCGGTCGGGCGACGCCGTGCTCGAACAGACCAACGAGCGTCCGGTCATCGACCGCCGCCGGGTCCCGGACACGCACGAGTATTCGATTGGCCGCCGCCGCGATCTCGGCGACGTTGCCGGAACCGCCGAGCGCCGCGAGCACCGCGCCCACATCAACGTCCACGTCCGCCGGTGCGCCGGCCTGCGGGCGCGCCAGCGCCGCCCGGATCAGGGATGCCACTTGATCGGCAACTGGTCCCAGAACGACCTGCAGCGACTCGGCCGACAAGCTCACGGTGCCGCTCGCGCCGAGTGCGCGCAGCGCGGCGCCGTCGACCCGGGCCTGGTCGGCAACCCGCAGCCGGAGCCGCGTCGTGCACGCGTCGATGCCGCGCAAATTGTCGGCGCCGCCGAGGGCCGCGATGAACGCCGCGGCCAGCCCGGGCTCGCCCGCCTTCGGCGCCGCGGCGGCCGGCTCGCGCCCGGGGGTGTGAAGGTCGAAGCGCACGATGAAGAACCGGAACAGCCCGTAGTACACGCCGAAGTAAACGACTCCGACGGGCGCGAGCAGCCAGGGCCGCGTCGCGCGCCCATAATTCAGCAGGAAGTCGATCAGGCCCGCCGAAAACGTGAATCCGAGCCGCGCGCCGAGGATTTTCATCAACACCATGGACGCCCCGGTCAGCACCGCGTGCAACACGTACAACGAGGGCGCGAGAAACATGAACGTGAATTCGATCGGCTCGGTCACGCCGGTCAGAAACGACGTCAGGGCGATCGACCACAGGAGACCGGCGACCGCGGCGCGGCGCGATGGCGGCGCCGCGTGGTACATCGCCAGGCAGGCCGCCGGCAGGCCGAACATCATCACCGGGAAGAATCCGCTCATGAATGCGCCGGCCGTGGGGTCGCCGGCGAAGAATCGGTTCAAGTCACCGGTCGCGCCATGGAAGTCGCCGAGCAGGAACCACGCGATGTTGTTCAAGATGTGATGCAGGCCCGTCACGATCAACACGCGGTTCAGGAATCCGTACGCGAAGATCCCCCAATAGCCTGATCCGAGCACCGCACGGCTGAGCGCGTCCATGCCGTGTTCGAGGTGCGGCAATCCCCAACCGAAGCCGCCGGCCAGCAACATCCCCACCGCCCCCGACGCGATCGGTATGAAGCGGCGCCCGGCGAAGAACGCGAGGTAGCTCGGCAGGCGCAAGTCCCGATAGCGGTTGTACAGCACGCCCGCGATCACGCCGGAGAGAATGCCGATCGGCACGCTGAGCTTCGCGATCTCCTGGTCCTTGTAAGCGGCGGCGCCGAGCTCACGCGCGGCGCCGGCGAGGCCGGCGAGCGCGGACGGCGGCACGACGAGCAGGGCCTGCGCTCCGTGCGTCGTGACCAGATAGCCGACCACCGCCGCGAGTCCGGCGGCCCCGTGATTCTCCTGCGCAAGGCCCACGGCGACACCGACCGCGAAGATCAATCCGAGATTCGCGAACACCGAATTGCCGGCGGCGGCGATCGCGGCGACGTGCAGCAGATCCGGCTGCCCGAGGCGCAACAACAGCCCCGCGATCGGCAATACCGCGATCGGCAGCATCAATGCGCGACCCATTTGCTGCAATCCGGCGAGGAATCGAGTCCACATGGATCAGCCCTCCGCCTGCGGGTTTTCGGGGAGATCGCGCACGGCCCGCGCGTCGATCTGTTTGAGCGCCGACTCCGCCAGCCGCCGGCATCGGGCAATGTCCAGTTCGCGGATCAGCCGCTTCAATCGCGGAATGAGCGCCGGCACCGCGGACAATTCCTGCACCCCCAATCCCAGAAGCACCGGAATCGCCGCGGGATCCGAGGCCAATCCGCCGCACACCGACACCGGGCGGCCGTGCCGGTTGGCTGCATCGACCGTGAGCCGGATCAGGCGCAGCACCGCCGGATGCAGCGCGTCGAGCTGCGCCGCGAGCTGCGGGTGGCCCCGATCCATCGCGAGCGTGTACTGCGCAAGGTCGTTCGTGCCGATGGAGAAAAAATCGACCTCGGCCGCGAGCTCCCCGGCCAGGAGCGCCGCCGCCGGCGTCTCGACCATGATGCCGATCGGCGGCGCATGGCGCGCGCCGAGCGCCGCGCAGGCCTCGTCGAGCACCGCGCGCACCGCGCGAATCTCGCCGAGCCCGCAGATCATCGGCAGGAGGATCCGGCATTGCCCGGCCGGCTCGACCCGCAATATCGCGCGCAGCTGGGTCCGCAGGATCCTCGGGTCGAACAGGCTGGTGCGGATGCCGCGCAGACCGAGCGCCGGGTTGTCCTCGTGCGGCAGCGGCAGGTACGGAATCGGCTTGTCACCGCCGGCATCGAGTGTGCGAATCGTCAGCGGCAGACCCTCGAGCGCCGCGGCGATCGATTGATAGCACTGCGCCTGCTCGAACTCGTCCGGTGCGGCGGCGCGGTCGAAATAGAGGAATTCGGTGCGCAGCAGCCCGCAACCGTCCGCACCCCGACCGCGTGCGAAGTGCGCCTCGTCCAGCGCGCCGAGGTTGGCGTACACCTTGACCGCGACGCCGTCGGCGCTGACGCACGGCGCGCGCGCCGCGTAAAGATCCGCCGCTTCATCGGCCGCGCGCCGCGCGAGCCCCGCCTCGGCCGCTCGCAGCGTCCCGTCATCGGGCGACAGGTGCAGTACGCCCGCCTCCGCATCGAGGATCACCATCGCGTCCGGTTCGAGCGCACAAACGCGCGTACCCATCGCCACCAGCACCGGAATGCCGTGAGCGGCGGCGATGATCGCGACATGCGAAGTCGCGCCACCGCCGGCCATCGCGATGCCCGCGACCCGATCCAGGTCGAGGGCGAGGAATTGCGACGGCAGCAGCTCTTCGGCGACGAGGATCGCACGCGGCGGCAGAACGCGCCGCGCCGCTGGGGCGGCCCCCGTCAGCGCCTGCAGCACTTGTGCCTCCAGGTCCAACAGGTCCGCGGCGCGCTCGGCGATGCGCCCGTCACCGACGGCGCGCAGCTGGTCCGCCGCTTCCCGCGTCGCGCCGCGCCAGGCGTAGCCGGCGCTCTTCCCGAGCCGCAACAGGCGCGCCGCAGCCTGTGAGAGCTGCGGATCGTCGAGCAATTCGAGGTGCGCCGCGAGCACGGCGGCCTGGGCCGGCCCCCGGCCGGCGCGGCGCTCCCGCAGCAGCCGGCGAACCGTGTCGAGCGCGCCGTCGAGGGCGTCGCGCTCGGCGTCGAGTCCCGCGCCCGCCTCCTCGATCTGCGCCTCGGCGG
>JBBISV010000007.1:0-49656 GCA_037441085.1 Gammaproteobacteria bacterium | reverse complement strand
CATCCGGCCGGCGCATCCCGCCGGCGAAGGCCGGCTACGTACATTTCCGTGCTGTCATGGAACGCGTGCGGAGCGACCATCGGCGCATGATCGAACCCATGGCCCGGACCGTTCGGCGGATCGCCGACGCCGCTCACGCGGCGGAACTGGACCAGCTGGCGGGCGGCTTTTCGCACGAACTGAACCAGTCGCTCGGCGCGATCGCCGCCTTCGCGCAGGCCGGCTGGCGCGTGCTGTCGGACTCCGGCCCGGCGGCCGAACAGGCGGCCGCGCTGTTCCGCGAAATCACCCGCGTCGCGCTCGCCGCCGGCGCCGACGTCAGGCGCCTGCGCAGCCGTTACGCACTCGCGTCACCGGACATCGCGCGCTGCGGCATGCCGGAACTGATCGGCGAGATCGAGCCGCTGCTCGCGCTGATTGCGCTGCAGAACGGCGGCTGTCTCGACATCGACCTGCCGCCGGCGCTGCCGGACGTGCGCGTCGAGCGGCCCCAGATCCAATGCGTGTTGATCTGCCTGACGCGGCTCGCGTTCGATCCCGGCGGAGCGCCGCGCGAGGCGCCGCTCGCGCGAATCCGGATCCGCGATGTCGAGGGCGACGTGGAAACCAGCGTCATCGACACCCGGCCCGTTCTGGCGGCGGCGCGCGCCGGCGATCCATTCGCGCCCTGCGGCGCGACCACCGAGCGTGGCACCGGACTCGGCCTCGCCGCGACGCGCTCGATCGTCGAGGCGCACGGCGGCACCCTCGGCTGCGAGCGGCTCCACGGCGGTGCCGCCCGCTACTGGTTTCGGCTGCCCGCGGCGGAGTCGCCGGACCTTCCGCTGAACGAGGAGTGAATCCGGCACCGCCCCGCGGGCGGCGGTGAGCGCGGGCGTGCGGGCAGCCGTGCAAGCACGCTGGCGGGCGCGCAGTTGGGCGGGTGCATCCTGCTAATATCGCCCCATGAAGCTGCGAACCCGCCTCAATCTGGTCGTCGCCGGCTTGAGCGCCGCCTTCGTGATCGTGCTGATCGGCGCCCAAATCCACGCCGCCCGCGACGCGGTGCGCGAGGATATCGAAGGGTCGAACACGGTTGCCTCGCATTTCCTCGGCCGACTCGTTGAAATCTACTCCGAGGTCGGCGGACCGCAGCTGGCTTTGCAATTCCTGCGCCAGCTCGGCCGCATACGCGCCAACGACATCTACCTGCGCAGCGCAACCGGGGTCGAGCTCTACCGGTCGCCGCCCGCGACATACAAGGCGGGACGCTTCGCACCCGCGTGGTTCTCACACCTCCTCGCACCCGAGACCCCGCAAGTGACGTTCATGCTGCGCGGCGGACTGCGTCTCGTCGTGAAGGCCGAACCCTCGCGTGCCGTGCTCGATGCCTGGGACGACCTGTCGCGGCTCGCGGCGGCGGCCGCCGCGATGCTGGTCGCGGTCGACGCGGCCGCATTTTGGACGATCGCCCGCCTGCTGCGGCCTTTCCCGGTGATCACCCGCGGACTCGAACGGATCCGCGACGGCGACCTCGGCTACCGGCTGCCGCGGCTCCCGGGCATCGAGGCGCATGCGATCGAGGAGGCGTTCAACCGCATGGCCCAGGCGGTCGAGGACAAGGTGCGGGTCGAGCGCCAGGCCCGCGATGCCGAGGCGCGCCTCGAGGAGCGGCGCGAAATGGCGTCCTTGGCCGACCAACGGGTCGAGGAGGAGCGACGCTTGATCGCCCATGAACTGCACGACGAGTTCGGCCAGTCGGTGACGGCCATCCGCAGCCTCGCGCTCGCGATCGCCTCGCAGGGCGGCGCGCGCGATCCGGCGACCGGCGACGTCGCGCGCATGATCTCGGACGAGGCGGCGCGCTTGTACGATGCGATGCACGGGCTGATCCCGCGGCTCGCGCCGTTGTCGCTCGACACATTGGGGCTCGCGGCGACGCTGGAGAATCTCGTGCGCGACTGGCAGCGACGCAATCCGCAGGTCGAACTGTCGCTCGGCCAGGCACTGCCCTCGGATCTCGGCCCGACGGTGACGCTCGCCGCGTACCGCGTGGTCCAGGAGGGTCTGATCAACGCCTTGCGTCACGCCAATGCCAGACACATCGACATCGGCGTACAGGCCGACGCGGAGCGCCTGGTCGTGACCGTCGTGGACGATGGCCAGGGCCTGCCGGCCGAATGGGTCCGACCGGGGCATTTCGGGCTGCGCGGTCTCGCCGAACGGGTGGCGGCGCTCGGCGGAACCTTCCAGGTCGGCCGCCGGCCGGAGCGCGGCACGCGCTTGTGCGCCGAGATTCCGATGGGTGCGCCCGCTTGATCCGCGTGCTGCTCTGCGATGACCACGCGGTGGTGCGCACCGGCTTCCGGCTGCTGCTCCAGTCGCGCGACCGGTTCACGGTCGTCGGCGAAGCGGCGAGCGGCGAGAGCGCGTACCAACTGTTCCTCGACTTGAAACCGGATGTCGTGGTGATGGACCTGGCGATGCCCGGAATGGGAGGACTCGAAGCCCTGCGGCGCATCCTTGCACGCGATCCGAAGGCGCGCGTACTGGCCCTGTCCGCGCACGACGATGCGACCCACGTGCGCCACGCGCTGCGCGAGGGCGCACTCGGCTTCCTGTCGAAGCGCAGCGCCCCCGACGCGTTGTTGGAGGCCGTGGCGACGGTGGCCGAAGGGGGACGCTATCTCGATGCCGGCGTCGCTCAGCGCCTGGCGGCCGCCGAAGCCGACGTCTCGTCGCGCTCGCCGGTGGAGCGGCTGTCGGAGCGCGAATTCGAGGTGTTCGTGCGCCTCGCGCGCGGCGCCACGGTGCTGCGCATCGCGCAGGACTTGAAACTGTCCTCGTCGACGGTGGGCACCCATTTGTACAACATCAAGCAGAAGCTCGGCGCCGTCACGCAGTCGGATCTGACGCTGATCGCCATTCGCGACGGACTGATCGAAGCGTGACCGCGTTGCGCGAGATCCTGGTGCTGACGGCGGCCGGCGCCGACGACGACGCGGCCCGGGCCCGGGCGTGGAGCGATCGATCCGGCCCGCAGGTGCGGTTGCGCGCCACCGCGCACCCGCGGGAGGCGCGGCGGGCGGTCGAAAGCGGCGCGGTCGACGCCGTCGCCGCCGCGCGCGAAGCCGAACGCGACCCGGCTCTCACGCAGCTCGCGCAGCGGCTCGCGCGGCGGGGCCGTTGGATCGACTACACCGCCGCGCCGCTCGCGCGCGCCACGGACGGCTGCATCAGCGGGCGCGGCGAGCACAGCCTGACCTGGGCGCTCGAGTTCTTGGTCAACGCGAACGCACACCCTTACACCACGCTGCGGTATGGCGACGATCCGGAACAAATCGGCGACCTGCGGCTGCCGGCGGTCGCCGCTCCCGGACGCACACCGCTGATCGCGCTGCTGCACGGCGGCTTCTGGCGCGAAGCGTACCGACGCGACGTCATGGCGGCGCTCGCGGTCGATCTGGCGCGGCGCGGAATCGCGAGCTGGAACGTCGAATACCGCCGCGTCGGCGGCAGCGGCGGCGGCTGCCCGCAAACCTTCGAAGACGTGGCGCGCGCGGTGGATTTCTCGGCCGGGTTGTGCGCGCGGCATCGGCTGAGCGCGGCGTCGCCGGTCGTGATCGGACACTCCGCGGGTGGCCACCTTGCGCTCTGGAGTGCCGCGCGCGCGCGGCTCCCGCCGGGCGCGGTCGGCGCCGCGCCCGCGGTGACGCCGTCGCTGGTGGTCGCCTTGGGCGCGGTCGCGGATCTGGCGATGGCCCGCGCCGAAGGCATCGGTGCCGGCGCGGTCGCGGCGTTCCTGCCCTCCCCGGCCGACGAGGCCTGGGCGGATCCACGCTCGTTGCTGCCGATCGGCGTCCCGCAACTGATCGTGCACGGCACGGCGGACGAGAGCGTGCCATGGCATATCGCCGATTCCTACGTACGAGCGGCGAGCGCCGCGCGCGATCGGGTCGAGTTCCTGTCGCTGCCGGACGAGACGCACATGCCGCTGATCGACCCGCGCAGCGATGCATGGCGGCACACGTTCGCCGCGATGAGCCGACACCCTTACCTGTCAGGAGAATCAACATGAGCTTCGCCACCACGGACTTGATCGATGCGCACGAGGAACTGCAATCCTGCGAGCTGCAGTTCCGCAATTTCGGCAAACCGACCCATTTCAGCGGCGCGATACGCACCGTCCGCTGCCGCCACGACAACGCCCTGGTCAAGCGCGTGCTGGGCGAACCCGGCCGCGGCATGGTGCTCGTCGTCGACGGCGCAGGCTCGCTGTGGAGCGCGCTGCTCGGCGACATGATCGCCGCCTCGGCGCTCGCGCAGGGCTGGGCCGGCGTGCTGATCCACGGGGCCGTCCGCGACAGCGCGGCGCTCTCCACGCTTGCGCTCGGCGTCAAGGCGCTCGGCACCAATCCGCGGCGCAGCGCGAAGCGCGGCGACGGCGAGATCGACGTCGTCGTGCAGTTCGGCGGCGTCAGCTTCACCCCGGGACACCATCTGTACAGCGACCAGGACGGCGTCGTCGTCTCCACCGCGAAACTGATTTGATTGTCCCGGGGCGCCGCCGGACGGCGATTTTCGGCGCGAGGCTGCGCCTATTGCGTGGTCGCACCCAATGAATAGATGACAACGGACGGCACGAATCCGGAGAACGACGCGGGCGCCGGCATCGCCGACAAATCGCAGGGCGCCGATGAGCCCAGACAGTTGGTCAACGGCCCGGACGTACCCGACGGCGCGCCGAAGCCGAGCAACGTCGGGTCGCCGCTCAACGTACCGCCGTTCGAGTTGACCAGAGCGCCCACGTAGCTGTTTCCGAGGGCGTCCGCCGCGACGGCCGCCGACTGCATGTAAGGCTGGGAATTACCCGGACCGAGGACGTAGGACTGCGACCCTGACCAGCAAGTCGTCGAACTGGGCGTGGCCTTGGCCGGGCAGACCACCAGCACCGTCGGCGGCGAAGATCCGCCGAGCGTGCCATTGGCATTGGCGGCGCCGAAATAGACGTACTGTCCGCCGGGACCCGAGACGGCCACCGCGCCGCTGATCGCCCCGGCGTTTCCGATCGGCACAATTTGCGCGGTGATGTCGGTGCCGCCAGCCGTGCCATTGACGCAACCGCCGCTCGCCAGCGTCGTGCACATGTGCATCGTCGTTCCGGCGCCCAACTGTCCCAGGCTCGCCGAGGTGGTTTCTCCGACGTACAGCGTTGAACCGTCCGGCGTGACCGCCAAGCCCTGGTAGGCGGTCAGCGCATTCCTGGAGGAGTAGACGACCGGATAGGGCGCGGCGCTGGTCAACGTGAATTTCACTACGGTGTTCGTCGTTCCCTGCCATTCGGTCGCGTACAAAGTGCCGGCGGCGTCAACGGCCAGCCACTGACCACCCGGCAGCGTGATCGCCGGTTGCGAGGGCGCGCAACTGTAGCCGGCGGTGCCGCTGGGTGCCGGGCAGTAATACAGGGTCGCGCCGGCGGCCCCGGGCATCAGGTAGTAGGCATTGTTGGAGACATCGAGCACCATGCCGGTCACCGGTGCCGTCAACCCGTTGGCCACGATTTGGCTGCCTATTGCCTTGGGACTCAAGGCACTTGATACATCATAGAATGAAATTCCCGCCACATAAGTCGCGCCCAAAGAGCCCTGCGGCAAATTTGAAATCACTCCCAGCCGGGAGGCGTTCGCGACACCCGAGGGACTGCAGGATACGGTGACCGCCGCATTGGCCGAGCCAATGGTGCCGATGCCGTTGTTGACGACGCAGTTCTGCCCGGTGGGTTGCGTGATGACGACGACATCATAAGCCGTGCCGCTTGTCAGGGGCGTGGGCAGAATCACCGTGCCGTTGCTGGAGAGTGTGACGATGTCCGTATTGTCCTTGTTCTGCAACCCGACGGTACCGGCGGTCAGGCCACCTACCGTGACATCGATCTGGTAGGTGACGCTCGCCGTAATTGTCAGGGTCTGTGGCGCTGAGACGCCACCGCCGGGTGCCGGATTGGCCACGGTGACGCCGTAGGTCGTGGGGCTTGCCGACAGACTTGCCGGAACCGTCGCGGTCAGCGTCGTGGCGGTGACGAGTGTCGGCGTCAGCACCGTCGTCACGCCACCGCTCGTCAGGTTCACCAGGGAACTGCTGAGGAAATTTGATCCTGTGAGGGTCAGCGTCAGCATACCGCCCGCGGCCGGCGCCGTCGTCGGCGAGATCGCCGTCAGAACGGGGACCGGATTGCCGCCAGGGGACCCACACTGGATCGCCGGACTGCTGCCGGCACCACCGTCCGGGTTGGTCACGCTGCAAGTCTGCCCCTGAGGCTGCTGGAAAATGCCGACCGAGTGAGTGGCATTCGCGGGCAATTGCGCCGGAAACGAGAAGGTCGTCGAATCGGCCGGGACACTCAAGTGGTCGCCGCCATTGTCGGCCAGCACCAGGCCGACGGCGATCAGGCCGGATATGCTGCCCGACACGGTGTAGGTCGCCGAGCCGCTGGGGATACAGGCAACCTGCACGCCGGTCACGTTCTGCGCCCCGCTCGCAGGCAAGCTGCCGCCTCCGCCGGCGCTCGGGTAACAATACTCGCCCGCGGGTTGCGCCAGCACGCTGACGTTGTAGGCCGTGCCTGCGGGCAGCGTCGACGGGAAGGTGAAGGGCACGGCGGCGACCGCGGTGCCGGGGTTGACCGCCGGATTCGGAAATATGTTGTCACCGCCGTTGTCCTGGAGTGTCAGGCCGGTCCCGGTGAGTCCGCTGACGTTGCCGCCAATGGTGTAGTCCGCGGTGACGCCGACGCAGTTCACGGACACCGTGACGTTCCCCGTTAGGACGCCACCGCCGTTTTGATTCACATAACAGCTTTGGCCGGGGGGTTGCGTCTGGATGGTCACGTCATACGTGGTTCCCGGAGGCAGCGCGGTCGGAAACGAAAATCCCGGGCTTGTCGAAGAAATAGGGCTCGTGGACTCGTTCGTGCTATGGGGGACTCCTCCAGAAGAATCATAGTGCGACACATTATCCTGCATCACGAGTCCGGACCCGCTGAGACCGGTCACATTGCCGCTTATCGTATAAGTGGGGGCCCCGGGCATGGCGCAACTGACCAAGACGTTGGTGACGTTCCCGGCCAGCGCGCCTTTCCCGGTGATGCCCGCCGCGTTGAGCACCACGCAATTCTCGCCCGTCGTGTTTTGGACGTTGAAAGTGTTGGTCCCGGTGAAAATGGAGACGAGGTAGGCAGAGCCCGGATCGAGGGGAAGATGAAATGTAAATGGCTCGGTACCGTTCGGCGCGGGCGATCCGATGGCCAGGGTGTCGGCGTTGAAAGTTTGGCTCCCGGCGAGGTCCGGGCTGTCATCATCAAGTCCGATGGATCCGGATGGCGCCGTTAGTCCCATGATCGTGCCACCGATCGTATAACAGGACGACGGATTCTTCTGGCAGGTCTTTGAACTGTCTGCGGTGCATCCATTCAGGACCATTGCGCCGACACCCAGTGCCACAGTCCATATCCACGTCCGCGCAATCGGCCGCACAACCGCGGTCCACAGGGGCAGGCTGCAGCGCGGTGCGCGGCTTACGAGTCTGCGCACGGCTCGATGATTCCTTGCCCAGCGAGGCCCCGCAGCGGAAACAAGATAAGCGCTCATGCTGCGGGCTCCGTGGGCGGATAAAGATGGCCGCCGCGTTGTATGCTTTCCTTGCATTGCGCGACAAAGGGTAGTTGGTGTGGACGCGTCTGTCAGTCGTGCATTCGGATGACAACCGCTCTGCACACCCCTATCCGGGCTGCGCTCGCCGCGCCAAGATGACGGAACACTGTTGAAAGCGGATTGGCTCTGGCTGCGCGAATTTACTTTTTGTGCTTGACGCATTCTACGCGGCGGGCGTGCATCGGCCGATCCTCGGCAGGTGTTACACGACGCTGACCGGTCGAACCATCAATGCGCCGGGTGTGGGGACCGTCGAGGCCCCCGACAGACTGCGGGGCCCACCCTCGGCCTAGTTTCCCGGAGGCACGAAGGCCATATTGAGCGCCTGCACGTGCTCGAGCGCCTGAAAGGCATTTTCAGCCGTGGACGGGGGATGTCCGTTGTTGGTGAGAAACCAATTGAAAGTTACCGGCTGGCCGGCGATACCGGCGAAATTCTGTGCAATGCGAGGATCGACACCTTCCAGGGTTTCACCGACGAAGGCACGATTATTGATGCCACCGACCACCGCCGGATCGCTGAACCCCGAAAACGTGAACCCGAGATGATGTCCTTGCCCATCAATCGGGTAGGTGCTCATGAATCCGTAATCGTCGAACTCGACCTGAGTCACATCGAAAGATACGTATCCCGCGCTGCTGCAGCGAAAGTCCATCGTGATGGGGCTCGAAGCATACGGCGGCTTTTCCGAAACACTGCCTGGAATGAAATAGACCGCCTGGGGTGACACCACGTACCAAAGCGTCTTGACAGCGATGGGCGGCTGGGAGGAATACGTTGCCGGTGAACCACTGTCGTACATCACATGAAAGGTTATTTGGGCTGAGCTCGTGTCCGCCATGGCGGGATCCAAAGTGACCCGAACGGGAATCGCCGTCGACGCGGAATTGGGGGTGGCGGGATATTGCGTTGGATACGTCAGCGAGATGCCGGGGTCCGCAGATCCGGAGATCAAATAGGAGTACGGCGGCGTCCCCTTGGCGACATTGATGAAAAGGGTGAGCGGATAGGTGTTGCCGGGGGAAAGGATGCCCACCGGCGCACCATTGGGCGATCCCAGATAGGCGGAAATCTGATTGTCCGGCACAACAAAAGTTGCCGACAGCGACAGGCTGATGCGCTCACCGTCGACGATTTCACTGGATCCAGTCGTCAGTCCCGGCACGATCCCGTGGACCGCATAGGTGACACTGAAGTCCTGACCGGCGATCGCGTAGAGGCTGCCAGATCCACCGGTAACACCCACGGCACTTTGTACGACGGGCTGCCCGCCCTGCATAAAGCCCGTGTAGGTAGTGATGCGCACGGGCTGAAAGAAATCGGTGGGCTTGGACGAAACGACGATATTCCCGTTGGCCATGGCAACACCCTGAAAATCGCCCTGCCACTGTCCGCCCGCAACGACCACGTTATTGCCGAAATTCACCTGCGCCGCGGTTGCCGGTTGCAGCGTGACATTGCCCCACCCAAGGCTCATATGCGATCTAAAAACCGGGGCACGGAGACTTGCCAGCACGTTCGACAGATTGCCCTGCACGGACGCCGCCCGATTCTGCATGTACGCCGGATACAGGCCGGCGGTCACGCTGACGTGGCCCGGCATGGGGGGTGGCTTCAACAGCATGTGCGTGATGAAACCGGGGTCGTGCATCCTCAAGTATCCCCAGGTGACGACCGTTCCGCGGAATGAAGACTGCGGCCGGTACGAGACCGGACCACGCTGCAACACATAGCCAGGTCGCACGGGCACTATCGGCGCCGTTGCGGGCATCGCGAATTGCATCCGTGGGGCGGCCTGGGGAAATGCGGGTATCGCCAATATCTGAACGGACACCAGGAAAAAGACGTGTAAGCACCTCTTCGGATTCTTGCGCACGACATCCCCCCGATGAGCGGCAACCCCATGGAATGATAGTCCAACCTTCGACGAAATGCCCGCGACGGCGGACGGCACGCACTATTGCTATAATTTCACGCCGAGGCCGCGCCTCCCCGCCGTCAACCCACCATGGATCCCTATGCCCTCGCTGAAATCTTCGAACCGCACCGCACGCTGGCTCACCGCCGTCGCCGCGCTGCTGATCGCCTCCACGGCGTTCGCGGCCAGGACCCGGACCGTGGTGCTGATCGTCTGCGACGGCCTGCGCTGGCAGGAGGTGTTCACCGGCGCCGACCCGCTGCTCCTCGATCCGGCGCACGGCGGCAGCTGGGTGCCGGAGAAGACGCTGCGGGCACGCTACTGGCGCAACAATGCGGCGGACCGGCGCGAGGCGCTGTTCCCGTTTCTGTGGGGCGCCGTCGCCAAGCACGGCCAGTTGTTCGGCAATCGGCTGCTGGGCAGCGATGCGCAGGTGACCAACGGCCTGGCGTTTTCCTATCCGGGCTACAACGAGATGAGCGTCGGCTATCCCGACCCCCGCATCAACTCGAACTCCTTCGGGCCGAACCCGAACGAGAGCGTGTTCGAATGGCTGAACGACAAGCCGAAATTTCACGGCCGCGTCGCGATCTTCGGCACCTGGGACGCGTTCGCCGACATATTCAATGAGAAGCGCAGCCATCTGATCATGCAGACCGGCTGGAACCCGCCCTCGATGTCGAACGCGCCCGGGGATGCGATGCTGCGCACCCTGTATGCAACGACCACACGCTTCGACGAGGAGGAGCCGCCGGATTCGTTCATGCAGATCCCGCTGCTCGAATACATCCGGACCGGCCGGGCGCGCGTGCTGTTCGTCGGCTATGGGGAGACCGACGACTGGGGCCATCAAGGCCGCTATGACCTGATTCTCGACAGCGCGCACCGCTTCGACGGTTTCGTACGCCAGTTGTGGGACACGATGCAGGCGATGCCGCAATATCGCGGGCGCACGACCTTCATCCTGACCGCGGACCACGGCCGCGGCAGCGGACCGGTGCAATGGAAGGATCATGGCGTCGCCGAGAAAGGGTCGGAAGACATCTGGATCGGTGTCATCGGTCCCGACACCAAGCCCCTGGGCGAGCGCAAGAATGTCGCGCCGCTGACGCAGTCGCAGATCGCGGCGACCGTGGCCGCGTTCGTCGGCGAGGATTACCGCGCCGCGGTTCCGCGGGCGGCCGCTCCGATCGCCGCGGTCCTGCCTGCCGCGCCGTAAGGCCGCGACGGGCCACGCAGATGGATCGCGCGAGTCATCGCATCGGTGTTCTATACGTGACCGGCTCGGCCGTCGCGTGGAGCCTGGGCGGATTGTTCACGCGCCTGATCCACGTCGACAGCTGGACGCTGCTCGCGTGGCGCGGGATCTTCGGCGCCGCCGGCCTCGCGGCGGTGATGCCCTTCCTCCCGGAGAAGCGCGCGTGGCGGACGCTGCGCGGCATGGGCTGGGTGGGCGTGCTGTTCGTCGTCCAATCGGCCGCCGGCATGACGTTCTATTTGACCGCGCTGCGCCACACGACGGTCGCGAACGTGGCCGTGATCTATGCGACCGCCCCGTTTCTCGCGGGCGCGATCGGTTGGTGGGTGTTGCGCGAGCGGCCGGCGACTGGCGCGGTGATCGCGAGCGTCGCGGCGCTGGCGGGCGTCGTGGTGATGGTCGGGTTCGGCGCGCGCGGCGGCCTCCTCGGCGATGCGCTCGCGTTGGCGATGACGGCCACGATGGCGGTGACCGTCGTCGTCGCGCGAAGATTCCCCGACGTTCCGATTCTGCTCACCGCGTGCCTGTCGTCGCTCGTGAGCGGCCTCGCCAGCTGGCCGCTCGGCGCGCCGCTCGCGATCTCGCCGCACGACTTGTGGCTGGCGGCGCTGTTCGGGGTGTTGAATTTCGCGATCGGCCTGCCGCTGTTCACGTTCGGAGCCCGACGTCTGCCGCCGATCGAGACGGCGCTGATCGGCGCGATCGACGCGCCGCTCGCCCCGTTCTGGGTGTGGCTCGGTTTGCGCGAGACGCCGGGCGGCGCGACGCTGATCGGCGGCGCGGTGGTGTTCGCCGCCGTGGCGCTGCACCTGTTCATGGTCGAGCGGAGGAGCATAATAGGCGCATGACAAGACATCGTTTGACGCTGCCGCTCGCGCTCGCCGTGCCCACCGCGCTCGCCATGCTCACCGCGCTCGCCGGGGCGTCTGCGGCCGCGGCCGCGCAGCGCGTTCATTCCGCTTGGGTGCAATTCACGCCGGACGGGGGCGTCGAGGCGCGCGCCGTCGTCACCGGCGACACCTGCCCGCGATTGCGGATCGACGGCGCGTGGCGGCCGATGGCCGTGCGCGCCGCCGAAGTCGAGAAATTCCCGACCGTGTGCGCCGCGCCGGTGCCGCGCGCCGCCCGGTCACTGTCGCTCGACGGTCGTCCGCTGCCGCTGCCGCACACCCGCCCACGGCGCATCCTCGTGATCGGCGACACGGGCTGCCGGATCAAGGCGGGCGCGTTCCAGGCATGCAACGATCCCGAGGCCTGGCCGTTCCCGCGGCTCGCGCGCGAGGAGGCGCGGCAGAAACCGGACCTCGTGATCGACGTCGGCGATTATCTTTATCGTGAGAGCCCCTGCCCGCAGGGCTTCGCCGGCTGCGCCGGCACGCCGTACGGCGACAACTGGCCGACGTGGCACGCGGATTTCTTCGCGCCGGCGGCGCCGCTGCTGGCGGCCGCGCCCTGGGTCATCGTGCGCGGCAACCACGAGGACTGCACGCGCGCCGGCAGGGGCTGGCTGCGCATGCTCGGCCCGCTCGCGTTCGATCCGCGCGCGGACTGCATCGCGCACCTGGCGCCGTATGCCGTCCCGATCGGGAAGCTGCGCCTCGTCGTGATGGACGACGCCAACGCGCCCGACATACGCGCCGCCGCCGACATGGTGCCGGTTTATCGCGCCGAATTCGCGGCGCTCGCCGCCACGCCGGCGCCCGCATGGCTGTTGATGCACCGCCCGATCTGGGGAGCCGTCGCGGGGCCGCTCGACATGCCCATCGGCGGTAACCGCACGCTAATCGACGCGATCGGCGAAGCCGGCATCCCGAAGCCGGTCGAATTGATGCTGTCGGGGCACATACACAGCTTCGAGGTGATGAACTATGACGCCAGGAATCGCGTGCCGCCGCAAATCGTCGGCGGCTTCGGCGGCGACAAGCTCGACCGCACGCCGCGAAACCTCACCGGCACGATTTTCCAGGGCCGCTCCGGCGTCGCGGTGAAGGACGGCATGTCGCTGCCGGGGTTCGGATTCCTGGTGATGCGCAGGGTGGCGGGCGGCTGGTACATCGACGTGCACGACGTGCGCGGCCGGATCGAGCGCCGCTGCCGCTTTCACGCGGGGCGCGTCGGCTGCGCCGCACGGGGTGCGCCGTGAGGCCGTCGGCGCGGCGTGCGCTTCACGCGGGAATCGGCACGCTGGCATTGGCCGTGCTCGGCGCCGCCGGCAGCGGCGCGGCGCGCGCGGCGGGTCCCGAATTGCAGCAGGTCACGGCCGCGGGCGAGCGGGCCATCCTGACGCCGCCGGTGGTCCAGGTCGCCGGAGATCGCCGTGCGGACGTCACGATCGTCGAATATTTCGATTACAACTGCCCCTTCTGCCGCAAGCTCGCGCCGACGCTGGCGCAGCTGCTCGCCGGCGACCGCCGGATCGCACTGATCTACAAGGACTGGCCGATTCTCGGCGCCCCGTCCGTGTACGCGGCGCGAACCGCGCTGGCGGCACGCTGGCAGGGGAAGTACCTCGTCGCGCACGATGCGCTGCTCGGCGGTCCGCGCCTTTCCGGCGACGACCAGATCGACGCGATCCTGCAGCGGGCGGGCATCGACATGCCGCGCTTGAAGAAAGACATGACCACGCACGCCGCCGAGATCACCGCGGCGCTCGCACGCAACGACGCCGAGGCGCACGCGCTCGAGCTCGACGGCACGCCCGGCATCCTGGTCGGCCGCAATCTCGTGCCCGGCATCGCCGACGTCGGCTTCTTCAGACAGCTGGTGGCGGACGTGCGGGCGGCCGGCCCAGCGACAGCAAAATGAGCGCGGCCGCGAGCACGAAATAGGCGGCGCAGAACTGGGTCGCGGTCGCCTGTTCCATGCCGTGCAGCCGCCAGGGGAGGTAGACGCTGCCGTCGGCCTTCACCGAGTGGATGATGCCGAATGCACACAGGCATCCGCCCGCCACGAGGTACGCGGCCGCCGTCCGCACGCGCTGATCGATGAGTTCCACGAGGAATGCCGCCCAAATCGTCGCCGAGATGATGAACCCGTTGCCGAGGGCGACGATCACGGCCAGCGGCGGCAGCCCCGTCGAGGCAGCCGTCATCAGCTGCGCGAAACGCGCCGGCGACAGGAACCGCGGGTCGCCGAGTTCGATCGCGAGCATGCGCGCGATCGCCGGAAAGAAGCTGAACGCGATCGCCGGAAGATGCCGGGCGGGCACGGTGCGGCAGGCCTGCGCGGTGATGTCGAGCGCGACGAACACGAGCACCGGGGCGAGCACCGACAGCGGAACCCAGCGCAACAGGCCGGACACCACCCCGAGCGCGCCGCCCGCGCCGACGAACACGCCCGTGAGCAGCGTGTAGCCGCCGCGCGCGCCCATGTCCTTGTAGGCCTGATGTCCGATGTACGGCGTGGTCTGCGCAACGCCGCCGAACACGCCCGCGATCAGCGTCGCCGCGGCTTCGGCGAACAGGATGCTGCGCACGTCGTAGGCATCGCCCGCCGCGGCCGCGCTCGCGGTGTTGTTGATCCCGCCGATGACGGTCAGCAGCGCGAACGGCAGCAACAGCGGCAGATAGTCGACGGTCCGGTGCATCGCGGACAGGAAGCCCGGATGCGGGCGCGGCCAGTTCCAGGACGGCGGCGGCGCCGCGAAGCTGAGCGCCTCCGGATGCCATGAGCGCAGGCCGTAATGGGCGAGCATGCCGACCAGCAGCGCGAACAGCACGGCCGGCAGCGCCCCTGGGACCTTGCCGCCGCCGACGAGGGCGTACAGCACCACACCGAGCGTGAGGAACCCCGCGACCGGCTCCTGCAGCACCTCCACCAGCGGCAGGAAGCCGATCAGCAGCAGCGCAATCGCCGCGAGCGAACCGAGCAGCGCCGCCCGGGGGACGAGCCGCACCAGGCCGCGTCCGGCGAAAGACAGCGGCAGCTTCATCAGGCCCATGACGACGGTCGCTGCCATCCCGAGCCGCCAGGTCGCGAGTCCCGCCGCCGCCGGATCCAGTCCGGCCGCGCGCAGCCGCAGGTACTCCGGACCCAGCACCAACAAGGCCATGCCGATCGTCGACGGCGTGTCGAGGCCGAAGGGCATCGCGGTGACGTCGTCGCGGTGCTCGCGGCGCGCCAGACGCAGCGCGAGCGCGGTGTAGATCAGGTCCCCGGCCAGCACGCCGAAGGCGGTTCCGGGGATCATGCGTGCGAACACGATGTCCGCCGGGAGGTGGAACACCTGGGTCAGCACCCCGGCCAGGATCGCGAGCACCGACAGATTGTCCACGGCCAGGCCGAGGAACCCATTGACGTCCCCGGCTACAAACAGTCGGCGTACCGGCATTTCTCTCCCGAACCGCTCGCCGCTCGAATTGGCCGCGAATCGGACCGGATCATACCCTCGATGCGGCGCATGAATCGAGCAGCCGGCTCGCGCTCACCGGCCGGCTGAACAGATACCCCTGCGCGTAGCGGCAGCCCAGCGACTGCAGCACCGCCGCCTGAGACGACTCCTCGACGCCTTCGGCGAGGCTCGCCATGCCGAGATTTTCGACCAGATTCACGGTCGCGTGAATGACCGCGAGGACGTCGGCGTTGCTGGTCAGGTCGCGCACGAACGAGCGGTCGATCTTGATCGTGTCGAAGGGATAGTCCCGCAAAAATCCCAGCGACGAGGTGCCGGTGCCGAAGTCGTCCATCGCCAGTCGCACGCCGAGCGCGCGCAGATCGCCCATCAGCGCGAGCGAGGCCTTCGGGTCGCGCATGACCTCCCGCTCGGTGACCTCGAGCTGCAGGCACTCCGGCGGCAGGCCGACGCTGTCGAGCGTGGCGCGGAGGTGAGTGAGCAGGCAAGGCCCCAGCGCGAGCTCCGCCTGGGAGATGTTGACGCTGACCGTCCTCGGCGCGCGCTCGGGGTCCGCGCGCCGCCACGCGACCAACGCCTCGCAGGCTTCGCGCAACACCCAATGGCCGAGCGCGACGATCAGGTCGGACTCTTCGGCGATCGGAATGAACTCCGACGGCGGGACGGCGCCGAGGACCGGATGGTTCCAGCGCACCAGCGCCTCCGCGGACACCATGCGTCCGGACTCGAGCTCGACGATCGGCTGATACACCACCGACAGCTCGGACGTGCCGATCGCGCGGCGCAGTCCCGTCTCGATCGACACGTGGCGGCTGAGCCGGGTGTGCATCGCCTCGTTGAACACCACCGAACAGCCGCGGCCGGCGCGCTTGGCCTCGTACATCGCGACGTCGGCGTTGCGCACGATCTCCTCGGCGCCCCCGCGGCACTGATCGCTCGTGACGATGCCGATGCTCGCGGTCGAATGCACGTCCCGGCCGAAGATGTTGTAGAGCGGCGCCAGCACGTTCAGCAGCCGTTCGGCCACCGCGACCGCATCGGCGGACTCCTTCAGGTCGTTCAACAGAATCAGGAATTCATCGCCGCCGAAGCGGCTCACCAGGTTCCCGGCGTGCTTGATGCCGATGGCGTCGTTGTTGCGCAGCGCCGACCGCAGGCGTCCGGCGATCTGACGCAGCAGCTCGTCGCCGGCGTTGTGGCCAAGCGTGTCGTTGACCAACTTGAACCGGTCGAAGTCCAGGAACAGCACCGCGAACGGCGGCTGCACCCCGTCCCGCCCGCGCTCGACCGCGTGCTCCAGCGCGGCCATGAACTGCGCGCGGTTCGCGAGCCCGGTCAGCTTGTCGCTGCGCGCCGCGTCCAGCAGAGCCGACTCCATCGCCTTGCGCTGGGAGATGTCCTGCACGATCGACCAGATCACCGCCCGCCCCGAGGCGTCGTGCATGCGGATGCCGGAAAGCAGCACCGCGTAGCTGCTGCCGTCCTTGCGCAGGTACTCCTTTTCGTACGGCCCGTAGCGGCCGGTCGCGTGCAAGAGCTCCAGCTGCTCGACTTCCTGCAACGCATATCGCGACGGCGTGATGTCGTGGTAGGACAGCGCCAACAGTTCGTCGCGGGTATAGCCGCTCGGGGAAAGTAGCGCGTCGTTCACCTGCAGATAGAGGCCGGTGTGCATATCGTTGAGCGCGATGCCGATCGGCGACAACTCGAACAGCGAGCGGAATTTCAATTCGCTCTCCTTCAAGGACAATTCCACCGCCTTGAAGCTCGAGATGTCCATCTGAATTCCCGCCATCCGCAGCGCGCGGCCCGCGGCATCGCGCTCCATGACCTTGCCGCGCGTCAGCACCCAGACCCAGCGGCCGTCCGCATGCCGCATGCGGAACTCCTGCACGCACACCGCATCGGGCGCGTCGTCGTGGTCGGCGCAGGCGCGGTCCAGTTCGGCGATGTCCTCCGGGTGGACGAGCGCGCGCCAGGCGCCGTCGGTCAGCGGCTCGAGGTCCGCCAGGCGGCGGCCGATCATCGCGGCCCAGCGGTCGCTCACATGGAAAACGCCCGCGGCGAAATCCCGCTCCCAGGTGCCGACGTCGGTCCCCTCGATCACCGCGCGCAGTCGCCGGCGCTCGTCCGCGAGCACTTCGGCATCTGCGAGCCCGCGCAGACGGTTGCCGTGGAACGCGATTCCCAGCGCGACGATCAGCAGGACCGCGGGCGCGACGCCGATCAGCGCCCAGTCGCGTGCCGCCGCGAGCCGCGCGAGATAGAACGTCGCGTCCACGTCGACGCCCACGGCGCCGATTGGCCGGCCGTGATGGTCGACGAGCGGCGCCCATCCGGTCATGAACGTGCCCCACTTGTCGGTCAACGGAAGCACGGTCGCCGCGGCGACGCCGGGCCGGACTCCGTTACCGAGGGCACGCTGCATCGCCGAATCCTGGCCGGTGACGATCTCGCCGACGCCGGATTGATCGTCGACGCCATCAAGGGCGTTGATCTTCGGTTCGGCGGCGTCGAGCACGAAGCGCACCGCGCCGTCTCGTTTGGCGATCGTATAGATATAGTGGATGTCCGGCACCGCGGCACGCATGCGCCGCAACGGCGCCACGGCGCGCAGGTAGTCCGGTCCGTTGCGCTGCGCCGGCACGCGGATCGATTGCTGCAGTCCCGGATCAATTAAGGAACCGGCCGTCTGCGCGAGGCCGATCAGGTAATGGCGATAGTTGGACTTGATGGTCTGGATCGAACTCCACTCGAGACCCAGAATGCCGGCGGCGACGACCGCGAGGGCCGCCAGTGAAACACTCAAAGATTCCCACAGGGCGCGCCGACGCCCGTCCGTCGGAGGACGCGCGCGCGCGGCGGTTGTGCGGGCGGTTGTCGCCGAATCCGCCGCGGTATTGACGATTGCTTCAACGTCCATCATTCCGGGGTATCGGCATGAGTCCGCGGCCCTGCGGGCGCGCCGGGGGCCGGCGCGTCGAAATGTGACGCGCCGCACGCCGGCCCGGCCACGCCGCGCCGATAAGTCCACAATGGATATCCCGCATTCGCCGCCACATCCGCGTCCGCCCGTCGGCTTGCCGCAAATTCTGAAAGCCGCGGCCACGATGGGCGCGATGGGCGCCAACGCGCCATCGGGTCCCAAATTGTTGGCCGTGCTCTGCAATCCCGAGGTCACCAGCGCCGTGGTCGCACAATGGGTCGATCAGGATCCGGTGATCAGCGCCCGCGTGCTGCGCGTCGCGAATTCCCCGTATTACGGACAGGCACGCTCCGTGACGACCATCGCCCGCGCGCTGCTGCTGTTGGGTCTGGACGCGGTGCGCGGCATCGCGGCCGCCGCCTGTCTGGATCGCAATCTGTCGCGCGGCGGTGCGATCCTGACACTCGACGTGCACGCGGTGATGCAGCACAGCCTGGCATCGGCGGTCGCGGCGGATCTGCTGGCCCGGGCGCGCCGGCCGGAGCTCGCGGGCGCCGCGTTCATCGGCGGCCTGCTGCACAACTTCGGGGTGGCGGTCCAGGCCTACGTCGATCCCTCCGGCGTCGCGGCGATGCGCGAACGCCGGCGCGTCGACGCCGGCCGTGGCATCCGTTCACTCGAGGCGGAATACGCGGCCGTCGGCCACGAGGAATGCGCCGCGGCCGTGTTCGACTCCTGGCGGCTGCCCGAGTCCCTGATCATGGCCGTCCGCCATCATCATGACCCAGCCGCCGCTCCCGAACCCCACCGCGACCTCGCGGCCACATTGAACCTCGCCGCCCACATCGGGCTCGCCGGCGGCTACACCTTCAGCCTGGAGACGGCCGCGGGCGAACCGGACCCGCAGGCCTTGTGTCAAATCGGCCTCACAGCCGCGGAACTGGAGCCCTTCGTGCGGGAAGTGCCGCTGCGCGTGACCGAGTTGCGGCGCGCGCTCACTTGACGGGGCGTTCGGGCGGAAACGGGCTGCTCAACACGTCGCGGATGAGCTGAGCGCGCGAATGATGGCCGGTCTTGGCGAAGATCCGCTTGCCCAGGGTCTTGGCGGTGTTCACGCTGACTCCCGCATCGGCGGCAAATTCGGCGAGCGTGCGGCCGTTGACCAAGGCCTCGGCCAATCGCGACTCCGCACGCGTCAGCCGATAGGTCTCCATCAAGGGGCCCTGCAGCGAAATCCAACGCGAATCCTGCCGGCGCAGAAACACGATCGCCGCCGGACCGCGGACCACGTCGGCGAACCGCTCCCGCGGCAGCGGACAGACCCTCAGCCACAGCTTCCGCTGTGGATCCTCGTGCAGCGTCAGCAAGCCGCCCTCGCCGGGGCCCAGGTCGGCGCCACCGCAAGCCGCATCGGCGACGAACTTGCCCAGCAGCGTATTCAGCCCGGCATCTGCAACGTGTAGACGCCCGTTGCGGACGGATAATTGCGGATGCTGCGCGAGAATTGATTCCGCGATCGAATCGGCGAACAGCAAGGCGCCGCGCGCGTCGGCGATGATCACCCCCATGCGCAGCGACTCGAGCGCCGTGAACGACGCGTCGTTCTCGAACTTCGCGCGTCCGAACCGTTCCTTCAACAGCAACGCCTGTTGCAGGTGCGGCACCAGCGCACGCAGGCGGTTCAACTGCTTCGCGGTGAAGGTGCCGGCCTGCCGTTCCTTGTGCAGTCCGATGATGCCGTGGCTGCCTTCGGCCATGCGCGAGATGCCCGCGCCGACGACGTGATAGATGCCGAGCGGCCGGCAGTATTCGTTGTAGAGCTCGGTCCTGGTGAAGCGCGGGGCGATCGACGCGACATCGCCGGTGACCAGGGAACCCGGTTGGATCTTCCTCACCCAGGCGACCCAGGGATCCTCGGAATGATATTTCGCGTTATACGCCTCGTTCAGCGGCGCGGTGTAATTCTCGGTCCACGAAAGGCGCCGGCCCATGCCGGGTGTCGGACTCCACACGCCGATCTGGCAGCTGTGCGCGCCGATGAAGCCCGCGATGCGCGGCGCCATCGACCGCCATTCGACCACGCTCGCGGTCGCCGCGTAGAGGCCCGTCAATAATTGCGAGTATTCGCCGCTGATGGTCACGCACCACCCTCCCGCGCTCGAGTCTACCGGCGTCGGTCGCCATTTGCACGGCAGAGCGCGCCCGTCGCGGCGCGCATCGCTTCGTGACGCCGATCTCGATTCGCGCGTTTGTCACCCCGACGGGTGACGCGCCGCGCGCCGACGCGCCCTACAGTTCGCGCCAGTGTCATTCCATCCAATCGCAGGTAAGCGTTTATGAAACCCTCCGGATTCATGCAATCGACAATGTGGCGTTTGGGTCTGCTGCTGTTCGCGGCGTTCTCGTTGAGCGCCTGCGGCGGCGGCAGCACCAGCAGCGGCGGCACCACGCCGCCGCCGTCCACCTACACGATATCCGGCACCGTCAGCGGCGCGGCCGGCGTCGCGATGGCGTTGTCCGGCGCCGCGACCCAATCGACGACGACCGGCGCCGGCGGCGCTTACACCTTCACGACGCTCACGAACGGCAGCTACACCGTGACGCCGAGCCTGGCCGGCTACACGTTCAGCCCGACCAGCGCCGCGGTCAGCGTCAGCGGCGCGAACGTCACCGCGACGAACTTCACCGCGACGGCCGTCGTGGCGGCGCCCTACTCGATCACCGGCATGGTCACGACCGCGACCGGCGCGGCCCAGAGCGGCGCGACCCTGACGCTCTCGGGTGGCGCGGCCGGTTCGCAGACCTCCAACGCGTCCGGCGCCTACACCTTCCCGGGCCTGGCCGCCGGCACCTACACCGTGACGCCGTCGCTCGCCGGCTATAGCTTCGCGCCGGCGAGTGCCCAGGTGACGATCACGGCGGCGAATCAGACGGCAACGACCTTCGTCGCGACCGCGGTGGTGCAGGCGACTTACACGATCTCCGGCACCGTCAGCGGCGCGGTCGCCGGGGGCGTCACCGTGAACCTGACCGGCGCCGCGACCGCCACCACGACGAGCGCCGCCAACGGCACCTATTCATTCCCGGGGCTTGCCGACGGCGCCTACACGGTGACCCCGTCTCTCTCGGGCTATTCGTTTGCACCGGTGAGCTCCAGCGTGATCATCAACGGGGCGAACCCCGCCGCCGCGAATTTTGTGTCCTCCGCCAGCGTGGCGGCGACCTACTCCCTGACCGGCGTCGTGAGCGGCCCCTGGGTGCGCAACGTGACCATCACTTTGTCCGGCGCCGGAACGGGCACGACCGTCACCGATTCCGGCGGCAAGTTCAGCTTCACGAATCTGCCGGCGGGCTCCTATACCGTGACGCCGACACTGGCGGGATACACCTACTCGCCGGCCGCGCCGGTGGTTGCACTGAATGCGAACCTGGCGCAGAACTTCACCGCGGCTTCGGCATACCCGTCCTACAGTCTCTCCGGCACCCTCAGCTATGCCGGCACCAAGACGGGGCCGGTGATGGTCGGGGTATACAACTGCACCGCCTGCGGCAACCAATCCCCCTCCGCGAGCACGACGGTCGCCCTCACCGGCAGCCCGGGCGCGTACACCGGCAGCTACACGATCCGCGGATTGCAGCCGGGCAACTATGCGGTCGCGGCCCAGATCGACACGCTCGCAACCGGCCAGTCGAACGCCACCAATCCGGGCGGCGTCGCGTCCGGGCTCGCCATCAACAGCGCCAACCTCACCGGCGTGAACCTGACGCTCACCGATCCGGCGGCCGTGCAGCCGACGCTGCCGACCTCGTTCGGCGTTTCGCCTGAGAACGCTTCGGCACTGATCCAGTATCAACCCGCGGTCAACGGCGCCAACGCCGAGCTCGCGACCGCGTACAAGATCTATTGGGGCAGCGACACCGCAGCCTCCAACGGCGGCAGCAAGACCTTCACCGCGCAGGGTACGAAAACCGATATTTACGTGCTGAACGGCCTCACCAACGGCACCACGTATTTCAAGATGAGCGCACTCGTCGGCACCACCGAGAGCGCACCGAGCGCGGTGACGGGACCCGTGACCGTCGGCGCGACGAGCGGCGCGAACACCGTGTCCGGAACGGTCACGTTCCCTGGCACCGCCACCGGGCCGATGATCGTCGGCGTTTACAGTTCGAGCGGCGTCTACTTCACCGAAATCCCGAATCCGGTGAGCCCGCAAAGCTACTCGGTCGCGGGTGTCCCCAACGGCGCCTACCAGAATTTCGCCGTCATCGACATGAACAACAACGGCGTCGTCGACGCAGGCGACCTGTCCAACACCAGCGGCAATGCGCCCGCAATCACCGTGGCCGGCAACACGACCGCCAACTTGACGCTGTCCGCGGCGGCCAGTGTGGCGGACATCTACACCGATCATTGGTCGAACGGCACCAACTCGAGCTATGCGCTCAACCTGGGTGTCGCGGACGCGACCAAGCGGGCCGTCGCCGCGACGCTGTACTCCGGCCCGAATGTCGCCGTTCCGTTCGATATCGGCCCCGGCGGCTCCGGCAACCAGACTTACATGCCGCTCGGCAACTCGCAGCTGCGGCCGACCGTCGGCGACACCTACGTGTTCCAGGTCACCTATTCGGATGGAACCCAGGCGGATGTCAGCGCCACCGTGACCGGAGTGCTCGATGCATTCGCGACCGGCCTGATGGCCAACTCCGGCGCACCCTACAGCCGCGGCGTGCCGCAGTTCCTGTGGTCGGCGCCGACGACACCGCCCGCATCGTACGACTATCGCGTCTCGGTGTATGGCTCCGACACCAATTGGTTCTTCCCGCAGAGCAAGGGACTGTCGAGTTCCACGTTGAGCGCGGTCTACGACAGCGACGGTACCGCGACGAAAGCCACGTTGACGACCGGTGTCGCCTACACCTGGCAGGTGATCGTCCAGGACAAGGCGACCAAGAACACGGCGACCTTCCAGGCACCACCGTACACGCCTTGAAACCGCGCGTCCGCGCGGCGGCCCGGGATGCCGCCGCGCGGACGGTCCCGTGATCGATCGAAGAGCCCCACCGGCGCGCCGGCGGGGCTCTTTCCATTGCCGGCGACTCGCGCGCAGTCCGGCTCTGTTAGACTACGATGACTCATGTCAAACACCACCGTCAAACCGAACGACGCCGTCGCGGCCGACCGGCGGCAGTCCAGCTATTCCCTCGAAGAACTGATCGCCTGCGGCGAAGGCAAGATCTTCGGGCCCGAAGCCCCGCGCCTGCCCAGCGGCCAGATGCGCATGGTCGACCGGATCACCCATGTGTCGGCGACCGGGGGCGCACACAACCACGGGGAACTGCGGGCGGAAATGGACATCGATCCGTCGCTTTGGTTCTTTGCCTGTCACTTTCCCGGCGACCCGGTGATGCCCGGCTGCCTCGGATTGGACGCCATGTGGCAATTGATCGGCTTTTTCCTCGCCTGGAACGGACACAAGGGGCTCGGGCGCGCGCTCGGTGTCGAGGAAGTGCGCTTCTTCGGCCAGGTGCTGCCGCAGGTCAAGCTCGTCACGTATCAAATCGACATCAAGCGGGTGATAACCCGCCGGCTGATCATGGCGACCGCGGAAGGCTCGCTGTCGGCGGACGGTCAAAAGATCTACACGGCCACCGGCTTGCGGGTCGGCTTGTTCGAGGGCGCAAACGCACTGCAACCGTCGATCGCGGGTGCCGGCACATGACGCGGCGTGTCGTCGTCACCGGCATGGGCATCGTCTCCTGCCTCGGCAATGATCTCGATACCGTCAGCCGCTCGCTCGCCGACGGCCGCCCCGGCATCGTCGTCGCTCCGGGCTATGCCGAGATCGGGCTGCGCAGCCAGGTGGCCGGCATCCCGCAAATCGCGATCGATCAGCATCTGGACCGTCGCGACCTGCGCTTCATGGGCGACGCGGCGGCCTTTGCCGCGATTTCGATGAAATCCGCGATCGCGGACGCCGGCCTGCCGGAAGCGGTCGTCAGCGATCCGCGCACGGGCCTGATCGCCGGAACCGGCGGCGGTTCGCCCGCCAACGTGGTCGAGTTGGCGGACATCCTCAGACAGCGCGGCGTGCGCAAAATCGGTCCGACGCGGGTGCCGCGCACGATGTGCAGCACGGTCACCGCGTGCCTCGCGACCACCTTTCGAATCAAAGGTGTGAGCTATTCGGTGACCTCGGCGTGCGCGACCAGCGCGCATAGCATCGGCGTCGCGGCCGAACAGATCCGCTGGGGCAATCAGGACGTGATGTTCTGCGGAGGCGGCGAAGAGGAACACTGGTCCTTGACGGCGCCGTTCGACGCGATGGGCGCCCTGTCGACCGCGCGCAACGACACGCCGCTCGCCGCTTCCCGGGCCTACGACGCCGACCGCGACGGCTTCGTGATCGCGAGCGGCGGCGGAATGCTGGTGCTCGAGTCGCTCGAGCACGCGCAGGCGCGCAATGCCCGCATTTATGCCGAACTGGTCGGTTACGGCGTCACCGCCGACGGCCAGGACATGGTCCAACCCTCGGGCGAGGGCGCGGTTCGCTGCATGCGGCAGGCGCTCGCCGGAGTGAACGGCCCCGTTCAATACCTGAACACCCACGGCACCTCGACGCCGCTCGGCGACCTGATCGAACTGCAGGCGGTGCGCGAGGTGTTCGGCGATGCCATGCCGCCGATCTCCTCGACCAAGTCGCTGTCCGGCCACTCCTTGGGCGCCGCCGGCGTTCACGAGGCGATTTACTGCCTGTTGATGATGCGCGACGGCTTCGTCGCCGGTTCGGCCAACATCGACACGCTCGACCCCGCCTGTGTCGATTACCCGATCCTGCGGGCGACCGAGCGCCGGCGCGTCGACACCGTGATGTCCAACAGCTTCGGATTCGGCGGCACCAATGCCGCGCTGATTTTCCAGCGTTTCTAAGGTCTAGCGCGCGGTGCGCGGCAGCCGCCACGCGAAATAACTGAGCGGCAGCGCGATCAGGCTCTCGGCCAGATACAGCCGCGGCAGCGACGCGGCGCCCGCCAGGCTCCCGGGCGCGAGCGAGCCCACGCCCTCACCGATCATCAGCGCCGCGACCAGCAGGCCCGCGAGCGCCACCCGTTGACGCGGCCACGCGCGCAGGCCATAAGCCATCACATACGGGTAGTAGACGCTGCACGCCGCGCCGGCTGCGGCGTAGGCCGCGACCAAGGCGGCCGGATCGCGCAGGGTTGCGAGCGCCGCGAAACTCGCGCCGATGCCGAGCGCCGACAGCAGGAACAGCAGCCCGCGCGTGCGTCCCCGTTCCGGCACGAACCCGAGCGCGAGACGCAGCGCGGTGATCCCGCCCCAAAAAGCCGAGAGCGCGAGGGTGACCGCGATCGCGCCGCCATGCGCGACCCGGCCCACGTAGATCTGCGCCCAACTGCTGAAGCTGCCTTCGGCGGCCGCGTAAAGCAGCACCGCGAGCGCGAACGGCAGCATGCCGGCCTCGAGTCGTCCGCCGTCCTCCGCGCGCTGCGCCGGCGGCGCGACCAGCGTCAAAAGCGCGAATCCGCACATCAATGCGAACGGCATCGCGCCCCAATGGCCCGCGGCGGCTGTCGCATGCAGCGCGAGCGGCGCGAGCGCGGTCGCCGCGCCGATCAGACCGTTCAGCACCGTGATGGCCGTCGTCGGCGTGCGCGGAAACAGCAGCGCCGCATAGGGATTCAACGTCGCCAGGGTCAGGCCGAAGCCGACCCCGAGGCACAGGGTCTGCGCGAGAATCGCCGCATAGGCGCCGGATCCGCCGGTGAGCGAGGCCAGCACCAACAAGGCCATGCCGATCGCGTTCGCGCCGAGCCCGGCGCGCAGCACCGCCGGACTGCCCGCGCGGCGCTGCAGCCGTCCGGCAACCAGTGCGCCGATTATCGCGCCGCCGATTTCCGGGAAGTACAGCAAACCATAGCTCTTCGCGCCGTAGCCATACGGCGCCGCGCCGAGAATCTTGCCGAGCGAAGGCACGAGCACGAACGCGGCGCCCTGCAGAATGCCGGTGCCGTAGACTGCCGCCACCGCGGCGCGCCTGCCGGATGCCACCCGACCGCTCGTCACGCCGCCACCGGCTGGCGCACACGCCGCGCCTCTTCCAAGCCGTGGCCGCCGGGCCCCATCTCGCGGCGCCACAGCAGCACCGCGGCCGCCAGGGCCACCAGACCGAGAAGAAAGAAGAACCACAACATGACGTCATAACCGGCGGGATTTTGCGCCGAGGCGCCCGATCGATCGGCGAGCATGCCGGCGACGAGGTTGGATGCCGCCATGCCGAGCGCCTGGATCAAGGTAATGAGTCCGAGACCGGTGCCCAGGCGGCCTGGCTCGACGATCAGCGTCGTCGCCGGCCAGATCACCGCGGGCACCAGCGAGAAGCTGATTCCCATCATGACGGTCGACACCCACAGGCTTTCGTCTGTCAGCCCAAGCACCACGAAGGTCAGCGGCAACAACAGCGTGCCGATCACGAGCATCAACGCCCGGTGGCCGAAGCGGTCCGCGATCAGGCCGAACAGCGGCGTCGCGAAGATCGCGGCGAAAAACACCCAGCTGTTCGCGAGTCCCGCCTGTTGCAGCGTCAGACCCTTGGCGTGCTGGAAATATTCGATGGCATAGGTGGTGCGGAACGGGAAGAACACCGCGGCATACAGCACGTGCAGCCCGAGGATGTACCAATAGGACCGGTCGAATCTCAGCAAGTCCCGCGGATTCATCCGCGGCGCCGCGACGGCGCCGGCGGCGGCGGGGGCGCCACCCGGGCGATGGCGCCGGTCGATCCGGTACAGGAGCGCCGCCGCGGCGAAGCCCGCGAGGCAGACGCCCGCGCCGAGCCACAGCGGCGGTCGCCAGCCGCGCTCGTACAGCGGCCGCGCCCACGCGGTCGACGTGTCCACCGCATACGAGCCCACGCGCGCGAGCGACAGATACAGCGCGGTCGCGAGCGCGATGCCGCTGCGCGAGAACCACTGCGCCAGCGCGGCGACCAGCGCGATGAAAATCGCGCCCTCGCTGACGCCGAACAGGAAGCGGCCGAGGACCATCAGCCCGTAGGGGGTGCCGACCGCGGTGAGCGCGGCGCCGGCCACGCCGATTGCGGCCGCCCAGATGGCGACGCGCGCCGCGCCGAATCGGTCGATCAGGATGCCGTTGACGAGCGCCAGCGCCACGTTCGGGATGCTGATGACGCCGTTCAGCATGCCGAGCTGCGCCTGCCCGAACCCGCGCTGCCGGTGCAACAGGTCGGCGATCGGACCGATGACGTCGTCCTCGTAGTAGCTGCTGGAGACGGCGAGCGCCGCCAGTCCCAGCACCCACCAGCGCCACGGCGAGCCGCCCGCGTCGCCGCCGCGCTGCGCGGCCGGGTTCATCGGTAGCGCGCGCCCTGACGCCTAAGCTCCTGCTGCACGGCGCCGACGTCCAGCCGGTCGAAGGCTTCGTCACGCCGCAGCGATATGGCGGCGGCGACTCCCGCGCCCTGGCCGCTGACCGCGCAGCACATCATGTTGCGCGCCGACGCATGCGAAATCTTGTCGCCGCCGATGCAGCGGCCGGCCACCAGCAGGTTTCCGACGCCCTTGGGCACCAGCGCCCTGTAGGGCAGCTGCCAGTAACGCCCGGTGGTCGGCAGGATCAGGATGCCGTAGCCGTCGATGAACTCCGGGAATATGCCCACGGCATCGTCGAAGCGGCCCTGCTCGCGCACGTCGGTGCCGGTGAGGTTGTACAGCGCGTCGATCTTGCGGGTGTCGCGAATGCCGAGCGTCATGCCGAAATTGCGCAATTTGGCGCCGTCGCAACCCGGCATGAAGCCGCGCAAGGCCGCCATCGCGTGAATCGCCTCGCGCCGGCCCCGCATCTCGCCGATCGTGAGGTCGCCGGGGTCGGTGCCGTCGATCTCGGGGATGTGCACGAGGTTCAGATAAGTCAGGTCGCCTTGATCCGTGACCGTGCCCCAGGTGCCCGCAATGGTGTGCAGATTCGGCGGGATGAGCCCGGCGGCGAGAGCCTGCTTGAACGGCTTGCGCAGGAACGGCGAGAACAGCTTGTCCTCCTTGCCGGTGGTCTCGTAATCCCATTCGCCGTTGCCGCTCCAGTCGGCGTAGGTCTGCGGATCGGCCTTCACCGCCTCGATGAAGCGGGCCTTGTTGACCCCGCTCATCGAGAACATCACCGACACCGACATCATCTCCGCCTTCGGCGACTTGCGCACCGGCGCGCCGGCGCGCGTGGCAATGTCGGCATCCCCGGTCGCGTCGATGACGCGGCGCGCGAGTATCGCCTCGCGCCCCGCCTTGCTCTCGGTGATCACGCCGCGCACGACGCCGTTCTCCACGATCGGCGCCACGCACAGCCGGTGCAGCAGCGGCGTCACGCCCGCCTCCTCGACCAGCACGTCGGCGACCCACTTGAACATCTCGGCGTCCAGCGCCTGGCTCAGCGATTGCGGCTCGGGCATCGCCGCGCCCATCGCCTTGGCGCGCTGTTCGAACTCGATGCCGATGCCCTCGCAGTCGACCGTGTGCTCGTGGCGGTACCAGGCGAAGCCCTCGACGCCCACCTGCGTGATGTTCCCGCCGAAACACCCGTTGCGTTCGAGCAGCGCCGTGCGCGCGCCGGCGCGCGCCGCGGCGAGCGCGGCGGCAAGTCCGCCGGGCCCGCTGCCGACCACCAGCACGTCCGTTTCCAGGATCACATCGACGCTGCGTGCCGCTTCTTCGATCTTTCTCATCCTCGGTTCGCATCCTCACTGGGGTTAAGGCGCGCATCCTCGCACGCCGGCGCACCGCGCGCACCGTGGCTGCACGCTGTCATAATAGAAACACTTGCCTGTCATCAAACTGTCATCTATTGTCAGTAAAACGCAACGCTGCGCATAAAAACGCCGGTTTCACGACCCGCCGGCCCGACGGGATGTTCCAACTTTCGCTGTAATCGATCTGTCCAGGGAGATTAAATGAACACAAATCATAGGCTTGCTTACGCCGTTGCGGCGGTTCTCGGCAGTTGCGCGGCTGGCGCGCTGGCGGCGGCCGCGACCGATCCCGCCGATTCCTCGGGGCTGCAGGAGATTGTTGTAACTGCGCAACGACGCACGGAGTCGATCCAGAACGTACCGATCACGATCCAGGCGATCACCGGCGCGCAGCTGACCCAGCTCAGCATCGCGACCTTCGACGACGTGCTGAAATATCTGCCGAACGTGACCCTGGGCTCCAACGGCCCCGGTATGGGCAACATCTTCATGCGCGGCCTGAGTTCCGGCTTCGCCGGCAACCAGTCGAGCGCGACCTTCGCGTCGTTCCCGAACGTCGCGACCTATCTCGACGACCAGTCACTTCAATTCCCGTCGCGCAACCTTGACATCTACATGGTCGACATGGCGCGCGTCGAGGTGCTCGAGGGTCCGCAGGGCACTCTGTTCGGCGGCGGCGCCGAGGCCGGCGCGATCCGCTACATCACCAACAAGCCGAAGCTCGACAAGACCGAGGGCAACGTCGACGCGAGCTACGGCATCACGGCGCACGGCGATCCGAACCAGAGCCTGGACGCGACCATCAACCTGCCGTTGATCGCGGACACCCTCGCGGTGCGCGCCACGATCTACAACGACCGCCGCGGCGGCTACATCGACAACGTCCAGAGCAATTTCACGCGCAGCAACAACGACACCGGCAACTACTACGCCGGCATCAAGCCGGGCACCAACGGCCTGTGCCCCAACGGTCTGCCGACGACCTCCGGCTACTGCGTGCCGGCGAACAACACCGTCGCCAACAACAACGCGATCGCGCAGCGCGCGTCGAACCCGCTCACCTACGGCGGTTTCCGGGTCGCCGCGCTGTACAAGATGAACGACGACTGGGACGCGCTGTTGACGCAGAGCTACCAGAACATGGACGCGAGCGGCGAATTCACGCAGTACCCCGTGGGCTCAGACGGCCAGACGCTCGGCCCCTGGCAGGTCACGGCCTTCGTGCCCGCGCATAACAAGGACAAGTTCGAGAACACCGCGCTCACGATCAACGGCAAGGTCGGCCCCCTGAAGGCGGTCTACAGCGGCGGCTATCTCGTCCGCAACATCGACCAGACCAATGATTACTCGAACTACACCCGCAGCGCCTACGGCTTCTACTACACCTGCACCGGCGGCCCCGGCGGCGGCGGCTTCGGCGCTGGCGGCAGTCCCGGCCAGGGCGTGCCCGCCGGCGGGTCGACCCCGACCTGTTACTCGCCCGTGAGTTCCTGGCACGACCAGGTCAAGAACACCCACTTGAGCCACGAAATCCGCCTGAGCACGCCGGACGACTGGCGCACGCGCGGCATCGTCGGCGCCTTCTGGGAAGACTTCGAGATCTACGACAACATGAACTTCCTGTACAAGACGATTCCGTCTTGCACGCCGTCGAATCTCGCCGCGGCCCAGGCCGGCGGCGCGCCCTGCGTCGCCAACGTTGGCCCGCCGCCCGGCGTCTATGCCTCGGATCCGAGCGTGCGCAACGACAACGTTGCGTTCGGCGAGGACATTCGCCGCGGTTACAAGCAGACGGCGGTGTTCGCATCGATGGATTACGACATCATTCCGAAGGTGCTGACCGTCACCGCCGGCACCCGCTACTATCATTACGCGGAGGATGAGGTCGGTTCCAAGTACACGACGCCGCTCGCGTGCACCAACGTGCCGAACGGCTGTTACGCCGGCACGACCAACATCAATGCGGAGCACGAGAACACGACGTTCAGCGGCCTGAAGAGCCGCGCCAACCTCACCTGGCACATCACGCCGGACGTAATGATGTACTACACCTTCTCCCAGGGCTTCCGCCCGGGCGGCTTCAACCGCTCCATTGCGCACAAGGCGAAGGACGCGAACGGCGTGCCCCAGTACTCTTCGCCCTTGAGCTACTCGCCCGACTCGCTCACCAACAACGAGATCGGCTGGAAATCGGAGTGGCTCGATCACCGCCTGATGTTGAACGGCTCCGTATACCGCATGGACTGGAAGAACGTGCAGTTCGCGCTGTTCGACCCGACCATCCTCGGCAATACGACCTTCGTCGTCAACGGCCCCGACTACCGCATCGACGGCGTCGAGCTGCAGTTCGTGGCCAAGGTCACCGACCACCTCACGGTGCAGGGTTCGAGCTCCTGGAACAGCGCGAGCCAGACCTCCTCGCCCTGCCTCATCGACAACTACGCCGGCTCGCCAAACCTCGGCAACTGCATCACCGAGGTCAAGGGCCAGTCGTTCCCGAATCCGTTCGGCCAGCTGAACACGCGTCCGGCGTTCTCGCCGCCGATAGAGTTCAACCTGCGCGCGCGCTATGACTGGTCGGTCGGCGGCTACAACGCGTTCGTAATGGCGGGCGGCAATCACATCGGCTCCATGTCGAACGAACCGGCGAGTTTCGTCAACGGCAACAGCGTGGCCATTCCGTACACCACCTGGCTGCGCTACGACCAGCCGGGGTACACGACCTACGATGCCTCGCTCGGCGTCGCAAAGGACAACTGGACGACCGAGATTTACGGCACGAATCTCAGCAATTCGGATGCCAGCGTGTTCACCTCGTCCGCGCAGTTCATCAAGTCGGAGGTGCCGCTGCGGCCGCGTGTGCTCGGAATCAAGTTCGGCTACCGGTTCTGACGACCGGCCGGCATTTCGTGGAGTAGAATCCAAGGCGGGCAACGATGCCCGCCTTTTTTTATCCCCGACGATCGCATGAACTCACCCGCCGCCGACCCAGGTATCGCGACTTCGCCCCCCCCTTCCCCGATCGAGATGGAGGTGCGGCGCGTCCGCGAGCTTTGCGTCGCCCGGCGCTACGAAGAGGCTCTGGCGGCGGCGGCCAGGCTCGCCGCCCTGGTGCCCGAGAACCGCGATGCGCTGCTGCTGCTCGCGCTCGCGCAGCGCCAGCAGAACCGCGTGACCGACGCCCTCGCAACCCTCGATGCGCTCGAGCGCCTGCATCCGCGCTTCAGCCGCCTGCATCACGAGCGCGGCTGCTGCCACGTTGCGATGCGCGACGCGCCGCGGGCGATCGACGCGTTCCTGCGCGGCGTCAACATCAACCCGGCGCTGCCGCAGAGCTGGGCGATGCTCGAACGCCTCTACCGCATGACCGGAGACGAAGGGAACGCCGCCACCGCCGCCGAGCACGTGGCGATCCTGGCGAAATTGCCGCCGGAGGTGGTGCAGGCGACCAGCCTGTTCTCCGACGGCGACTTGGCGCCCGCCGAGACCCTGATCCGCGCATTCCTGATCCGGCACGGCGACCACGTGGAGGCGATGCGCCTGCTGGCGCGCATCGGCATCGCGCGCGATGTGCTGGACGACGCGGAGCTGCTGCTCGAGGCGGTGCTCGAAATGGCGCCGGACTATCGCGCGGCGCGGCACGACTATGCGCTGGTGCTGATCGAACGCCACAAATACCAACAGGGACGCGAGGAACTGGAGAAGCTCCTGCGGCTCGATCCGCAAAACCGCCATTACCGCACCCTCTATGCGACCGCCTGCGTCGGCTTGGGCGAGCACGCCCGGGCGATTCCGCTCTACCGGGAACTGCTCGCCGGCGCGCCGCTGGCGGCGGACCTGCACCTGTCGATCGCACACTCGCTGAAGACGATCGGGCGGCGCGACGCGGCGATCGAGTCCTACCGCGCGGCGGCGGCGGTCCGCCCGAATTTCGGCGACGCCTATTGGAGCCTCGCCAACCTCAAGACCTACCGCTTCCTGGATGCCGAAATCGCGCAAATGCGCGCCGCCGAGGCGGCGGCCGAAACGCCGCTGGTCGACCGCTATCACCTGTGCTTCGCGCTCGGCAAGGCGTTCGAGGATCGGGGCGAGCATGCCGAGTCCTGGCGCTACTACGAGCGCGGCAACGCGCTGAAGCGCTCCGAGAGCCGCTACCGCCCCGAGGTGATCGAGAACAACACCCGCGGCCAGATCGCGGTCTGCACCGCCGGGTTCTTCGCCGCACGCGCAGGTCACGGCGCGCCCGACCCGGACCCGATTTTCATCGTCGGGCTGCCGCGCTCGGGCTCCACGCTGCTCGAGCAGATCCTCGCCTCGCACTCCCTGGTCGACGGGACACAGGAACTCTCCGACATCCAGCGCATGGTGCTCGCGCTGCAGGGGCGCGAGCCGGACCTCGACAACCCGCGCTACCCCGGCTCGCTCGCCGGCCTGTCGGCCGACGAGCTGCGCCGGCTCGGCGAAAAATACCTCGCCGACACGCGCATATACCGCGCAGGAAAGCCCCATTTCATCGACAAGATGCCGAACAACTTCCGCCACATCGGGCTCGTCCACCTGATCCTGCCGAACGCGAAAATAATCGATGCCCGGCGTGAACCGATGGCCTGCTGCTTCAGCAATTTCAAGCAGCTGTTCGCCAACGGTCAGGAGTTCACCTATTCGGTGCGGGACATCGCGCGCTACTACCGCACCTACCTCGAGCTGATGCGTCACTGGGACGCGGTGCTGCCGGGCCGGGTGCTGCGCGTGATGCACGAGGATGTCGTCGACGACCTCGAGGGCAGCGTGCGCCGCGTGCTCGATTTCTGCGGATTGGAGTTCGAACCGGCCTGCGTCGATTTCCACAAGACCGAGCGCAGCGTGCGCACCGCGAGTTCGGAACAGGTGCGCATGCCGATCTTCCGCGAGGGCCTCGATCATTGGAGGCATTTCGAGCCCTGGCTCGGCGAATTGCGCGAGGCGCTCGGCGACGCGCTGACGCGCTACCATGAATGAGACCGGCGCGACATATTGCCATCGACGCATTGGTGGCGGATATTGCCACCCCGCGCGGTCATTCAAGGAGCCGTAATGCAGCCTGAAGAAGTACGCACGATTGCCGATGCACGCGCGATCGTCGAGGAACGCAACCTCCAGCACGTCAAAGTCGGGGTGTTCGACAACGACGGGATCCTGCGCGGAAAGTACATCGACCGGGACAAATTCCTGTCCGCGATCGACGGGGGGCTGGGCTTTTGCGACGTCATCCTGGGTTGGGACTCCAATGACCAACAATATGACAACATCACCTTCACCGGCTGGCACACGGCGTTTCCCGACGCAGCGGTCCGGCTGTTGCCCGGGACCTGCCGGGCGCTTCCGCTGGAAGGCACGATGCTCCTGTTCCTCGGCGAATTCGCCGGCAACGCCGAGCAGGTCTGCCCGCGTGCAACCCTGCGCCGCGTGCTTCAGCGGGCCGCCGACATGGGCTACGTCGCGTCGGCGGCCGCCGAATTCGAATTCTTCGTTTTCGACGAGACGCCCGACAGTGTGCGCGACAAGGGCTACCGCGGACTGAAGAACCTGACCCCCGGGTACTTCGGCTATTCCATGCTGCGAAGTTCCGTGCACGCCGAGTTCTACCAGGAACTGCTCCGGCTGTCGGCGGACATGCGCATGCCGGTCGAGGGCCTGCATACCGAGACCGGTCCCGGAGTCATCGAAGCGGCATTGCACTACTGCGAAGCGCTGGAGGCGGCCGACCGCGCGGCGTTGTTCAAGACCTTCACGAAGGTGTTCGCCCAGCGCCGCGGCCTGATGGCGACCTTCATGGCCAAGTGGTCGCAGCACCTGCCCGGCCAGAGCGGCCATCTGCATGTCTCGCTCAGGCGCAAGGATGGATCGTCCGCGTTCCATGACCCGGCGACGCCCAGCCAGATGTCCGACGAGATGCGCTGGTTCGTGGGCGGACAACAGGCGCTGATGCCCGAGTTGCTCGCGATGGTCGCCTCGACCGTCAACAGCTATTCCCGGCTCGTGCCGGGATTCTGGGCGCCGACGTCGGCGACCTGGGGCATCGAAAACCGCACCTGTGCGCTGCGCGTCATCAAGGGCGGTGCGAAGAGCCAGCGGGTCGAATACCGGATTGCGGCCGCGGACATCAACCCCTACCTGGCCATTGCCGTTGCGATCGGCTCGGGTCTGTGGGGCATCGAACATCGGGTCGAGCCTGATGCGCCGATTACCGGCAATGCCTATGATCGCAAGCTGCCGGCGAAACGGCAGCTGCCCCGAACCCTGGGCGAGGCGGCGGCGCGGCTGGCCGCTTCCAAGGCGGCGAGGGAATTGTTTGGAGCCCCGTTCGTCGCCCACTTTGCGGCGAGTCGCGAGTGGGAGGAGCGCGAGTTCCGGCGCGCGGTGACCGACTGGGAATTGACCCGATACTTCGAGATCATATGACACTGAAAACCATCAGCCCCGTGGACGGCCGCCTGCTCGCCGAGCGCACGGTCGCCACACCCGCCGAGATCGATGCCACGCTGCAGCGGGCGCGGGCGGCCCAAGCGCTGTGGCGTTCGGTGCCGCTCGGCGAGCGGGCGGCGATCTTGGAACGCTTCTGCGGCGAGTTCGAGGCGCGCGGCGCCGGGATTGCCGAGGCGCTCAGCTGGCAGATGGGCCGCCCCCTGCGCTACGCTCCGAGCGAGGTGCGCGGCACGCTCGAGCGTGCCCGTCACATGATCCGCATCGCCGCAACCGCGCTCTCGGACGTGGATCCGGGTCCGAAGCCGGGCTTCCGCCG
This sequence comes from Gammaproteobacteria bacterium, assembly GCA_037441085.1. Lineage (GTDB taxonomy): Bacteria > Pseudomonadota > Gammaproteobacteria > Steroidobacterales > Steroidobacteraceae > Bog-1198. Next base: position 13,956 of record JBBISV010000007.1, on the reverse strand, counting down.
ATTCATCCGCCGCGAGCCGCAGGGCGTGGTGTTCACGGTCGCCGCCTGGAATTATCCCTACCTGATCGCCGTCAACAGCGTCGTGCCGGCGCTGATGGCCGGCAACGCGGTGGTCCTGAAGCACTCGGCGCAGACGCCCTTGTGCGCGGAGACGTTCGCCGAGTGCTTCGCCGCGGCGGGGCTTCCCGCCGGCGCGTTCCAGGTGCTTCACCTCGAACACGCCGACACGGAGCGCGTGATTCGCGACCCGCGCGTGGACTTCGTGGCTTTCACCGGTTCGGTCGCGGGCGGACATGCGGTTCAGCGGGCGGCCGCCGACCGCTTCATCGGCGTCGGCCTGGAACTCGGCGGATGCGACCCGGTCTACGTGCGCCACGACGCCGACCTACCCCACGCGATCGAGAACATCGTGGACGGCGCCTATTTCAATTCCGGACAATCCTGTTGCGGGCTCCAGCGCATCTACGTGCACGAAAGTGTCTACGATCGCTTTGCCGACGGATGCATCGAACTGATCGGCAAATACCGGCTCGGCGATCCGCTCGACCCGGAAACGACGCTCGGACCGGTGGTGCGCACGGGCGCGGCGGATGCCATCCGCGCGCAGTTGCGCGCGTCCGTCGCGGCGGGGGCGCGGCCGGTCATCGACGAACGCGCATTTTCGCGGAGCCGGCCCGGCACGCCGTACCTCGCGCCGCAGTTGCTGCTCGACGCCCCGCCGGACTCGTCGGTGATGCGGGAGGAGATCTTCGGTCCCGTTGCCGGCATCGCGAGGGTCGCCTCCGACGACGAGGCCGTCGCGCGGATGAACGACAGCGCGTTCGGGCTCACCGCGGCGATCTGGACGCGCGATGAGGACGCGGCGCTCGCACTGGGTGGTCGGGTGCAGACCGGCACCTGGTTCATGAACCGCTGCGACTATCTCGACCCGGCGCTGGCCTGGGTGGGGGTCAAGGACTCGGGCCGCGGCTGTACACTGTCGGTCGTCGGCTACGAGCATCTGACGCGGCCGAAATCATTTCACTTGCGGGTGTCGACGTGAACGTCATTCTGAAAGCCAATTGGAACTATCCGACAACGATCTGGGCCGGTCCCGGGCGCATCGCCGAACTGCCGGCGGCCTGCGCTTCCCTCGGCATCCGGCGGCCGCTGCTGGTGACGGACGAGGGTCTGCGCGATGCGCCGATGGTCCTCGCCGCCCTGGCGCTGGTACCGCACACCGGCTTGTTCGCCGGTGTGCGCGGCAATCCGGTCGCCGCCAACATCGACGCGGGGCTCGCCGCCTATCGCTCCGGCGGGCACGACGGGGTCATCGCATTCGGCGGCGGCTCGGCGCTCGATGCCGGCAAGGTCATCGCCTTCATGTCAGGCCAGACGCGCCCCCTATGGGATTTCGAGGACATCGGCGACTGGTGGACGCGCGCCGACCGGCGCGGAATCGCACCCGTCATCGCCGTGCCGACCACGGCCGGCACCGGCTCCGAGGTAGGCCGCGCCGGCGTGGTCATCAATGAGGCGACCCATCAGAAAAAGATCATCTTTCATCCGCAGATGATGCCGGGCATCGTCATCAGCGATCCCGGGCTCACCGTCGGCCTCCCGGCGGCGATTACCGCGGCGACCGGCATCGACGCGTTCGTGCACTGCTTCGAGGCATTTTGCGCTCCGGGATTTCACCCGCTCGCGGACGGCATCGCCCTGGAGGGCATGCGGCTGATCCAGACCTATCTGCCGCGGGCCTGCGACAATGGCGGGGACATCGAGGCGCGCTCGCGCATGCTGGCGGCGGCGAGCATGGGCGCCACGGCGTTCCAGAAGGGTCTCGGCGGCGTGCACGCGATCGCACATCCGGTCGGCGCCTATTTCAATACGCACCACGGCCTGACGAACGCCATCCTGCTGCCCTACGTGATCGTCCACAACCGGCCGGCGATCGAAGCGCAGCTCGCAGTCGTCGCCCGAACGTTGAACCTCGCCGGGGAACCCTACCGGGCGGTGCTCGAGTGGGTGCTCGCCTTCCGCAAGCGATTGAACATACCCCACACCTTGGCGGATATCGGCGTGCCGTCGACCGACTCCGAAATCATCGGCCGCGAAGCCGCGTTGGATCCGTCCGCCGGGGGTAACCCGCTGCCGACGGATGCGGCGACCTACGCGCGCCTGTTTCGCTCGGCGATCAAAGGGGATCTCGCGCTCGCCGGATGAGCGACCCTTATTCCTGCCGATCCCGCACCGACCTGAAATCGGCTTCCGCCGCGGCGATCTCAGCCTGCCGTGCGGCGATCATCCGGCCGACGGGTGGCCCCTGGAATCGCCGCCGCTCGGCGGCGAACCAGATGATCGCCGTGACGACCAGGAACCCGACGGTGACGTTCAACGCCAGTTCGTTCGGTGGCTGGACCCCGACGAGGAATATCAGCACCATGCCGGCCATCGACAGCGCCGCAAACAGGGAAAAGCCGGCGCGCCCGAGGGTCCACGGACCCATGTGCCGCCATTTTGGCCCGCCATAGGCGAACAGACCCAGCGCAATCGGCACCGCGCACGAGAAGTACAGGAAGATCACCGTGCACGAAACCACGACCGTGTACACGGGCGTACCGCCCTCCTCCAACCATTTCGCGCCGGAAACGAATGCCAGCGACAGCAATGCGGCGGTCCAAATTGCCGCGCCCGGCGTGCGATGGCGCGGGGATACGCGCGCCAGCGTCCGGGACGCGGGCAGTCCGCCGTCGCGCGCGAACGCGTAGATCATCCGCGACGCCGAGGTCACGGTGGCCAGCCCGCACAGTAATTGGGCGACGAAAATCAGCCCGTAAAGCAGGTCGCGGGTGGCGGGCGGGACGCTTTGATTCAACGCCCAGAAGAACACGTTCCAGCCTTGTTTCGCGGCCACGTTCATGTCCGGGATCATCAGCACGAACAGCGCGAGCACGACGTAGCCGAGCACGCCCGACCAGAGGATCGATGACAGGATGGCCCGCGGAACCGCCACGTTCGCCTGCTTCGTCTCCTCGGCGGTGTGCGCCGAGGCGTCGTAGCCCGTGATCGTGTAGAACGGCAGCATGAGTCCGAGCACGAAAATCCAGCCGACGGACGACACGCGCGGCCACACGTCGGCCCCCGCGGGGCCTGAGTAATTGGAAAATCTCCACAGCCGCGCCAAGTCGAAGTGACGGGTGTGCGTCAGGCACACGAGCGCGATCAACACCGAGGTGCCGAAGATGAGGTAGCCGGAAAAATCCGTCAGCTTCGCGGTCACCGAGATGCCGTAGACATTGATCAGGGCCTGCGCAATCGTGAGCACCGCGAGGAAGCCGATGAGGCTCGCCATCGAGTCGTGCAATTGCAGCGCCGGCCCGAACGCGCCAAGGAAGAAATTGTAGGCGCCCACATTGATCGCGCCGAGAACGGTCACGAGCCCGAGCAGGTTGAACCAGGCGGTCAGCCAGCCGGTGAAGCGGTTTCCCAATATGGAACCCCAATGATAGAGACCACCGGCGGTCGGGAATGCGGACGCGATCTGCGCCATCGCCAGTCCGAAGAATCCGGAAATCAGCACACCGAGCGGCCAGCCGAGGCCGACGGCGGCACCGCCGGCCCCCGAGGTCGCCTGTGCCAGGGAGTTGACGCCGCCGGACAGCACGCAAATGATGGAAAACGAGATGGCAAAGTTGGAAAAGCGACTAAGGCGCCGCGACAACTCCTGAGCGTAGCCCAGACTGTGCAGCACCTTCACGTCATCATCCAGCGGCATCTCGGGCGACGATTTCGTGGTCGAATTCATCAGGTTGCCTCCATGCACCGCAGTCTGCCAGAGATTTCCCGACAACACTTCACGACCTACGCGGGGCGATGCCGCCCAAAGGCTTGCGTCGCCAAATTGGGACGCGTACAACTCCCCGACCGCAATTGCGCCGCAAACGCGAAAGGCCGCCAGCGTGAATAACACTTCTCCGCCTTCGAGCGGACTGCACCACAGCTTGAAGCGACGGCACATGTCGATGATCGCGCTCGGCGGCGTGATCGGCGCCGGCCTGTTCGTCGGCAGCGGCGTGGTCATCAAGGCCGCCGGCCCGGCCGCCATCCTCTCGTTCATGATCACGGGGCTGCTGGTCGTGCTGGTGATGCGCATGCTCGGCGAGATGGCGGTCGCGCTGCCGGCGGTGGGCTCATTCTACGAATACGCGCGGCTGGCCTGGAGCGATCGCCCCCGGCTCGGCGAGCTCGCCGGCTTCGTCACCGGCTGGATGTACTGGTATTTCTGGGTCATCGTCGTGGCCCAGGAGGCGATCGCGGGTGCCGGTTTGGTGCGCTTCTGGCTGCCGACCGAGCCGGTTTGGTTCATCAGTCTCGCGCTGCTGTTGCTGCTCACGCTCTCGAATCTGTTCTCGGTCAAGTCCTACGGCGAGTTCGAGTTCTGGCTGGCGTCGATCAAGATCGCCGCAATCGTCCTCTTCCTGGCGCTCGGGGGAATGTACATCCTCGGCCTGTGGCCGGTCGCCGGACCCGCCCTCGCGAACCTCACCGCGCACGGCGGCTTCGCGCCGCACGGCGTACTGCCCATCTTCACCGGCGCGGTGACTGCCACGGGGTTCTATTTCGGGGCCGAAGTCGTCGCAATCGCCGCGGCCGAGGCCGCAGAGCCCGCGAAAGCGGTCGCCAGGGCGACGAATTCGGTCGTGACCCGCGTGCTGGTCTTCTATGTGGGCTCGATCTTCCTGGTCGCCTGCCTCGTGCCCTGGAATTCGCCGGGCACCGCCACGCCCTACGTGAGCGCGGTCCGCGCGATTGGCATTCCGGCCGCGGCGCAGATCATGAACGCGGTCGTCCTCACCGCCGTGCTGTCGGCATTGAATTCCGGGCTGTACGCCTCCTCGCGCATGCTGTTCGCGCTGACCCGGCGCGGCGACGCGCCGTCGGGCCTCGCCAAGCTCAGCCGCAACGGCGTGCCGATCCGCGCCATTCTGCTCGGCACGCTGTTCGGCTACGTGGCCGTGATCATGTCGTACGTGTCGCCCGACACGGTATTCGCGTTTTTGACCAATTCGTACGGAACCGTCGCGATATTCGTCTATTTGCTGATCGCGATATCGGAACTGCGGTTGCGGGCACGCTTGGAAACGGAGGCTCCGTCGCGCCTCGGGATCCGCATGTGGGCGTATCCCTACCTCACCTATGTCGCGATTGCCGGCATGGTCGGCATCGTCGTGGCGATGGCATTCATCCCCGACCAGCGGACACCGCTCCTGTTCGGCGTGATCAGCTTAGGGCTCCTGCTGATCGGCTTCGGCGCCCGCCTCTATTTTGGCACCAAGCCGGATATCGCGACGCTGGCGATGGAGTCCAGCCGGTACGAGGAACTGTAGCGCCGGTCAAAGCGCCGGTGTCCGCCTTGCGCGACCCCAGGGCCGCTCAACATTAAACTATTTATTGTCGACAATCGGCAATCGCGCTAAACTACGGATACACCCTCCGCAAGGGGACCGTCTTGGCACCGACCAGCGCTCCGACAACACTCCAGCTCGTGCAGACGAACTCGCTGCCGGCGCTCGTTCAGGTCGAAATCGAGCAATTAATCCTGTCCGGGGAACTTGCGGCCGGCGAGCGAATCAACGAAAGCGACCTGGCGATGCGGTTCGGCACCAGTCGCGGTCCGGTCCGCGAGGCGCTGCGGGGCCTCGAAGAATCGCGCCTCGTGCGCTCGGAGAAGAACCGGGGCGTTTTTGTGCGCGCGGTGTCCATCGAGGAAGCGGACGAGATCTATGACGTCCGCGAAGCGCTCGATCAGCTGATCGGGCAGCGTGCCGCCCTGCGTGCCACGCCGCAACAGCTTCGCGAACTCGAGGCGGCCCTCGACGAAATGGATCGGGCGACCGACGTAGAGGACGTCAAGTCCTACCACGCGTTGAATCTGCGCTTTCACGACATGCTGGTCGACTCCGCCGGCAATGCGCGCCTGACCGAAAGCTACCGGCTGCTGACCAAGGGGCTGCTGCTGTTCCGACTGCGCGGACTAAAGGACGGCGGCGGGCTCCCGGTGTCCAACACCGAGCACAAGGCCGTGGTGGCGGCCATCGCTGCGCACGATGCCGCCCGTGCCGGGCGCCTGCTGCGCCAGCATGCGGCGGCGAGCCGCGCCAGGATGCACAAGGCGGCGTCGGCCGCGAGAACATGACCCCAATTCAACCGGAGCACAGACCTTGCCAACCGAAATCACCGTGAACGGCCGCAGCTACCGCTGGATGGACCGCCCGCTGGTCGTCGTCTGCGTCGACGGCTGTCAGTTCGAGTACATCACCGCCGCCGTCGCAGCCGGCGTCGCCCCATTCCTCGGCCGCCTGCTCGGCGGCGCCGGCACCTGTTTCCTCGCCGACTGCGTGATGCCGAGCTTCACCAATCCCAACAATCTGTCGATCGTGACCGGCGTGCCGCCATCGGTGCATGGCATCAGCGGCAACTATTTCCTCGATCCCGAGCGGCACGAGGAAGTGATGATGAACGATCCGCGCTACCTGCGGGCCGGAACGATTCTCGCGGCATTCTCCGCGGCCGGCGCGAAGGTCGCCGTGATCACCGCGAAGGACAAGCTGCGCAAGCTCCTGGGCCACCGTATGCAGGGCATCTGCTTCTCCTCGGAGAAGGCGGACCAGGCCACGCTGGCCGAGAACGGCATCGAGAACGTGATCGCGCGCGTCGGCATGCCGGTCCCGTCCGTCTACAGCGCCGCGCTGTCGGAATTCGTGTTCGTCGCGGGAGTCAAACTGATGGAGCGCGAGCGGCCGGACCTGATGTACCTGTCGACGACCGACTACATCCAGCACAAGACCGCTCCCGGCACGTCGATGGCGAACGATTTCTACGCAATGATGGACAGGAACCTCGCGCGACTCGACGAACTCGGCGCCACGCTCGTCCTCACCGCGGATCACGGCATGAACGACAAACATGGACCGGATGGCCGGCCGAACGTGATTTATCTCCAGGACCTGCTCGACGAGTGGATCGGCAAGGAGCGGGGCCGGGTGATCCTGCCGATCACCGACCCCTACGTCGTTCACCATGGCGCGCTCGGGTCTTTCGCGCTCGTGTACCTGTCGGGCCGGGACGACCCGGCCGGAGTGGCCGCCCGGATCGAGGCGCTGCCGGGCATCGAGTTGGTGCTGCCGCGTATCGAGGCCGCGGCGCGCTTCGAACTGCCGCCGGACCGCATTGGCGACCTCGTGGTCGTGTCGCGGATGGACACGGTCATCGGCACCAGCCGCGCCCGGCACGACCTTTCCGGGCTCGATGTTCCGCTGCGCTCGCACGGCGGTTTGTCGGAACAGAAGGTGCCGTTGCTCGTCAACCGCCACGTCGCGAAACAACCCGAAGCCCGCCGCTGGCGCAACTTCGACGCCTTCGAACTTGGTCTGAACCTCGCCGCACGGACGCTGTAGGAGAATCCGATGGCCGCCGGCACACTCTCCCCCGCCTCGCGTCCGATAATCCGCGAATCTCTGCGAATCGCGGGCAAGCGCGTGTCCCATGACCGCGTCATCGAGGTTCGGCATCCGTACAGCGGTGATCTGGTCGGAACCGTACCGAAGGCCACCCTCGACGACGTCAAACGCGCATTGGAAATTGCGCGCGGCTTCCGCCCGACGCTGACGCGCCACGACCGCTACAAGATCCTCATGAAAGCGGGTGCCATCATCGCGTCCAGGCGCGATGATCTCGCGCGCCTGATCACGCTCGAATCGGGACTGTGCCTGAAGGATTCGCAGTATGAGGTCGGCCGCGCGTCGGACGTGCTGCTTTTCGCCGCCAACCAGGCCTTGGTCGACGACGGCGAGGTTTTCTCGTGCGACCTCACCGCCCACGGCAAGAGCCGCAAGGTCTACACCGTGAAGGAACCGCTGCAGGGAGCGATCACCGCGATCACTCCGTTCAATCACCCGCTGAACCAGGTCATTCACAAGGTCGCGCCCGCGGTCGCCACCAACAACCGCGTGGTGCTCAAGCCCAGCGAGAAGACCCCGCTGACCGCCTACGCGCTTGCCGACATCCTCTATGAGGCAGAGCTGCCGCCGCAGATGCTGTCGGTGCTGACGGGCGATCCGGGGGAAATCGCCGATGAACTGCTGACCAGCGCGCACGTCGACCTAGTCAGCTTCACCGGCGGCGTGCGGATCGGCAAGGAAATCGCCGCGAAGGCGGTCTACAAGCGCCAGGTGCTGGAACTCGGCGGGAATGATCCGATCATCGTGCTGGATGATGCGGATATCGAGGAGGCGGCCACTCTGGCGGCGAGCGGCTCGTACAAGAATTCCGGCCAGCGCTGCACGGCGGTGAAGCGGATGCTCGTTCACGAGAGCGTGGCGGACCGCTTCGTCGAACTGCTCGTCGAGAAGACGCGGGCGGTCAAGTACGGCGATCCGTTCGATCCAGCGATGGACATGGGCACGGTGATCGACGAACCGTCGGCGCGGCGATTCGAGGCGGTCGTCAATGAAGCGGTGGCGGGGGGCGCCAGGCTGCTGGTCGGGAACGTCCGTCGCGGCGCCCTGTACTCGCCGACCGTGCTCGACGGCGTCACGCCGGACATGACCGTCGTGCGCCATGAAACCTTCGGCCCCGTATCGCCGGTGATCCGCTTCAAGACCGTCGACGAGGCGATCAACATCGCGAACGGTACCGCCTACGGCCTGTCCTCGTCGCTGTGCACGAACCGCCTGGACCTGATCACCCGCTTCATCCGGGAATTGAACGTCGGCAGCGTGAACGTACGGGAGGTTCCGGGCTACCGGCTGGAGTTGACGCCGTTCGGAGGCATCAAGGACTCAGGCCTAGGCTACAAGGAGGGCGTCCTGGAGGCCATGAAGAGTTTCTGCAACACGAAGACCTATTCGCTGCCTTGGTAGGTTGATGAGGACCCCCCTGATGGACCCGATACTTCTGACGCCCGGCCCCTTGACGACCTCGATGGAAACCAGGTCCGCCATGTTGGTGGACTGGGGGTCGTGGGACGGCGCGTTCAACGCGCTGACCGCGTCGGTTTGCGGCGATCTCCTCGCCATCGTCAATGCCGAGAGCGACCATGTCTGCGTGCCACTGCAGGGCAGCGGCACGTTCTCCGTCGAGGCGGCCCTCGGGACGCTCGTGCCGCGCGGCGGCAAGGTGCTGGTGCCGGACAACGGCAGCTACTGCAAGCGCATCACGCGGATCCTGGGCTACCTGGGCCGCGAGGCCGTCGTCCTTCCGCATGGCGAACAGGAACCGGCCGATCCGGCGCGCATCGATGCCGCATTGGCGGCCGATGCCGCAATCACGCACGTCGCGCAGGTGCACTGCGAGACCGGCACCGGCATTTTGAATCCGCTGCCGCGGATCGCCGAGGTGGTCGGCAAACACGGACGCGGCCTGATCATCGACGCGATGAGTTCGTTCGGCGCCATCCCGGTCGACGCCCGTACTCTGCGATTCGACGCGTTGATTGCGGCGTCGGGAAAATGCCTCGAGGGCGTCCCGGGCATGGGCTTCATCGTCGCGCGGCGAACGGCACTGGAAGGCGCCGCCGGCAACAGTCATTCGCTCGCGATGGACCTCCTCGACCAGTGGCAGTACATGCACAAGACGGGGCAGTGGCGATTCACGCCGCCGACCCATGTGCTGGCGGCGCTGCGCGCGGCGATCGACCAATACAAGGCGCAGGGTGGACAACCGGCCCGGCTGGCACGCTACACCGCGAACTGCGCCGCGCTGGTCGACGGCATGCGGGCGATCGGCCTGGAGACGTTTCTCCCGGACGCGCTGCAGGCGCCGATCATCGTCACGTTCCACTCCCCGCCGGACCCCGCGTACAACTTCGGCGATTTCTATCGCCGCGTCCGCGACCGCGGCTTCATCCTGTATCCGGGCAAGTTGACGGCCGTCGACACCTTCCGGGTCGGCTGCATCGGCGCGATCGGCGCGGACCGGCTGAAGGAGGCGGTGGCCGCCATCGCCGGGGTCCTGGGAGAAATGGGGGTGCGCCGGTTCGCGCGCGCATCGATCGGATGAATGAACCACGGATTCTGATCATCGACGGAAATCGCGCGGCGACGCGCGACAGCCAGGTTGCGGCCGGCGGTCAGCCTTCGGGCGAAGGCTATCTGCGCGTGCTGCAGGAGATTGGCGCGCTCGCCGGCGACATCGTCCGGCCGGCCGACGGCGAGGTGCGGCTGCCGGCCGGCACGTGCATGGCCGATTACGACGGCGTGGCGATGACCGGGTCCGCCCTGAACATCTATGACGGCGGCGCGCACATCGAGCGGCAGATCGAATTGGTGCGGACCGTGTTCGCAGGCGCCGTGCCCTTCTTCGGCAGCTGCTGGGGGCTGCAGGTCGCGGTCACGGTGGCCGGCGGACGCGTGTGCCGCAATCCCCTGGGCCGGGAATTCGGGTTCGGCCGCCGGATCGAACTGAATGCGGCGGGCCGGCAACATCCGATGTTCACCGGCAAGCCGTCGGTGTTCGAGGCGATCACGGTGCATCGAGATCACGTCGACTCGCTCCCCGCGGATGCGGTGGTGCTGGCGACCAACGAGATGGGCGTGCAGGCGGTGGAGCTGCGTCACGGGCGCGGCACGTGCTGGGGCGTGCAGTACCATCCGGAATACAGCTACGCGGAGATCGCGGCGACCGCGCTCCGCTACGGCGACCTGCTGCTCGAGGAGCGGCTGTTCGCCTCGCCGGCGGAACGGGACGGCTTCGTCGACGACCTGCGATCGCTGATGCGCGATCCGCACGACCGGCGGCTGAACTGGAAACACGGGCTCGGCCCGGCCATGCAGGATTCGTCGCTCAAGCTCGCGGAACTGCGCAATTGGCTCGCGTTGCAGGTGATGCCGCGCTTTCGCGGGCGTCACTGAAGCCGTCGTCGAGGCCGCTCAGACCACCCGCTTTCGGAACAGCCAGCCGGCCGCCGCGAGCGTCGCCAGTCCGATCGCGGCCATCGGCCAGAACTGCGGCGCGAGTTCGCCGAACCCCGCGCCCTGCAGGAACACGCCGCGCACGATGATCAGAAAATACCGCATCGGATTGACGTAGGTCAGCATCTGCACGGCGGCCGGCATGTTGGCGATCGGCGTCGCGAATCCGGACAGGATGATCGACGGCACCATGAACAGGAAGGCGCCCAGCAGCGCCTGCTGCTGCGTCGCCGAGAGCGCCGAAATCGCGAGCCCGACGCCCGTCACCGCGATCACGAACAACAGCAGGCCGGCATAGAGCGGCGCGAGGCCGCCGCGCAGCGGCACGTGGAACCAGAACACCGCCGCGAGGATGATCGCGGTCGCCTCGAGCACGCCGATCAACACGCCGGGAACGCCCTTGCCGAGCAGAATGTCGATCTGCCGCAGCGGCGTGACCAGCAGCTGGTCGAATGTGCCCATCTCGCGCTCGCGCGCCACCGACAGCGCGACCACCAGCAGCGTCACCACCTGGGTCAACAACCCGACGATCCCCGGGACGATGAACCAGCGCGACGCGAGCGTCGGGTTGTAGAGCGTGCGCATGTCGAGCACCGCCGCCGGGGCGGGCGCGCCGTGCGCCGCGGCCCAGGCGAGCGAGAAGTCGCCGAGGATGGTGTTCGCGTAGCCTTCGATCAGCAGCGCGGTGTTGGAATTGCGGCCGTCCACGATGATCTGCACGCGCGCCGGACGGCCGGTGAGCAGATCGCGGGAGAAGCGCCGGTCGATCACCAGCACCATCTTCACCCGGCGCGAGTCGATCAATCCGTCGATGCGCCGGCCGCTGTGGAGCACTTCTTCCAACGTGAAGGTCGGTGAACCGGTGAACCGGTGAACCAGTTCAGCCGACGCCCGCGATCCATCCTGATCGAGGATCGCCACGGGGACGTGGTTGAGGTCGAAGCTCGCGGCATAACCGAAGACCATCAGCTGAATCAGCGGCGGGCCGATCAGCACCATCCGGCTCTTGGCGTCGCGCAGGATCGCGAGCAATTCCTTCCCTGTCAGCGCGAGGACCCGCCGCCACATGCGCTTCAATCCAGACGCTTGCGCGCCGTGGCGCGCGCGAGTGCGAGGAATATCACCGCCATCACCGCGAGCGCCGCCGCGTTCGGCAGGATCACCGTCCAGATGTCGCCCGCCAGGAACAGCGACTGCAGAATCGCGACGAAGTAGCGCGCGGCGACCACATGGGTGATGAGCCGCACGACGGCCGGCATGCTGTCGATGTCGAACACGAATCCGGAGAGCAGGAACGCCGGCAGGAACGTCGCAATGATCGCGATCTGTCCGGCGACGAACTGATTGCGCGCGACGCCGGATATCAACAGGCCCATGCCGAGTGCGGCCAGCATGAAAAGCGCGGAAGTCCCCGCGAGCACGGCGAGCCCGCCGCGCAGCGGCACGCCGAAGAGGTACACGGCCAGCGCGACCGACAGGGCCATGCCGCCCATGCCCAGCACGAAATACGGGACGAGCTTCGCGACCAGGATCTCGCGCATCCTGACGCGCGTGACCATCAGCGCCTCCATCGTGCCGCGCTCCCACTCGCGCGCTATGACGAGCGCGGTGAGCAGCGCGCCGGTGAGGGTCATGATCATCGCAATCAATCCGGGAATCAGGAAGTTCCGGCTGCTGACCGAGCGGTTGAACCGGACCTCGGCGTCGACCGCGAGCGGCAGTTGCGGTCCGCGGCCGGCCCGGCGCGCGCGCGCGGCGAGCCACCCCCCCCAGACCTGCTGCACGTATCCTTCTATGATGCGCGCGGTGTTCGCATCCACGCCGTTGATGATGACGCCGATCGGCGCGCCCGCACCGGCGTCGAAGCGGCGCGTGAAATCGGCGCGCAGCCAGACGATCCCATCGACCGCGTCCGTGGCCATCGCCCGCTCCGCCTGCTGGATGCCCTGATATCGGCGCGCGCGGAAATACACGGAGTGGTCGAACTCGGCGGCGAAATCCGCGGTCAGGGCGTCCGGCCGCTCGGCGACGATGGCGAGCCGGACGTTGCGCGCGTCGAGCGAGACGCCGTAGCCGAACAGCAACAACAGGATCATCGGCATGACGAAGGCGATCGCGAGCGCCGACGGGTCGCGGCCGATCTGCAGGAACTCCTTGCGGATCAGCGCGCTCACCCGGCGCAGCGCGGGATTCACGCGGCCACCCCGGCGCCGGCGGCCTCGACGACGGCGATGAACGCATCCTCCATCGAGGGCTCGGGGCGGTCGGCCGCGATTCCGGCACGTTTGACGGCATCGGGAGTGCCCTCGATCAGTATCTCTCCCTGCGCCATGATCGCCAGCCGGTCGCAGTACTCCGCCTCCTCCATGAAATGCGTCGTCACGAGCACCGTGACCCCGGCGGCGGCGAGTGCGTTGATGCGCCTCCAAAATTCCCGCCTGGCGATCGGGTCGACGCCGGAAGTGGGCTCGTCGAGGAACAGGATCCGCGGTTCATGCATCAAGGCGCAGGCGAGCGCGAGCCGCTGCTTGAAGCCCAGCGGCAGGTCGCGCGCCGTGGCGTCGAGCATCGAGGCGAACTCGAATTCGGCGACGGCCCATTCGACCCGGCGCCGCTGGGCCGCGCCGGCGAGTCCGTACACGCTGCTGAAGAAGTGCAGGTTGTGGCGCACGGAAAGGTCGGCGTACAGCGAGAATTTCTGCGCCATATAGCCGATGCGGCCGCGCGCCGGCGCGGCCGCGGTGCGCAGGTCGAAGCCGGCGACGCGCAGCGTGCCTGCGGACGGAGGCAGCAAGCCGCACAGCATCCGGAACGTCGTCGACTTTCCGGCCCCGTTCGCGCCCAGCAAACCGAAGATTTCACCGCCGGCGACCGTGAAGCTCACGTTATTCACCGCGGTGAACGCGCCGAATCGGCGCGTCAGGCTCCGCACCTCGATCACCGGTCCGTCCGCCGGCATCGTCGCGCCCGCATCCGGCAGCGTCGAAGTGCTCGGCACAGACAT
>JBBISV010000006.1:0-53526 GCA_037441085.1 Gammaproteobacteria bacterium | reverse complement strand
GTGTCCACCAGCGTCGCATTGGCGGAGTCGACCGCGTGCACGGTCACCGGGCTCGTGCCGCTTCGATAGGAAAGCGTGAAGGTCGCGCTCGATGCGCCGCCCGGCCACTGGTAGCTCGCGGCGCCGTCGTTCGCGACCGGGTCGGAGAACACGCCGGCGCCGCTCGCGAGGCTCCAGGTACCCGCGCCGGTCGACGTCGACAGGTTCATCGTGCCGTTGTAACCGGTGTAGGGATTGCCCGCCGAGTCCACCACCGTCACCGTGACCGCTTGGTTCAAGCAATAGAGCCCGTACGGGGCGTTCGTGATCTGAAAGTGCACCGCCGAACAACCGCCGGCCGTGCCCTGGGTCTGGGCGGTCTGGGGGCTCGCCGGCGCCACCTGACAACTGGGCGCGGCGAGCGTGTAGCTCGCGCCGCCGAGCGCCGTCCACGCGCCGGAGGGCGCCCTCGCGTCCAGCTCCTGCCCGCCGTCGCAACAATCCTCGTCGCCGATTCCGCGAATCACATGGTAGCCACTGGTCAAGGCGATGCTGCCGGCGAGCAATTGACCGGTGCTGGACCAACTCCCCGCCCACCACAAGTTGGTGCCGAACATCTCCTGGAGCGGCACGTCGTCGACGTACAGCCCGCCGCCGAGGCCTAAGTCCGGGCCCCAGCGAAACGACCAGATGCCGGCCTGGGCGGGCGCGACGTAGAGTATCGTCGTTACGTTCCAGCCGATGGACCGGCCCGCGCCGAACAGGCCGGCGTTGTTCTGGCCGGCGAAGCTCGTTGGTATCGCGCAGCCGTAGCCCGAGACCTGGCCGGCGCCGGCGTTCCACGACGCGTACCAGGCGGCTTGGGACGCGAATGCTCCGCCGCTGTATTGCCGCGTCCACAGCCGCACGCCGCCGGGTGCATGGCTGAGGGCCGTGGCGCCGTTCGATATGCTGCTCGCGGACGAATTGCCGTAATAGAGATAAATCGTCCGCGGCGCCGCCGCGAGACTCGGAAACAGCACCCAGAGCCGCAGCACCTGGGTGCCGGCCGCCCGTGGCTGCACGAAGAACGTGAGCGGGGTGGTGTCGTCTTGGTCGACGACGCGCACGTCGGCGTCCTGCAGCGACCAGTTGTATCCCGGCAGCTGCGCGGCGGTCAGCATCACTTCGAGCAAATAGTTGCTCTGGGCGCTCGCCGGCGCCGCGACCGCGATCGGCACCCGCGACGTCCAGTTACAGTTCCACCACGCGCGCGCGGCACGCGGCGCCGCGAGTGCGAGGCCGCAGATCAGGATCATCATCCAGCCGCCGGTATTGCGCGATCTCATGAGGTCTCGTTCGTGAACGTGGCGCGGATCACGCGCCTGACAAAGTCCGGGCCGCCGTAGCTTCCATAACTGGCGGTGGCGGCGATCAGGAAGGACTGATAGATGGCGCCGCCGTCCGTATACGCGGTCGCGCTGCAGCTGACGACGACGGTGAAACCGTTCAGGGCAGCCTCCGACAGGTTCAGCGTGCCGCTGGCGCATTGTCCATGGAGCGCGCGATAAGCACTCCAATCGACGCCGGCGCGCGCGGCCGCGAGCGCACGGGCCTGTTGCAGCGCGAGTGTCGCGGTTTGTTGCTGACCGAGCGTCATCCGCAGCGCCACCGCCGCGAGCCCGGCCACGACCACGATCAGGAACAAGGCGGGCACCAGCGCAAAGCCTCCCCGCCGCGCAGGTCCGTGGAGCCCGGCTTTCATGGCGCGTTGACCAGATGGACTTGGCTCAGCAACTGAATCTGCTGGCCCCCCTGCGCCAGCTGCAACGCGAGCGTCGCGAGGCCGGCGCGCGCCGCAGTGCCGGGCGCGTACGTGAATTGACAGGCGCTGACCGCGGTCGCCACCAGGCCCGCGCTCGCACCCGCGGTCGCGAGGGTGGCCGCATCCGCCGGCTGGGTGGCGCTGATCGGATAGCCGCTGTAGCGCGTCAAGGTGCCCGCCGCGGGGTCGCAGACGTAGCTGACCGGCCCGCTGACGAGATACACCCGTTTCCCGGGCGAACCCCAGGCGAACTTGAACGCCGGATTCAAGGTCACCAGCTGCTCGTTGGCCGCGCTCCCGGCCGCGATGCTGATCGTGGTGCCGGGCGGCGTGATCACGTTCGACAGATCGTAGGCGTTCGCGCCGGGCACGCCGACGTTGTAGATCGCGAGGTAGGCCGTCTTCGAGGTCCAAGGCGGGGTGATCTGCGAGAACGGCACCGTGGTCGCGAACGCGGCGTCCGGCGTCGTGAAGTCCAGCCAGCGCGACGCATCTCCCAGGGGGCCGTCGTCGCGGTAGCGGGCGCCGTCGATCGTCGCCAGGAACTCGAGCGCCACGACGCCGCCGTTCGTCGAGACGCGCACGCTGTTCGGCAGCGCCGCGCGCAGGTCGCGCCCCACCAGGCGCAGCGCGCCGTCGGCCGCGTCGACGAGCTGCGCGCGCGTCGATTCATCCGCATAGGCGTGAATGGGCGTGATCAGGAACATGGCCATGAAGGTCATCACGATCGCGGTGAGCGTGATCACGATGATCAACTCGATCAGCGTCATCCCGCGTGTGCGGGCTGGGGGCATTCGAACGAGGCTCGCGCGCATGCGGGTCCGGACCTCAGAAATTCGCGCGGTAGCCGGTCAGGCTCACGCTGCCGGCCGCCGGGTTGGTCACGGTGACGTCGATGCGCCGCGCATCGGCGGCGGCGATGCCGCTGAGCGCCGTGGACTGGGTCACCGCGACGCTGACGGTGTAATTCGCCAGATTCGGAATCGGATTGCCGAACTGATCATGCGCTCCGACGTCGACGAGGCCGTTGTACTGGTCGACGTCGTCGAAGCTCGCCCTGCCCGTCGGCGCCGGCGCGCCGGCGGGCGGCGCGACCGGTTCGAGCAGGATCTCCTCGAGATACGCCTCGGCGATCGCGACCTCCTGTTGCCGGACCATGGCGTCGGCCCCGCGACCGGTGATCGCCGACATCGCTCCGAGCACCGCGGTCGCCGCGATCGCAACGATCGTGATCGCGACCACCAATTCAATCAGCGTCACGCCGCGCGCGGCGCGGGGACCCACCCGGCCGCATCGTCGGTTCGCGCTCATGGCGCGCCGCCCGCGACGAAGCCGGTGACGGTGTCGACACGGATCGCGTCCGACCCGACGCTGATCTGTGCGGCGGGGGCGGCGCCGAGCGCGCCGCTGCCGACGAAGACAAAAATGCCGGTGGGATTCACCAGGGTGCCGGCCGGAGCCTTGCCCTGGATGGGCGTGCCGTCGGCGCCGACGACCGGGGTGACCCAGCTCGTGTCGGTCGGGTCGCAGGCATTGCCCGCCGCGGCCTGCTGGGCCACGGCATAGCCGGTGTCGGTGACGGTGACCCGCGCGGGACAGTCGCTCGCGACCGCCGCCTTTTGCGCGCTGCGCAGCGCGGCCGCGAGTTCGTCCGCGTACGCCCGCTGGGTGAACACGCCCATGTCGAAGAAGCGCGGGCCCGCGATCGCGGCCAAAATTCCGGCGATGACGAGCACGAGCACGAGCTCGATCAGGGTGTAACCCCCGAGGCGCGAGTGCGCTGCGACGCTGTTGAAACTCATCCATGCGCTTCCTGATTGAGCCCATCCTGTCGGCGGCGGGGCGCAAAACTGGAGGGGCGGGGCCCGGCGGCGCGCAATCGGCCCCCAAGCCGCCGGATTTTCTGGTTGAATGCCGTCCGTGGCAAAAATGCGAACAAAGTCCGCGCCTGCCGCCGCCGCCGATGAGGCGACCTTCGGCCCGGCCTACTTCCGCCGCTACTATTTCAACCGCTCAACCCGCGTGATCGAGCCGGTGGAAATGCGCGTGCGCGCGACGCTGATCGCGACGCTGCTGCGCCAGTGCGGACTCGCGGTCTCCAGCATCCTGGATGCGGGCTGCGGCATCGGCTCCTTCCGCGCGCCGTTTGCGAAGCTGTTGCCGAGGGCGGTCTATACCGGCCTCGAACGCAGCAGCTATCTCTGTTCGCGCTATGGTTGGGTCAATGGCTCCCTCGTCGATTTCGCGCCGGGCCGCCGTTACGACCTGGTGGTTTGCTACGACGTGCTGCAATACCTCGACGATCGTGCCGCCGCCAAGGCGGTCGCAAATCTCGCGCGCCTCGCCGGGACGGCACTCTATGTGTCGGCGCTCACACTGGAAGACTGGCGCCACAATTGCGACCAGACGCTGACGGACAGCGCGGTGCATTTGCGCCCCGCGGACTGGTACCGCCGGCGCCTTGCGCGCCGGTTCCGACACCTCGGTTTCGGCGTGTGGGTGCGTCGGGGCGAGCTTGCGTCCTTGTGGGAGCTGGAGCGGCCGGTGGCGGCCGTCAGCCGTGCGCCAAAATCCAGTCGACCAGTGCCTGATGCACCGCTTCGCCCGCGCCGCCGTCCGCCCGCGGGTCGTTGACGAAGGAGACGAGCACGTAGGTGTGACCGCGCGCGGTGCTGACGAAGCCCGCGACCGAGCTCACCCCGTCCAGGGTCCCGGTCTTCAGGCGCACCGCGCCCGGCGGCGCGTCCTTCATCCGGGTGCGCAGCGTGCCGTCGATGCCGGCGAGCGGCAGAGAGACCAGGAATTCCGGCGCGAAGCGGTCGTGGTAGGCGGCCCGCAACACCGCGGTCAGCGTCGCCGCGGAGATGCGCGTGCGGCGCGACAATCCGGAGCCGTTGCTGAGCACGGTGGCCCCGAGCGGCAGGCCGCGCTCGCGGCTCCACGCGTTGATCGCATCGATGCCTTTGGCAACCGTCGCCGGCGCGCCGAAGCGCTGCGCACCCAGGGTCAGCAGCAAATCCCGCGCCATCAGGTTGTTGCTGTATTTGTTGGTGAGACGCACGACCTCGGCCAGGCTCAGGGAGTCGAAATCCAGCAGCGGGCGCGCGTCGGCCGGCGTGCCGCCGATGCGCAGGCCGCCGGTGATCCTGCCGCCGAGTTCGCGCCACAGTTCGACGAAGGTGCCGTAGGCGAATTGCGGTGCCTGCATCAGCGCCCGGATCATCTCGCGCGGCGCGCAGTCCTCGGCCAGTGCACCGGTGAGCACGACGTGGTCGCGGCGCGTGTCGTCGACGGCAAACTCGAAGCGGTCGCCCCGGCCGGCGCAGCGGCCGGGCACGAGGCGCAGCCGATTGTCGACGCGCAGGTTGACCGGGGTGGGGTCTGTCGAGACCGCGACCCGATGCGCTTCGGGATCCGGCGCGACGCGAAACTCGACCGTCTGGAAATTGATCATCAGCGCGCTCGGCGCGACGTTGTAGGGACGGTTCGGGTGTCCGTCGAAGGCCGCCGGATCCTCCGCGGCGACGTCGAAGGCGCGATCGTCGATGACGATGTCGCCCCGAATCGTGCGCAGTCCACGGGCGCGCAGAGCGCGCGCGAACCGCCACCAGCGGTCCAGGGTCATGTACGGATCGCCGCCTCCCTGAAGGTACAGATCGCCGCGCAACACCCCGCGTCGGAGCGGTGCGGTGGCGAGGGCGTGGGTCTGCCATTTGAACTCCGGACCGAGTGCGTCCAGGGCCGCGAACGTCGTCAATACCTTGATCACGGAGCCCGGCGCGCGCGGAGTCGCGGCGGCGTGATCCAGAATCACGCGGCCCGAATCAACATCGGTCACCAGGTAGCTCACCGATGACGGCGACAGGCGCTGCGCCGCGATCAGCCGCTCGATGCTGCCGCCGTTGCCGGGGACTGGGGCGGCGTCCGCGACGGCGGTCGCGAGGAGAAGCAAGTACAGCAGGCGTCGCATGGGGAAGGTCTCGTGTGAAATCAGGCGGCAGCGCCGCGATCATACCGGCGTCGCCCAGGATGCGCACGAACGGCCCGGGACCGCGTACGATAAGCGATCCACCGGGCGAGCAGGGGGACTCATGGCGAGTGCGACACGGCGGCTCCTGGCCGGCGACTACACGCCGCAATCCGACGGCGACGGCATCTGGCGGCTGCGGGGCGGCGCCGAGCCGCACTGGACTTTACACCTGCGCGGCCTGCGCGATGTCGACCGCGGCGAGTCCGCGCCGCGCACGCTGGAGCCGGGTGGCGCCGTCGAGATCGATTGGGACGGGCAGGGCGCGGGGGCAATGCTCATGCTGTGCGCTGCGCGTTCGAGCGTGGAGCGGCCGGGGCGGCGGCTGCATGCGCGGGTTGCGATATTGCACGAAGCCATCCCGGGCCTGTACGCCGATCTGCCACTGGCCGATCACGATCCCGGCGCGCGTCGATTTTGGATCCGGGTGATGCGCATTGCGCGCGTTCCCGGCGGTGGTCGGCTGATCGGCTGGATCGCGCGACGGCGCGCCGCGCGCGCCGTCGCATCCACTAGGCGGTGAACTTCCCGCCACGCAGCATCGGCAGCCGACGGATGCGTTTGCCGGTCAACGCGAACAGCGCGTTCGCCACCGCCGGCGCAATCGGCGGCGTGCCGGGCTCGCCGACCCCGGTCGGCGCATCGGTGCTCGGCACGATATGGGCCTCGACGCGCGGCGCCTCGCCCATCCGCACCACCGGGTAGGTGTCGAAATTCGATTGTCCCGGCTTGCCGTCGGCGAAGGTGATCTCGCCGTAGAGGGCCGCCGACAGCCCGAAGTTGACGGCGCTTTCCAACTGCGCCGCAATCATCCGCGGATTGACGGCGAGGCCGCAATGAATGACGGCGACCACCCGATGCACGCGCGGCAGCCCGTTTTCCAGGGACACCTCGGCCACCTCGCCGACCATGCTGCCGAACGACTCGTGGATGGCGACGCCACGGGCGTGGCCCGCCGGCAGCGCGCCGCCCCAGCCGGATTTCTGCGCGAGCAGTTCGAGCACCGCGCGGTGGCGGGCTTGTTTCGGGCCGGTCAACAGCGCGCGTCGATAGTCCAGCGGATCCCGTCCGGCCGCCGCCGCGCATTCGTCGAGAAAGCTCTCGGTGGCGAATGCGGTGTTCGAGTGTCCGACGGACCGCCACCACAGGACGTGCATCGGCGCCGTCGTGGTATGCAGGTCGACACGCAGGTTCGGAATGGCGTACGGCAGCTCCGCGGCACCCTCGACCGAAGTCGGATCGATGCCGTTCTTGACCATGCCCTGAAAAATAGTGCCGGCCATGATCGATTGGCCGACGAGCGTGTGGTACCAGGCCTGCGGCTTGCCGGCCCGGTCGAGCGCGGCGCGCAGCCGGTTGGTCCACATCGGCCGGTACCAGCCGCCGTGCATGTCGTCTTCACGGGTCCAAACGACCTGCACCGGGCCGGCGATTTTCCGCGACAGTTCAACCGCTTCGCTGACGAAGTCGCTCGCCGGATTCGCGCGGCGCCCGAATCCGCCGCCGAGCAGCATCGTGTGCACGAACACCTGATGCGGCGGCAGCCCCGCGATCGCCGCCGCGGCGGCCTGATCCGGAGATTGCATCTGCGTCCCCGTCCAGATGTCGCAGCGGTCCTCGCGCCAGTGCGCGGCGCAGTTCAGCGGCTCCATCGGCGCGTGCGCCAGATACGGCACCTCGTACACGGCCTCCAGGTGCTTGGCGTCCGCCGCGCCCAGCGACGTCCGCGCATCGCCGTCGCTGCGCGCGACCAGCTCGGATTCGGTCGCGCTCAGCGGCAGATAACGCGCCCGCTCGCGTTCGGTGTCCAGCACCGAGCCCGCCGGGATGTCCCAGTCGACGACCAGCCGGTCGCGTCCCATCTTTGCGGCATGGGTGTTGCGGGCGACGACGGCGACGCCGGCCTTCAAGGGCACGACCCGCAACACGTCGCGCACCGCGAGCGCCGCGGCATCGTCGATGTGGCGCGGCGTCGCTCCCAGCGCCGGTGGCCGCGCGAGCATCGCGCGCAGCATGCCGGGAACTCGCACATCGAGACCGAACTTGCCGCTGCCGTCGACCTTTTCGCGAACCTCGAGCCGTTTGACCGGCTTGCCGATCAAGCGGAATTCGTCCGGTGTCTTGAGCTTGAGCGTGCGCGGATCGGGCGCGGGGAGCTTGCCCGCGTCGGCCGCGAGCTCGCCATAGGCCGTCCGGCGGCCGCCGGGGCCGTGCACCACTTCGAGTTCCGCGCTGCACTGCGAGGCGGCCACGCCCCAGCGCCGTGCCGCGGCCTCGATCAGTTGGGTGCGCGCCATCGCGCCGGCGAGCCGCAGGGATTGCCAGCTGGTCGAGATGCTCATGCTGCCGCCGGTGAATTGCGCGGGCACGAACGGATTGTTGTAGACCGCCGCGACGGGGGCCGTCACGATCCGCACATGCGCGAGATCGCACTCCAGTTCCTCGGCGAGCAATTGCGACAGGCCGGTGTAGACACCCTGACCCATCTCGGACTTCGGCATCACGAACGTGATCGCGCCGTCGGTGCCGATGTCGATGAAGGCATTGATCGGGCCGATCTGGTCCGCGGGCGCCGGGGCGCTGGTCCACGCGGCACGCGCCGCTTCGGGCCAGAGGAAGCCGATCGCGAGTCCGCCGCCGGCGGCCGCGGTCGACACGATGAATCGCCGCCGCGCGAGATCCGCGCCGTCGACGACAGTCTCCACGACGCTCACGATTCCGCCCCCCCGTTCGCGGCCGCCTTGTGGATGGCCGCGCGAATCCGCCCATAAGCGCCGCAGCGGCAGATGTTTCCGCTCATGGCCGCGTCGATTTGCGCATCCGTCGGCGCGCGGGTTTTCGCCAGCAGCGAGGCGGCCGACATGATCTGGCCGGACTGACAATAACCGCATTGCGGCACGTCGATGGCGATCCAGGCGTCCTGGACGGCCTTGCCGATCGGCGTGCCGCCGATCGCCTCGATCGTCGTGATCTTCCGGCCGGCCGCGGCGGCGACCGGCAGGACGCAGGAGCGCGTCGCCACGCCGTCGACATGGACCGTGCAGGCGCCGCACAGCGCCATGCCGCAGCCGAATTTCGTGCCGGTCATGTTGAGGACGTCGCGCAACGCCCACAACAGCGGCATCTGCGCGTCGACGTCCAGTGTGTGGACTTCGCCGTTGACGTCGAGTTTAATCATCGTGCCTCCGATTGGGGAGCGATAGCATGAGCGCGATCGGATCGATTGCGCAAGTGCGCCCCGGGGGTGAGGCGGCCATTCGGGATCGATTACAACGAGGACGTAACAGCGCGACCCGCGCCTGCGCGGGTCGCCGCGCGGCAATCATGAACAACACCCATCACTATGCGCCGGAATTCCAGGTCCGGACCTGGTTCAACAGCGAACGCCCCCTGCTCCTGTCCGGGTTGCGCGGCCGCGTGGTCGTTCTGACGGCGTTTCAAGTTCTCTGCCCGAAGTCGGTCGCGTTCGCGGTGCCGCAGGCGCAGCGCATTCATGAAATGTTCGAGCCCAAGGATGTCGCTGTGATCGGACTGCACGCGACGTTCGAGCACCATGCCGCCATCACGGATTCGGTCATCGAGGCATTCATCCAGGAATATCGCCTGAAGTTTCCGGTTGCGGTCGACGCGCCGAACGATGCCGGCCCCATTCCCCATACGATGGAGCGCTACAAGATGCGTGGCACCCCGAGCCTCGTGCTGATCGACCGCCTGGGTTCGATTCGCAAGCACGCGTTCGGCGCGGTGGATGACCTGCGGATTGGCGCGGAAATCGGCGCACTGGCCCAGGAAGGCGGGGCGATCGCGTTGGCGCGCTCCTCGGCCGCCTGACGGCCCGCG
Source organism: Gammaproteobacteria bacterium (assembly GCA_037441085.1). Taxonomy (GTDB): domain Bacteria; phylum Pseudomonadota; class Gammaproteobacteria; order Steroidobacterales; family Steroidobacteraceae; genus Bog-1198. The sequence goes on along the minus strand of JBBISV010000006.1, from coordinate 43,876 downwards.
GGTGCGCGCCCGGCGTGCGCTCAGCGCGCCGGCGTCCGACGAGGCGCGCTCGCGTTGCGTTCCGCCTTCGCCATTTCGGCGGACAACAATTCGATCCGGCCGTGTTCGACCCCCGATCGGCGGGCGGTGTCGATCGCGATCTTCGCGTCCCGGAAGCGGTCCTCGACAATGGCGTCCTGCGCACGCGAAAACAGGCGGTCGCGCACTTCCTCGAGGCCGCCGCGGGCGGCCGGGTCCGCCGGGTTCTGCGCCAGCGCCCGCAGGTACAGTTCGAGCGCGTTGTCGCCGGCGGGCTCGACCAGTCGATTGGCCGCCAGGGCCGCGGCGGCGCGTTCGGCCAGGGTTGGTGTCCGCGCCGACACGCTCGCCGGCGTGAGCGCGGCGGCTCGCTGGAATAGGGCGTGCATCGCGAGCGCGCCGATCAGCACCAGCGCCGCCGCCGCACCGATCGAACGCAGGCGGCGGGTCCTGGCGGAGGCGCCGGACGGCGGTCGGGTGTGGACGGGCCGGCGCTCCTCGTGGCGTTTCACCGCAGCCTCGACGAACAGTTTGGCGCGCGCCGGCGACAGGGGTTTGTGCATGAACCGGTAGACGGAGCCGTCGCTGATCAGCGTGGCGAGCGCGGTCTCGGCCTCGCGATTCCCGGCGAGCACGATCACCAGATCCGGGAATTGACGCTTGATGTCGACGATGAAGCGCGCGGTGTCGCCTCGGGCGGGGACATCGAGAATCAGGATGCCGACCTCGCCGGCGATCAGCAAATCGCTGACCTTGTCGGAACTGGCTATTTGCCAGATCCGGCGGGCGCTGCCGACCGCCGTTCGCAAGGTTTGCAGCAAGCCTTCATCGGCGCTGACGACGATCAATTCGATGATTTCGTGCGCGCGACTCGACCGCCGGGTGTCCGGCGTATCGCGTTCCCGATCAATGGCTAACACCCGCTGTTCCCCTCGTTCCCCACCACCCGGCAACACGCCGCTGCCGCGCTGCAGCAAGTGACCGTTCCGCCCCGTCGATCCAAGTTAGTGTGTTTAACCCAAAGGCGCTATACGATACGTCGTCTCTGTGCACAGACAGACGATGCTGCGTCGCGTCAATCTGCTTTTGCGACATGCGGCACAAAGACACCGGGGTGTGGCACGAGAGGCCCCAACGTGGACCGCGGAGGATCCGGTGAACGACCCCATTTGGATTAGCTCGCGACTGGCCGCGAATCAACGTCCCGCGCTCGAACGGCTGTTGTTCTTCAACGAAAACCAACATCGCGTCCGCGGCGGGATAGAGCGGTCGATCGACGTCTACGGGGAGCCGGTGATCTACGATCGCGACGGCACCCTCGCGATTCGCGTCGGCGCCCTCGACGGCGTGCAAAGCCTGTTCGCGGTGTCCTCGGACGGCCGCCTGCTCGGCGTAGCGGTGTACGCGCGGCTCGCCGCGGACCGCATCGTCGTGCTCCATCTCGGAGTCGAACCGGCCGCGCCGTCGGCGACGGGTCAGTCCTGCGGCGTGTTGCTGAAACTGATGCATGAAATACGCAGCACCGCGCGCGCTGCGCGCGGCATCGACCGCATCGAACTCGTCTACAACAGCGGCCGGCGGGGCGGCGAGCCGCGCCGGCTGGCCAATTGAATCGCGCGCGGCGGCGCTGCGCGTGGTGCGGCGACGATCCGCTCTACGTCGCCTACCACGACGAGGAATGGGGTGTGCCGGTCCATGACGATGCCCGGTTGTTCGAGATGCTGTGCCTGGAGGGCGCCCAGGCCGGGTTGAGCTGGCTCACGATCCTGCGCAAGCGGGAGGGATACCGGCTCGCATTTCACGGCTTCGATGCCGATCGCATCGCCCGATATGGCGCGCGGGATCGCGCGCGACTGCTGAAGGACGCGCGCATCGTGCGCAACCGTCTGAAAATCGAGGCTTTCATCGGCAACGCACAGGCCTACCTGCGGCTTCGCGCCGACGGCACCACCTTCGACGAATACGTCTGGCAATTCACCGGTGGCCGGGTGCTGCGTCGCCGACCGCGCAATCCCGACGAAGTGGCGGTCCGCACCGAGCAAAGCGATGCGATGAGCAAGGACCTGAAGAAGCGGGGATTCCGCTTCGTCGGTTCGACCATCTGCCATGCCTTCATGCAGGCCGTCGGCATGGTCGACGAACATCAGCGGGGATGCTGGGCGGCGGCGCGGGCCCGGCCGCCCGCGGCCGTCACGGCAATCGCAAATGCAGCGGTTCAGGCGGCGCCGGCGGCGGCGTCGGCGGGGGGGGCGGCGGCGGTGGATCGAGCGGCAGTCCCTGGTCGCGTAAAACGGCCATGACCACGTCCTCCTGACGGCCGAGCTTGCGCATGCGCTCGAGCCGCCACCGGGCGTGCGCGCTCTTCAGCCAGGGCAGCAGCGGCGAGTCGAATTGCGCCGCGGTCGCCACGCGCCACTGGAGAACTCGACGCCGCTCCGCGAGCGCCCGGAATTCCCGGCCGTCGTAGCGCGCGTAGCGTTTCGCGATCGCAAAGCCCGCATATTGAGCGTCCACCGTGTCGCTGCGCTGCAGGATCCGCGCGATGACGGTGCAGGCGGCCCGTCGCGGCGTCCCATGCTTGGCATCGCCGCAGACCGATACCAGCGGCGACAGCGGCGGAACGACCTCGGCCGCCGCGAGGCGCTCGACCACCGCGAGGCGCGCCGCGTCGGAGTCGACCGCCCGGCCCGGTATGCGTCCGGCAACCGCGCGCAGCGCGTCGAACATCGTGACGACGATGCCGTTCCAGTAGAAATCGACACTCGTTCCGCGCGCCATGTGCGCGAGCACGCGGTCCGTTTCCACCGAATCCTGGTCTCGCAGCGCCGCCGCGAGCGTCGGCAACCAGGCCGCGCTGTTGTTCGGGTCGAGCCAGCGCAGTTCCGTCGCATACCCGCGAATGTCGCAGCCGGGCGTCAGCGCGCAGACGCGCAGCGCGACCCAGCCGATCGTGGTGTCGTCGGGCGCGAGATTCGCGGCCCGCGTCGCCAGATTCATCGCGCCGGCGTCGATGCGCAGCAGCGCCGCGGTCGCGAGCGCGTGCGGTTCGTCGCGCGCGGCCAGCGCGGCGATCGCCGCGCTTCTCCAGGACGCGTCCGCGCCCGCCGTCCGCGACTGCGCGAGCGCGGCCCGGGCCGCCGCAACCGCGGCCGCGCACCACAAAGCGGCGCCGCATGCGGCCATTACAAAATGTCGCGAACCCATGATGGCGGGACCTGCGCGCGGCGGCTAGGACGGCGGCTGGCGGCTGGCGGCCGCGGTGAGTCCCGCCGTGATCGCGAGGCGCATGGCGTCCTCCACCGAGATGTCCAGGGGTTCCACCAGCGTGCGCGGCAGGTAGACGGTGTACCCGCCGAACGCATAGCTCATCGGAAAATAGACCGTGACCCAGTCGTGTCCGCCGTGGGCGTTCAGCGCCGCCGGAACATCCTCCCGCGTGACGAAGCCGATGGCGCGCACTTCGCCGAAGCGGGCGACCACGACGCGCTGCAAGTCGCGCTTCTCTCCCGAGCCCGAAGGCAGCAGGCTCACCACGTCGCGAAATCCGCCGTACAAGGTCTTGACGAGCGGGATGCGGCCGAGAAGGTCGTCCCAGTATTTCAGCACGATCCGGCCCGCGTAGGCGTTCACCAGGCTGCCGACGAGGAGCAGCATCACGAATCCCGCCACCAGGCCGAGTCCGGGCCAATAATGCGCCGGACTCACGAGGTCGAGCGCGATCAGCAAACGCCGCAGCGTCAGTTCGAGCGAGTGCACGACCCACCAGATCACGTAGACGGTGAGCGTCACGGGGAGCACCGTCACGAGCCCCCGCATGGTCAAGGTCAGTATTTTTCTCATCGCCTCATCGTTCTTTGATCCGGATCACGGCGGGTCGATCGCGCAAAATTCGCTCTCCTTGCGCGGATACTCGGCTAGCAGAGCGAGCGACGCCGCACGACCGCTCCACAGGTAGTACTGCGTCACGATCCCGCCGCCGCGCCGGCGGGTCACGCTGAGCAGACGGCTGTCGCGGCGAAACAAAACCGCCTCCGACGTCCTGCACGGCAGGGCTGCATCGATCCGCGCCAGGTTCGACGGTTCGATCAAGGCGCCGCGTCGCCAGTCTAACAGGACGAGGCGGATACAATCGCCGCCGCAGCGGTCGACCAGCACGGTGACGGCACCGGCGAAGTTCGGCCCCGTGGCGACGGCATCGCGCAGCGCCGCGCGGCTGTGCGCGGGAAGGTGCAGCTGTCGCAGCCGCGGCTTCGTCCTCGTCCCGGCCGCATTCGGGTCGATCGCGTATTCGGAGAACCGCGGTGCGCCCTCGGGTTCGGGGCCCGGCGTCGCGGTGAGGCCGAGAATGCGGTCCAGCGCGTCGGCGTCGGCGTCGCTCAGGGACCAGTCGCCGACCACAACCGAAACGCGCGACGCCGCGCGGTCGATCACCACGTCCGCGAGACTATGGTCCCGGCAACCGGCCGGCGGGAGCGCGCTGCTGCAGTGCGTATAGGCGCCGTAAACATCCGGCGCTCCCGGGTCGCTCGGCGTCGCGAACACGATGTAGCGGCCGGGCGGCACACGCACCCGGAAAGCGCGGTCCCTGGCATCGACGCGCGCCCGGTACAGGTGCGCGCTCGCCGGTGCGTACACATAGACCGCCACCGCCGGATCGTCGCTGCCGGGAAACGTGATCCGCCCGTCGATGGACGCCGCCCGCGCGGCGGTGATTGCGGCGAGCGAGAGGAGCGCGGCGTGCACGACGCCGAGGCGGGGCGGCTCGGGCCGCATCATTGGCGTGGCAGCAAGAAGCGCTTGCCGCGGTATTCGAGCACCACGCCGTCGCGCCGTATGCGCACCAGTGTCGGTCCCTCGCGCAGCGTCGATCCCTCGGTGTACTTGCGGGCGTTGATGTACACGAACCGCGCCGCGGGGTCCGCCGCATAGACGTGCACGTCCAGATGCAACGGGGGCAGCGCGTCGCCGTCGAAATGCATCATCGCGAGCGTGGGCAGCGCGGCCGCCTGCGCCGGCGCTTCGTCGGCGGCGGCGTCATGGGGCGGCGGGCGCGCCGACGGCGGCGCCTTCGCATCGAGGCGCGCGCGCGCCGCCGCGACGATCGGATTGTCGGCCGCGCCGACGGGCACTTCGGGCGCAAACACCGGTGCATCGTCGACCGGCGGGGCCTGCGCGGCGCGCGGGGTTCCGCCAACCCCCACGCTCCGCGCCGTCGCCGGAACGGCGGGCGCGGCGATCGGCGGTTGAGCGGGCGGCGTGCGCCGCAGGAACACCGCGCCGAGCACCACCAGATTGAGCGCGAGCAGGCCGAGCAGCGCGACCGCCCAGGGCGGCAGGCGGCGGCGCGCCGGGGCGGTCGGTGAAACCATGAGGCCGGGTGCGATTTGCCGCTGGCGCTCCGCCTCGGATTTTTTCAACGCATCGAGGATGAAGGACACCGCGGACTCCTACGCGCCGCGCCGCGCGACGGGCTGCAAAACCGGCGACTTCGGATCGGCGAGCGCCGCGTCGAGCGCGACCTGGGTCTCGGCGCCGGCGATGCCGTCGACGTTCAAGCGCCGCGACTTCTGGAAGCTCTGCACCGCGAGCGTCAGCCGATGATCATAGACGTCGACGCGCGCCGGATCGTCGGCGGACCCGCCGAGCGCATCGAGGCTGCGGCGCAGCCATGCGACGGCCGCCCCGCGCATGCCCTCCGCCAGGTCCCGGACGTGCCGGGTGTGGGGGCGCCATATGACCGTGAAATCCCCGAACCAGGCCTTGGACAATTCATCGAGCGTGACGGTGCGTTGCTGCGCATCCAGCGTCAGGGTCGCGGTCCGATCGGTGAGCGCCGTCAGCAGCGCCGCGTGCGGTCTGCCGTGATCATCGACCAGCGTCAATATCGCCGGACGATTGAGTATGCGCAGTTCCGCCCAGGACCCGCGCCGCGTGAGGCAGGCGAGGCCCGCACCGGCCGCCTGCGCGCAGGGATCCAGGGCCTCGCCGAGCGCGCTTCCCCACAACGCGAACAGCCGCCGATAGGCGCCCGCGGCGCCGTCGCCGGCCGGCAGCGAATCCAGCACCGAAAAAATCGACGCCGGGGCCTCGGCGGGCGGTGCCGCGCGCGGCGCCTGCGGCGCCGCCACCGGCGGCCGGACCGGCACGCGCGGCAGGACCGCCACGGTGTGTCGGACGCCGCCCGCCGTCGGTGAGAACCACGTGTGCCAGACCGCAAACGCCGTGAACCCGGACAGCGCGAGCGCGACGGCGGCGCCGGTCACCCAGCCGACCCAGGCCGCGGCGAAGCGGCGACCGTAGACCTCGCCGGCCGCGCGGCGCACGAGCGCCGCGCCGACCTTGTGGGTCTCGCGGGTGTAGGCGCCGAGCAGCGCCCGGTCGCAGCAGACATTGATCACGCGGGGAATGCCGGAAGAGAGGCGATGCACCTCGGCGAGGGCGCGCTCGCTGAAGATGTCCTGCGAAGCGCCGGCGACACCGAGACGGTGACGGATGTAACCGAGGGTTTCCTCCCGGTCCAGCGGACTCAAATGGTAGCGCCCGGTGACGCGCTGAGCGAGCTGCCGCAGGTCGTTGCGCGCGAGCAGTTCGCGCAGCTCCGGCTGTCCGATCAAGATGATCTGCAGCAGCTTGTGGCTCGGAGTCTCCAGGTTGGTCAGCATCCGCACGTGCTCGAGCACGGACGGCGACAGATTCTGCGCCTCGTCGACGATCAGGATCACCCGTCTGCCCGCGGCATGCGCCGACAACAGCCGGCGATAGAGGGCATCGACCAAGTGCTTGACGCTGTGACGGTCGGCTTCTGCGACGGTGATGCCGAGTTCCTCGCAGATGCTCTGCAGGAATTCGGTCGGCGTGACGCCCGGGTTCAGGATGACCGCGACGTCCGCGTGTTGCGGCAGCCGCGACAGCAGCGTGCGCACGATCGTCGTCTTGCCGGTGCCGACCTCGCCGGTCAGCTGCACGAACCCGCCGGCCTCGTTGATGCCGTACAACAGATGCGCCAAAGCCTCGGCATGCCGGCCGCTCAGGTATAGATAGCGCGGGTCCGGCGTGATCGCGAACGGCTTTTCGCTGAGACCGAAGAAGCTGGTGTACATGGCGGTTGTCGATGATACCAAGCGGGGCGGCGCCGCTCAGCCCGGTGTCCGCCGCAGGCCGCTCGCGCGCAGCAGCAGCGCGGCGCCGAAGCGGCGCCGCACTTCATCCACCGTCCGGTCGAGCCGCGATTCCCGGGGATCCGCGCTCTCGAACAAGTCCTGCTGGTCGAGCGGGCTGAATTCGGCGACCGCCACGCCGAGCAGCCGCACCGAGGCCCCCGGATGCTCGCTCAGCCATGCCGTCAGCAGTTCCGCGGCGAGTCCCGCGACGGCCGCGGTCGCCTGGGTCGGCGGCGCGAAGGAGCGCCGGCGGCTGTGGGTCGAGAAGTCCGCGAGCCGGACCTTGATCATCACGACCGCGGCCTTCAGGCCGGCCGCGCGCAGCCGCGCCGCCGTGCGATCGGCCAGGCGCGCCAATTCGCCGTGCAGTCGCGGAGCATCGCCGATATCCGCGTCGAAGGTCCTTTCGGCGCTGATCGACTGTTCGTCGCGGTCGGGCCTCACCGGGCGGTCGTCGAGGCCCGACGCCCGCCGGCGCATCGCGTCGGCGTGGCGGCCGAACAGGCGGTGCAGGGTGTGCTCGCCGGCGCGGCGCAGATCGCCGAAGTTGCGAATCCCGGCCGCGTGGACGCGGGGCAACGTTTTGGGGCCGATGCCCGACAGCCGCTGAATCGGCAGCGCATCGAGCGCCGCGGGGAGGTCGCGGGCCGTCAGAACGCACAGGCCGTCGGGCTTGTTCAGGTCCGACGCGATCTTGGCCACCAGTTTGTTCGGCGCGACGCCGACCGAGGCCGTCAGACCGGTTTGCGAGCGGATGCGGCGCCGGATGTCGGCCGCGATCCCGGCCGGATCGCCGAGCAAGCGCACGCTCGCGGTGACGTCCAGGAACGCTTCGTCCAGCGACAGCGGTTCGACGAGCGGCGTCACCGAATGGAAGATCTCGAAGACGGCACCGGAAATCTCGCGATAGCGCGCCATGCGCGGCGGCACGACCACCGCATCCGGGCACCGGGCGAGCGCCGCCGCGAGCGGCATCGCCGAATGTACGCCGTAACGGCGGACGGCGTAGTTCGCCGCGGCGACCACGCCCCGCGGACCCGCATGACCGACGATCAAGGGCCGGCCGGCCAGTTCCGGATGGTCGAGTTCCTCGACGGACGCATAGAACGCGTCCATGTCCACGTGCAGGATCGCGCGCGCATTCATCCGGCCGTCCGGCCAGTCGTCATATCAAGTCTTTGACGCCGTCGCGTTCCTCGCACAATTCCTGGTGCGTGGCGCGCATCTTGCCGCGGCTGAAGTCGTCGATGTCCAGCCCCTGCACGATCTTGTATTCGCCCCCCTGGCAGGTGACCGGATACGAATAGATCACCCCTTCGGGTATTCCGTAGCTGCCGTCGGCCGGCACCGCCATGCTGACCCAGTCGCCCGCAGGCGTCCCCAGAACCCAGTCGCGGATGTGATCCATCGCGGCGGAGGCGGCCGATGCCGCCGATGAACTGCCGCGCGCCTTGATGATCGCCGCGCCGCGCTGTTGGACGGTCGGAATGAAGGTGTCGCGAAACCAGGACTGCTCGACGAGCGACAGCGCGGGCCGGCCGCCGATCGTCGCATGGTGCAGATCGGGATACTGCGTCGCCGAGTGATTGCCCCAGACCGTGAACCGTCTGACTTGAGAGACCGCCGATCCCGTCTTCTCCGCGGCGAGCGCCAGACCCCGGTTGTGGTCCAGGCGGGTCATCGCCGTGAAATTTCGCGCCGGCAACGACGGCGCGTTACGCTGCGCGATCAACGAATTGGTGTTGGCGGGATTGCCGACTACGAGCACGCGCACGCTGCGGCTCGCGACCGCATCGAGGGCCTTGCCCTGGGCGGAGAAGATCTTCGCATTTTCCAGCAACAGATCCTTGCGCTCCATGCCGGGTCCGCGCGGACGGGCGCCGACCAGCATCGCCACGTCGCAGTCCCGGAACGCCTGATGGGCGTCGTCCGCGGCGGCGACCGCGTTCAAGGTGGGGAACGCGCAATCCTGAAGTTCCATGACGACCCCGCGCGCCGCGCCGAGCGCCGGCGGAATCTCGAGGAGGTTGAGATTGACCGGCTGATCCGGTCCCAGCATCTGCCCGGAGGCGACGCGAAACGCGAGCGCATAGCCTATGTTGCCGGCGGCGCCGGTGATCGTGACGGTAACGGGCTTCTTCATCGATTTGCTCCGGGGCGAAAGGGAGAAATCTTAGCCCAAATGCGGTCCCGGCGGTCGCGCTCTTATTGGACGGACCGCGCGGCGCCGCGCGGATTGGCCTCGTAGTCCGGATGCGCGGCGAGGAAGCGCCGGTACTGTTCATCCGCCTGCGCCTCCCGCCCCGCCCTGCGCAGCGCCGCGATGCGCGCGAGCCAGGCGCGCACGGCGGGATCCGGTTCGCCGAGCACCGCATCCCGCAGCCCGAGTCCGGGCCAGGCTCCATCATGCAGCGCCGTCCGGACCAATCGGGGTGAATCCTCGACGCCGCCCGCCGGGCGCGGCGCGAATTGAATCGTGAACAACACGGCCACCGCGAGCAGCGCGCACGCTGCGTAGGCGAGAACGTCGCGGCGTGGCGCCGCGCGCCGTGCCGCACGCGCCCGTTCGAGCACACGCCGGTCGACCGAGCGCGCGGGAGCCGCCTGCGATGCGCGACGGTAGGCGCTGGACACTGCGCTGTCGCCGCGCAAATAGCGTTCCAAATCGTCGTCCTGTTCCACGCTCATCGTCGACCCTGCCTGCCTCAAACAGCCCGAGCCGGCACGCGTTCCGGCAGGGCCCGGGGCTGCGCGTCGCGCCGCGCCGCCGTGGGAGATTCCGTCAAGGCCTGGCGCAAACGACGCACCGCATAGCGCAGCCGGCTTTTTGCCGTCTCGACGCCGACGCCGGTGATGCGGGCGATGTCCTCCACGCCGAGACCGCCTTCCTCGCGCAACAAGAACGCTTCTCGCTGCTCGATCGGCAGCGCCGCCAGCGCCGCCAGCAGCGCCGACCGCTGTTCGCTGATTTCCGCGAGCCGATCCGGGCGCTGGTGCTCGGGCACCTCCGGCTCCGATGGCGCGGCGGCTTCCTCATCGCCGGCCGTTTGAAGCGGCGCCGTCAGCCGGCGCCGGTGATGATCGATCGTGCAGTGGTGCGCGATGTGAAAGAGAAAAGTCGAGAATTTCGCGCGCGCCTCGTAGCGTGTGCGTGCCGCGATGACCTTGGACCAGACTTCCTGGAATAAATCGCTCGCCGCGGCCTCGTCACGTACGTGCCGCAGCAAGTATCGATACAGAGGTCCCTTCTGGCGCGCGTACAAGATCTCGAACGCGCCGATGTCGCCGCTGCCGTAGCGCAACATGAGTTCTCCGTCCTGATCCGCGAGATCCATGGGCGTAAGCATACGTCCGCGGCGCTCTACTAGCGATAAACGGACACCGAGGGCCTCAAGGGTTGCAGAACGTTCGACCGGGCCATCATTGTGTTGTTTGGTGATTTATATAACTATATCACCATGTCACCCAGCCAATTGCGAAGCCGCCGCAGTGGATTCCATGGAACCTGAATGGAGCGACAGCCGGCCGATTTACCGCCAATTGCGCGATCGCATGGTGGTGCTGATCTTGGAAGAGTCCTTGCGCGAAGGTGATCCGCTGCCGTCGGTGCGGGCGGTCGCCGCGGATTACCGGCTCAATCCGCTGACGGTGCTCAAGGCCTATCAAACGCTGGCCGATGAGGCGCTGGTCGAGAAGCGCCGCGGACGCGGCATGTATGTCGCCGGCGGGGCGCGGGCCGCGCTGCTCGCCGGCGAGCGCGAACGCTTCCTGCGCGACGAGTGGCCGCCACTCGCCGCGACCATCCAGCGTCTCGGGTTCTCGCTGGAGGATCTGCTCGAGGCGCTCGCGCGCTAGCCCCGACCATGCCGTACGTCATCGATGCCCGGGATTTGAGGAAGCGCTACGGATCACGCCTGGCCGTCGACGACGCGAGCTTCACCATCGGCGCCGGCCGCATCGTGGGCCTGGTCGGCCCGAACGGCGCGGGCAAGACCTCGATCCTGCGCGCGGTGCTCGGTCTTGCGTCGTACCAGGGATATCTACGGGTGCTCGGCAGGGAGCCGCTCGGCGCCCGCGCCGCGCTGATGCTCGAAACCTGCTTCATCGCCGACGTCGCCGTGATGCCCCCGTGGTTGCGGGTGGACCGGGCGGTCGACTTCGTCGCCGGCGTGCACCCGCGGTTCCGCCGCGACCGCGCGCTGGCCCTGCTCGGCAAGACCCCGATAAAGCCCGGCAGCCGCATGCGTGAACTCTCCAAAGGCATGAAGACGCAGGTGCATCTGGCGCTGGCGATGGCGGTGGATGCGAAGCTCCTGGTGCTCGACGAGCCCACGCTCGGCCTGGATTTGCTGGCGCGCCGGAGCTTTTACGACGCACTGCTGAACGACTACATGGATGAGACGCGGACGATCCTGATCACCACGCACCAAGTCGAGGAGATCGAGAACCTGCTGACGGACGTGCTGCTGCTCGACCGGGGTCGCGTCGTGCTCCAGGACTCGGTGGAGGGGCTCGCGGCCCGCTTCGCGTCGGTCGTCGTCGGCGCCGACCGGCTGGAGGCGGCGCGGGCCCTGGGGCCGTTTCACGAGCGTCCGGCGCTCGGCCGGACCATCCTGTACTTCGACAACGCCGACCGGGCGGCGCTCGCCGCATTCGGCGAGGTGCGTTCCCCGAGCGTCGCCGATCTGTTCGTCGCGAAGCTCTCGGGCGGGACCGCATGAGGAACGCCTATTGGTTGATGCGCCGGGAGCTGTGGGAGAACCGTGCGATCTGGATCCTGCCCACCGTGATCGGCGCGCTGTTGGTGCTCGCCGCGCTGTTCGGCAGGGCCGATATCGACGTCTCCGCGGGGGCGCCGCCCTACCGCATGGTCGGCGGGCTGCTGCTGTTCGCCTTCGGCATCGTCTTCTTTCTGGTGATGTCGGTGTACTCGGCGTGGTACCTGCTCGACAGCCTGCACTCGGAGCGCAAGGATCACAGCATCCTGTTCTGGAAGTCCCTGCCGGTCACGGACACCGAAACCGTCCTCGCGAAGCTCGCCACCGCGTTGCTGGTCATCCCGCTCGTCTATTTCGCCGCCGCCGACGTGACGACCCTGCTGATCGCCTTCATCGTGTCGGTGCGCGCGAGCTCATGGTTCGGTGCGTCGCTGTGGCGCGCCGACTTGTGGCTCCAGCTGCAGGCGCTGTGGGTCTATCTGATCGTCACGTCCGCGGTCTGGTACCTGCCGGTCGCCGGATGGTTGATGGTGATCTCCGCGTGGGCGCGGCGCGCGCTCAGCCTGTGGTCGATCCTGCCGCCGCTCGCGCTGATCTGGGCCGAGAGCGCGTTCTTCGGCACGCGCCATCTCGCCGCGGCGCTATCCGTCCGTCTGGTCACCGGATATCCGCAGATCGCGTTCCACGGCCTATGGGCGGCGCTGCTGCAAGCCGTCGGAGCCGGCGGCGCAGATCCCTCGTTCGCGTCGGCCGACGTGTGGAGTCTGCTCGATCCCATCGGTTTCCTGCGCAGCCCGGCGACCTGGTCGGGTCTCGCCGTCGGCGCCGCGTTGATCGCCGCCGCGATCCGCCTGCGATCGCGCGCGGTCGAGTTGTGACCGCGGGGCGCGTTTGGTGCACACTATCGGCACCCACTTTAAGTCCGACCCGAGGAACGAATCATGTACAAGACGAAGATCGACTTATCGGAAAAGATCCGGCGCAACGTCATCGGCGTGCTCAATGATCGGCTGGCCGACGCCATCGATCTGCAAAGCCAGGTCAAGCATGCCCATTGGAACGTCAAGGGCCCCCAGTTCATCGCGCTGCACGAGTTGTTCGACAAGATTTCCGATTCGACGCTCGGGCAGATAGACGACATCGCCGAGCGCGTGACGGCCCTTGGTGGGACGGCCGAGGGGACCGTCGCGATTGCCGCGAAGCGCAGCAAACTGAAGAACTATCCATTGAACATCACGTCCGGCAAGGACCACCTGGATTACCTGTCGACGCAGCTTTCCGTGTTCGGCAAGGCGGTGCGCGCGGCCATCGACGACACCGCCAAACTCGGCGACGCCGACACCGCGGATTTGTTCACCGGCATTTCCCGCGAACTGGACAAGCACCTGTGGTTCCTGGAGGCGCACCTTCAGGACAAGGCCTGAAGCGGGACTTCCCGCTCAGTCGAGCAGCTGCGCGAAGTAGCTGTTGCGCAGCCGGTTCAGCGGGTCGGTACGCCGCCGCAGCGCGGCGAACAGCCGCGAGCGTTCGCCGAATGCCTTGACGATGTGGTCGGGCTGCAACGCGCGCGTCTGATTGAACGTCGGAACGCCGCCCGCCGCCGACGCGAAATCGTTGAAGTCGATCAAGAAATCCTCGAATCCCTGGTCACCGGGCGAGGACGGTTCGAGCGTCACCATGTTTCCGGCATAGCTCGGGCTGAACAGGGCGCTGCGGTCCCGATGCAATCGGGTCGCACCCGCGACCAGATTGCATCGATAGCGGAACTGTTTGTAGTAGGCGCGGCAGAAGGCGAGGTACTTCTCCAGAACCCGCGGGAAGTCGGCCTGCGGAAACGCCCACAGGCTGTAGGTGTGGCGTGCCTTCCAGGATTCCGCGGGCAGATCGCGCATCCATTCATGCGCGTAGAGCACGACGCCGCGCTGGGCGCGCGCCTGCGTCGCATTGAGCGCACGATGCACCCCGGAGAGCACCGCATTGCGCAGGCCCGGCGCCGAGAGCACGCTGCCGACCGACGTCCCGAATGCCGGCAGCACGTTGCGCATCACGGAATTGCGGACCTGCCAGATTCCCGAACGGCTGATGCTGTCCTCGTGGTCCGGAGTGCGCCGTTCGACGGTGACCCGGTCGGAGAACGGAGCGACGTGAAATCGGAGCGCGCCCGCGCCGGCGACGATGCCGGCGTAGCCCGCCGCGAAATCGGCGAGCGAATAGGCCTTGTAGTCGACCTTGACCGGCTTCATCGTCTCCACCCGGAGCACCACTTCGTGCACCAGACCGAGCAGGCCGAAGCTCGAGCGCAGCACCCGCAGCAGGTCGCGATCGCGCTCGGTCACCGTCATCTGCCGGCCCTGGGGAGTGACCAGCTTCATCTCGGTCACGCAGGAGGACATTTGCGCCATGCCGTCCTGGTACGAAGGCTGCGGCAGCGTCGATACGGCGAGCGCGCCGACGCAGATGTTGCCGATCTCCGGCGTCAAGGGTAATTCCAGTCCGCGTTCCGCGAGCGCTCGCACCAGCGTTCCGAGCTTCACGCCCGCCTGCACGCGCACCGTGCCGTCGTCGAAATCCAGGATCTTGTCCAGGGCTCCGGTGTGGACCGTGGTGCCGCCGTCGCCGCTCGCGCAGCGCGTCTGCGAGTAATCGGCGCCGATCGCGCGCACCGGCGAAGGAAAGGACTTCGGCTTGGCGATGATCGCCGCGAGGTCCTCGAAACGCCGCGGTCGCACCACCAGACGTGGGCGGCGATAAATCCCTGAATGATCCGCGCTCCGTGAGCGCGTTCCCTTGAGTGCCATATGCTTCCCCCCGGAAGGCTTAACACGAGCGGAACGTGAACCCGCTGTCAGGGGGCAAAGACGCTTCGGCTGCGGTGCGCATCGGGCGCGACCGGAATCTGGCAACCCCGCTATCGTCAGACGTCCCTGCGGAACATCCCTAAGACCGGTGGTTTTGCGTCCCCGCCTTTCGGCGGGTTTGCCCTTAAACAGTGGGATCAATGATGCGGCGAACCCGCGCCGCTGTAAAGGGTCGCTGCGGCAGGGGGAAAAACGCCATCCATATCAACGGTCTGCGCCGCGTCACCCGATCAACAACAGGGTTTCGGCGTGTTCCACGGCCGCCGGCGTGCCGTAGAGCACGACGACGTCGCCTTCCTTGAACACCGTGTCGGGACCGGGATCGCGACCGACTATGCCGTCGCGCCGAATCGCCGTGACGCCCGCCTTCGAGCCGCGCTCCGCGAACTCCGCCAGGCTTCGCCCCACCGCCCACGCCTGGGGGGGCAGGATGACGCTGTGGAGTTCCTCGCGAAAGACGCCGCCCGGATCCGCGCGCCCCGGCCCCTCCGCCGGAAAAAAATGACGCAGCATCGCGTACCGATGGCGGCGGATCTCGTTGATGGTGCGGATCACCCGCGGCACCGGTTGCTTCAGCAGCAGCAGCAGGTGCGAAGAGAGCATCAGGCTCGCCTCGAAGGTTTCGGGAACCACCTCGGTCGCGCCGGCCGTCTGCAGCTCTTCGAGCCGCGAATCGTCCTGGGTCCGCACCAGCACCGGCACATCCCCGCGCAGCGTGCGCACGGCGCGGAGGATCCGCAGGCTCACCGGCGTGTTCGCGAAGGTGATCACGACGCAGCTGGTGTGGGTGAGCCCGACGCTCTGCAGGATCTCGACCTGGCCGGCGTCCCCGAAAACCACCGGATCGCCGGCCTGCCGGCCGGTCCGGATGCGGTAGGGATCGACGTCGAGCGCGAGATATTCGAAACCGTATTCCTCCAATATGCGCGCGATGTTCTGGCCGACGCGTCCGAATCCGCAGATCAACACGTGTTCGCGCCCGGCGACCGCGAGCGTCGCGCGGGACTCGTGGGCAATGTCGTCCTGCGGCGGACCCTTCTGTCCGAGCAGGGTGCGGGTGATCAGGCGGTTGTGCCGTATCAGCAGCGGCGCGATCACCATGCTCACCACCGTCGCCGCCAGCAGCGGCTGGACGATGGCCGCCGCCAGCAACTGGTGGCGCAGCAGCAGGGTGAGCAGCGCGAAGCCGAATTCGCCTCCGGGCGATGCGACGACGCCGGCGCGGATCGCCTTGAACCAGCTCCGCGCCGGGCGCCTGGCGGCGAGCGCGATGACCGCGGCCTTCAGCGCCAACATGCCCGCGAGCAGCGCCATCACCAGCGCGAAATGGCGCAGCAGCAGCGCGAGATTGAGCAGCATCCCGACCGTGATGAAGAACAGGCCGAGCAGCACGTCGCGGTAGGAGCGTATCGCCGCCTCCACTTGATGGCGGAACTCGGACTCCGCCAGCATCATGCCGGCGAGAAAGGCGCCGAGTGCGAGCGACAGGCCGACCGCCCGGGTCGCCCACGCGGACGCGAGCACCACGAGGAAGACCGTCAGCGAAAACAGCTCCGTGGAGCGGATCGAGGCGATCGCGTGGAACAGCGGCCGCAACAGCCAGCGCCCCGCCGCGAGCACGACGCCGAGCGCCGCCGAGGCGGTCGCGACCGCGACCGCGATTGCGCGCACCCCGCCGGCGTGTCCGCCGTCGTGCAGCGAAGATTCCAGCGCGAGGAACAGCGTGAACGCCAGATCCTGGAACAGACAGATCGCGACCGCGAGCCGTCCATGCGTGCGATTGTTCTCCGACTGCTCGGTGAGCTGGGAGACGATGATCGCGGTGGACGACATCGCGACCGCGCCGCCGACCACGATGGCCACCGGGAGCGCGATTCCGTAGACCGCGGCGCCGGTCGCGGCGACGATCGCGGCGGTGAGCATCACCTGCAGGCCGCCGACGCCGAGCACCTCGGCGCGCATCGCGATCAGCCGGGGCAGCGAGAATTCCAGTCCGAGCGTGAACACCAGGAACACGACGCCGACGTCCGCCAGCAGCCGGGTCGTCTCCGTGTCGGGCGCCACGTCGAGCGCGTGCGGCCCGAGCAGCATGCCGACCGCGAGATATCCGATAATCGCGGGCAGCGCCAGCTTGCGGACCGCCGCGACGACGCATACCGATGCGGTCAGCAACACGAGGATCTGGAACAGGGGATCTTGGTGCATCTTCGCTCTTCGATTCGATCCGGTCCGGCCGTGCGTGGGACAGCGCCGACGACGCCTGATAGCATATGCGAATGCGGCATCCGGGCGGTTGAAGCTTGAACAGTTCCCTGGCGCTCGACGGCGGCGACGACGCCTGGCGGCTGGTCCTCGGGGGCGACTGGTCGGCGCCGGCGATCGCGCAGATACAAGAGCGCCTCGACCTGCTGCCGCGGCACCTCGCGGGGACCCTCGTTTGCGACTGGTCCGCGGCCGAGGCGCCGGGACTGGGACCCGCCTGGGCGCTGTTGTCGCGTCTCGCGGCCGCCGGACGCGGCGAGCTGACGGTCAGTCACGTCGATGCACCGGATCACATCGCCTTGTTGGAGGAGCTGCAGCGCCAGCGCGGCGCCGCCGCGACGACCCAGGCGCCGACCGGCGACCGGCCCGTCGAAAAGCTGGGTCGCTGGGCGATCGCCCAGGCCGGCGAGGTGCGTACTCTCGCGGATTTCCTCGGCCGCATCGTCTTCGTGATCGGCCGGGCATTCGTCAATCCGCGCGCGCTGCGATTTCCGTCCCTTGCCCGGCATGTCTACGAGACCGGCATCACCGCCGTGCCGATCGTCTCGCTGATCGCCTTCCTCATCAGCGTCATCGTCGCCTACCTCGGCGCGCAGCAGCTGACGCGATTCGGCGCGGATATCTTCGTGGTCGACCTGGTGGCGATCGCGGTGTTGCGCGAAATGGGGGTCCTGCTGACCGCGATCATCGTCGCCGGCCGTTCCGGCAGCGCATTCGCCGCCGAAATCGGCGTCATGCAGCTGAACGAGGAAACCGATGCGCTGCGGGCGATGGGCATGAATCCGGTCGAATTGCTGGTCGTGCCGCGGATACTCGCGCTGGTCATCACGCTGCCGCTGCTCACGATTCTCGCCGACGCGATGGGACTCGCGGGGGGTGGTCTGCTCGCGCACCTGCAGCTGCACATTCCCTGGACACAGTTCACCGGCCGCCTGCGTGATGCGCTGGCGCCGACGACGTTTTGGTCGGGTCTCGTCAAGGCGCCGGTGTTCGCGGCGCTCATCGCGATCGTCGGCACTTATCGCGGAATGCAGGTGCGCGAATCGGCGCGCGAGCTCGGCCGCCTGACGACGCTCGCGGTGGTCCAGTCGATATTCCTGGTGATCCTCGCCGACGCGGTGTTCGCGCTGCTGTTCGTGCGCCTGGACTTTTGAGTGAACTCCGCCGCGCGCCCGCCGGTCATCCGCATACGCGGACTCGTCAATCGATTCGGCGGTCAGCTCGTGCACGACGGACTCGACCTCGAGGTGGGCGAAGGCGAGATCTTCGGCATCGTCGGCGGTTCCGGCTCGGGCAAATCCGTGCTGCTCAGAACGATGCTCGGGCTGAAGCGCGCCGACGCCGGCAGCGTCGAGCTGTACGGGCGCGACGTCGGCCGCCTGTCCTCCGCGGAACGGGCCGGGTTCGTGCAGAGTTTCGGCGTCACGTTTCAGAACGGCGCGTTGATCAGCTCGCTCACCGTCGCCGAGAACATACAGTTGCCGGTCCGGGAATATCGCACGGGGTCGGCCGTCGCGCTCGCGGCCCTGGCCGACCTGTGCATCGCGCTGGTCGGGCTGCCGCCCGACACGGCGGGTAAATATCCGGCACAGCTTTCCGGGGGCATGGTCAAGCGCGCGGCGCTTGCCCGCGCGCTCGCGCTGGAGCCGAAACTGCTGCTGCTCGACGAGCCGACGGCGGGACTCGATCCGATTTCCGCCGCCGGCTTCGATCAGCTACTGTTGTACCTGCACTCGCGTCTGGCGCTGACCGTCGTCATGATCACGCACGACCTGGACACGCTCTTTCGAACCTGCGGCCGCATGGGGGTCATACTCGACGGGGTGATGGTCAGCGGCACCCGCGCACAGCTCGCGCAAAACCCGCATCCGTGGATGCAGGCTTATTTTCACGGGGCGCGCGCGCGCGCGGCGCCGGGGGAGGCGAATGGATAGAGACGCAAATTACGTCGCGGTCGGGGCGTTCGTGCTGCTGGTCGTCGCGATGGCGACGGCATTCATCTTCTGGTACTCCGACCACGCCGACAAGCGCAGCTACACGCGCTACGAGATCTATTTCCACGGCTCGGTCAGCGGGCTGACCGACGGCAGTCCGGTCCGCTATCTGGGAGTCAACGTGGGCAAGGTCGTGCGCATCATGCTGGACCCGTCTCAACCGAAGCGCGTCCGGGTGGTCGCCGACATCGACACCGTCGCGCCGATCGACAGCCGTACGCGCGCCTCCTTGAGTCTGCAGGGGGTGACCGGCCTGCTGTTCATCGATCTCGAGCAGGACCGCGAGGCGGCCGCGCCGCAGCCTCTGCCGCAGGGCCTGCACCACCCGGTCATCGCCTCGGCGCCGTCCGATTTCGACGTGCTGCTCGGGAGTCTTCCGGCACTGACCACACACGCCGTGGAGCTCGTCGACCACTTGAACGAGGTGTTCAGCGACGCCAATGTCGCGGCGCTGCGCACCACGATCGACAACGCGCGGCAGGCGAGCGAGAGCCTGCCGGCGACGATACGCGACGTGCAGAGCCTGGTCGACGAAATCCGCACCTCGACGCGGGAGGTCAACGGTGCCGCCGCCGACCTGCGCGCGATCGCGGCCCATTCCGCGCCCGAGGTCGAGAGCACGATCGCGCACATCGCCGTGGTCACCGACAATCTGGCCGCGACCACGCGGCGGCTGGATCGTCTGGTCGCCGTCAACGGCCCGCAGGTGACCCGCTTCACCGCCCAAGGACTGCCCGAGCTCGAGCGGCTCCTGCGCGACAGCCGCGCGGCCGCGGATGATATAAGCGACCTGTCCCGATCGCTGAAGGAAAATCCTTCCCAGCTGCTCTACCAGCCGAGGAGCTCCGGCATCCAGGTGCCGCCATGAGTCTCCCCGGCGTTAGCCTCCGCGCGGTCCTCGCGTGCCTGTGCGCGGCGTCACTCGCCGCGTGCACCGGGGGGATGTTTCTTACGCGAGCCGATCCGCCAATCACCTACCGGCTGACGGCGGGTCGCGCCGAGGGGCAACCCGCCATCGCCGCGGACCTCGAGCTGCTGAACCCGCTGATCGCGGCCGGTCTCGACACGGATCGGATCGCGGCAATCCGTCCCGACGGCCGCCTGGACCATTTCGCCGGCGCGCGCTGGAACGGCCCGCTCAACGTGGTGTTCGGGCAGCTCGCGGTGCGGGAGTTTCGCGCGCGCTCGGGCGTGCGCAATGTCGTCGGCGCAGCTTCCGAATTGCGCCCGCTGTATTGGCTGGAAATCGAGGTGACGAGCTTCCAGGCGGAGTATCCGTCCGCGGGGGCGGCGCCGGTGATCCGGGTTCATCTGGTTGCACGGCTCGGCGACCGGCGCCGGCGCACGACGCTGGGGAGCTATGTCGCCGACGCCTCGCGGACCGCGGGCGCAGACCGCCTCGGCGCCATCGTCGCCGCATTCGACGCCGTGGCGGATCAGGCGCTCGACCAGATCGTCGCGGCCACCGACCGGACCTTGCGCGCGCAAGCGCCCCGCACGCCCGGCTCCTCTGCGCCCGCTCAGCGGTTCGCGGCGCCGAACAGTTCGATGCGCGACTCGAAATCCGCGGGTCCCGACATCGTGACGCTTCCCGCGGGAAACTGCGCCGGCGGCGCGTAGCCCGAGGCCGCGCCCCCGATCCAGATCTCGGTGGCCGGATCCAGGCATTCGCGCAACGTAGCCAGTTCCTGCAACGCGCGGCCTAGATCCTCGACCATTACGATGCTGATCGCGACCGCGACCGCGCCGACGTGTCGAGAGAAATCCGCGATCTCCCGCGGCGGCATGTCCGGGCCCAGGTAGCACACCCGCACCCGCCGGCTCGCGGCCAGGGCCGCGTACATCAACAGTCCGAGCTCGTGCAATTCCCCGGTCAGGGTGGCGAACACGACGGTCGCGCCCGTGGTGGTCGCATTGAGCGCATTGAGCACGGTGCTGGTCTGCCGTCGAACCGCGATCGAGATCAGGCGCTCCTGGCCGACGGTGAAGCTGCCCTGATGCCATCGGTCACCCACTTCGCGCAGCACCGGCACCAACACCTCGCCGACGACCGCCGGCAGCGGCAGCAGTGCGAACGCCATCGCGATCGCCTGATCGCAGCCCTCGGGGTCGTAGGTCTCGGCGGCGCGCAGGATTCGCGCCGCGAGGGCCCTAGCGGGCGCGGTGAAATCGCGGTTCGGGTCCGGATCCGATATCAGCCGGTCCAGCTCCGCGTCCGACGCCCGGGCGATCTTGCCGATCGCATGGCCCCGTTCAGTCGCGAGCCGCAGCCGCCGCAGTCTCGCGACATCCAGCGCGGTGTACATGCGGTGGCCGTCGCCGTCCCGGCGCGCGTTGACGATGCCGTGGCGGCGCTCCCATGCCCGGACGGTCTCGACGCTCAGTCCGGCCGCGAGCGCGGCCGCCTTGATCGAATAGTGCGCCCGGCCCGGATCAGCTGGCATGCGCGGCCTCCGCCGCTTCGAGTTCGCCGCCGACCTCGAGCCACCGTGCCTCGAGTTCGGCGATCCGCCGCGCCAGATCCGCGTAGCGCTCGAACGCGTCCGGCGGCGGCTCCCCGCCGGCGGCGAATCCGGCTTCCAGGGCGCCGCGTTCGGCGCTCAAGGCCTCGATGCGTCGCTCGAGT
This sequence comes from Gammaproteobacteria bacterium, assembly GCA_037441085.1. Lineage (GTDB taxonomy): Bacteria > Pseudomonadota > Gammaproteobacteria > Steroidobacterales > Steroidobacteraceae > Bog-1198. The sequence continues at coordinate 22,240 of JBBISV010000006.1, read as the reverse complement.
TCCAGCAGTTCCCGGCGCAGCGGCGTCAACCGCCGCCGCAGGCCGTCGGCCGCGGCGCGGTTCGCGCGCGCATCCGCCCGCTGTTCGGTGTGCGGCGGCGCCTCCGCGGCGCGCGCGCGGCTCGCGCGCGACTTCAGCCACTGTTGATAATCGTCCAGGTCGCCGTCGAACTCGCGCATCTTTCCATCGGCGATCAGCCACAGGGAGTCGGCGACCGCCTTGATCAGGAAGCGGTCGTGCGAGACGACGACCAAACCGCCTTCGAACCCTTGCAGCGCGACGGTCAGGGCCTGACGCATGTCCATGTCGAGATGGTTCGTGGGCTCGTCCAGCACCAGCAGATTCGGCCGGCGCGCGACGATCAGCGCGAGCGCGAGCCGCGCCTTCTCGCCGCCGGAGAAGCGGCCGACCGGATCGAACGCGCGCTCCCCCTGGAAGCCGAACCGCCCCAGATGATCGCGCACGACCTGTTCCTCGCAGTGCGCATGCTGAGGGCCGGCCCTGTTGCGCATGTGCCAGAACGGCGTGCAGTCCGCCTCCAACTGGTCCAGTTGATGTTGGGCGAAATAACCTATCGACAGGTCCGCGGCCGCCACGCGCCGCCCGGACAGCGGCTCCGCCTCGCCGGCCAGCAGCTTGGTGAACGTCGACTTTCCGGCGCCGTTCTCGCCCAGCAGTGCGATTCGATCCTGAGGGCCGATCGACACGTTGATCCCGGTCACGACGCTGCGCGCGCCGTGGCCGCAGGCGGCATCCTCGAGCGCGATCAGCGGCCGCGGCGTCTTCGCCGGTCGCGCGAATTCGAACGAGAGCGGGCTGTCCACGTGCGCGGGCACGATCCGCTCCATCTTCTGCAGCATTTTCAAACGGCTCTGCGCCTGCCGGGACTTGCTCGCCTGGGCGCGGAAGCGGTTCACGAAGCCGCTGATTTCGGCGATGCGTCGCGCCTGTTTCGCCTGCAGCGCGCTCTGCAGTGCGAGGTCCAGGGCGCGCTTCTGCTCGAACTGCGAGTAGTTTCCCGTGTGGATCCGCACCGCGCGACCCTCGATGTGCAGCACCCGGTCGATGATCGCGTCCAGGAACTCGCGGTCATGCGAGATCATCAGCAAGGTGCCCCGGTAGGCCCGCAGCCAATCCTCCAGCCAGACGATCGCATCGAGGTCCAGATGGTTGGTCGGTTCGTCGAGCAGCAACAGGTCGGCGCGCGCGCAGAGCGCGCGTGCCATCGCGAGGCGCACCCGCCAGCCGCCGGAGAATTCGTCCATCCGGCGTGCCTCGTCGCCGCCGCGGAAACCGAGGCCGTGCATGATTTCGGCGGCGCGCGCGCGTGCGCGATACCCGTCGATCGCGGCAAAGGCCGCATGCGCCTCGGCGAGATCCATCGGCGCCTGCGCCCGCTCGGCGCGGTCGATCGACGCCTCCACCCGGCGCAGCTCCAGATCGCCATCCAGCACGAACTCGACCGCCACGCGCCCGCTCGCGGTGATCTCCTGTTCGACGTGCGCGATCTTCAAGCCGGACGGCACCTCGATGTCGCCGCGGTCGGCGGCGAGTTCGCCGCGCAGCGCAGCGAACAGGCTCGACTTGCCGGCGCCGTTGGCACCGGTGATGCCGACCTTCTCTCCGCGGTAAATGGTGAAGTCGGCCCGCTCGAACAGCGGCGTCGGCCCGCGCCGCAGGGTCAGGTCCCGGGCAGACAGCATGCGTGTCGGGCTCTGGCGCCGCTACGAAGCGGACAACGGCGGCTGCGAGGCGGACAGCACGAGAACCGAGTGGTAGCCGCCGGTGAGACCGCGGTTCTGTTTCGCCAGGATCGCGAGGAAATCCTCCTGCGGCATGGCGTCGCCGAAAAGCCGTCCCTGTGCGAAATGGCAGCCGTGGGTGCGCAGGAATTCGAGCTGCTCGGCCGACTCGACTCCCTCCGCGATCACCTCGAGATCGAGGCTCCGGCCCATGTCGATGATGGTGCGCACGATCGCCGCATCGTCCGAATCGACGGCGACGTCGCGGACGAAGGATTGATCGATCTTGAGCGTGCCGATCGGAAACTGCTGCAGCGCGGACAGCGACGAGTAGCCGGTGCCGAAATCGTCGATCGCCAGGTGCAGTCCCATGCCGTAGAGCTCGTTGAGCAGGCCGATCGTGCGCTTTGGGTCGGTCATCAAGGTCGTTTCGGTCACCTCGAGTTCGAAGCAGGTCGGCGAGACTTCGTGCTTGCGGAATATCGCGCGCGCACGCGCGGTGAAGCTCGCCTGTTTCAGCTGACGCAGCGACAGGTTGATCGCGATGCGCCCCGGCTGGGCGATGATGCCCTGCCAGCGGCGGTAGTCGGAACAGACGCGGTTCATCACCCACTCGCCGATGTCGAGGATCAGGCTGGTCTCCTCGGCGAGCGGGATGAAGTGCGAAGGCGAGATGTCGCCGTGGCCCGGCAGCCGCCAGCGCAGCAGGGCTTCCGCGCCGATGACCCGGCCGTCGCGCAGGTCCACCTTGGGCTGGTACAGGATCACCAGTTCGTCGCGTTCCAGAGCGCGGCGCAGCTTGCTTTTCAGCATCAGCCGCTCCACCGCGGCGGCGTTCATTTCCGGCACGTAAAACGCGCTCGAATTGCCGCCGTTCTGCTTCGAGTGATACATCGCGGCGTCGGCGTTGCGGATGAGGTCGATGACGTTCTCGGCGTCGCCCGGACACATCGCGATGCCGACGCTCGCGGTCAGGTACACCTCCTGCTGGTTCACGTAGAACGTGCGGCTGATCTCGTCCAGCAGCGTGCGCGCCAGGGCGCCGATTCCCGCGCGATTGTCCACGTCCGGCGGCAGGTCGTCGATGAACATCGCGAATTCATCCCCGGCCAGGCGTCCGATGACGGTGTCCTTGCTGAGACTGCGGGTGAGCCGCTCGCTCAGGATCTCGAGCGTGCGGTCGCCGGCGGCGTGGCCGAAGGTGTCGTTGACCTCCTTGAAGCGGTCCAGATCGAGGTACAGCAGCGCGAGCATCCGCTGATTGCGCCGCGATCGCGCGATCGCCTGTTGCAGCAGGTGATGGAACTGCATCCGATTCGGCATCTTCGTCAGGGTGTCGTAGCGCGCGAGATACCGGATCCGCCGCTCCGCGCGCTTGCGTTCGGTGATGTTGCGCGCAACGTAGATGTTGCCCTGGAACTGCGGATCCGCGGTGCTGATCGCCGATCCGGCCATGGACACCGGTATCGTCTGTCCGCGCGCCGTCCTGAGGACGGTTTCACGCGCCTCCGCCGCGGTATGCGCCGGGTCGAACGCGGGCCGGTGGACCTCGTCGATGAATCCGAGCAGCGGCTGGCCGAGCAACTGGGCCTCGTCGAAGCCGAGAAGGCGGCACGCGGCGTCGTTGCAGCTCTTGACGACCCCGTCCGGGGAGGTCACGAGGACCGCATCGCTCAGGCTGTTCAGCACCGTGTTGAGATAATTCTTCGTGATCGTCGTTTCGCGCAGTTTCAGCCGCATGCGTTCGAGGGCCGCCTGCAGTTCGCCGATCTCGTCGTGGCGCAAGACCGCGAGCGGCCGGGTGTAGTCTCCCTGGCCGATCCGCTCCGCGCTCTTGACCAATGCGCTGATCGGTCTTGAAAGACGCCTGGCGAAGATCCAGGCGCTCGCCAGCCCGATCAACAGCATCACCGCACAGAGACCGAGGAGGCCGGCGACGACGCGGTGTTCCTGTGAGGCCTGCTGCCGCTCGAGATCGGCGCGCAGGTCCGCGAGCGTGGCTTCGAGGTTGGCCCTGCTGAGCCACAGCTGCAGCGTTCCGACCCGTTCCGCGCTGCCTTCGGAGTTGGCGAGGATCGCGGTCTGCACGGTGTACGGCCCGGCCTGCGTCGGCCGCGTTGCGGCACGGGAGGCAGAGTAGGCGACGCTGCCGTCGTGATCTAAGATCTCCACGCGTTGGACGTCCGCCTGGCGCAGGATCCCGGCGGCGATGGCGGCGGTCCCGGCCGTGTCCGCCGACCGCAACGAGGCCGCCAGCGGGACCGCCGACACCCGCGACAACTTCGCCGCGCGGGCTTCGAGGTCGCTCTCCAATTTTCCCGCGACGGTGCCGCTGGCGATGGCGCCGATGCTGGCCGAGTCCGCGCGATGCTCGAGGTAGGCGAGTCCGCCGAGCAGCGCCGTGAGCAGCGCCACGACCGTCAGGGCGAGCAGCACGTATTTCGTTTTGAGGCTCGACGCCATCTTCGTCACCGGCCGGGGTTGCGACTTTGTAACCTGTCATGATACTCGCTGTCGCCAAAGCGCATAAAGGGCCGCGTACAATGCGGGGGTCATGAACCCGCGCCTGCGAATCGACATCTATTCGGATACCGTCTGCCCGTGGTGTTACCTCGGCAAGCGGCGCCTGCGGGCGGCCCTCGATATGCGGCCGCAGCATGCGCCCCGGTTGACGTGGCGGCCGTTCGAGCTGAATCCGGATTTGCCGCTCGACGGGATGAACCGCGCCGAATTCCTCGCCCTGCGGGTCGCGAACGTGGAGCGATTCCGGGAGGGTGAACGGCTGTTGATCGAACTTGGGCGCGCCGTCGGCATCGATTTCCGCTTCGACCGGATCGAGCGCGTCCCGAACACCCGGCGCTCGCACCTGCTGATCGCGCTCGCCGGCCGTCGCGGCCGCGACGAGGCGGTGGTCGAGCGGCTGATGCGGGCCTATTTCGAGGAGGGCCTCGATATCGGTGATATCGACACCCTGGTGCGCCTCGGCGTCGACTGCGGGCTGGCCGAGCGCGAGGCCCTGAGCGCGCTGATGCTGCGCACCGGACAGGACGCGATCGTCGCCGCGGAGCGGCACGCGGCGGCGCTCGGCCTCTCCGGAGTGCCGGCCTACATATTCAATGGTGAATACGCCATCTCCGGCGCCCAGGAACCCGAGGCGCTGGCGTCGATGCTCGATCAGGTCGCGGCGGGCACGGCGGCGCTGGAAGCCGATGGGGCATGAACGCCCTGGAGGTCACCGGCCGCACCCGCACGCATCTCGTCGACCTGCCGGCCTTCGCCTGCGCACTGCATCGGCATGCGCTGGCGCCGTTCTTGAACCTGCGGCGGGCGGCGTCGGCCGACGGCATCGACCTGGTCCCGGTCAGCGCCTTCCGCGATTTTGCCCGGCAGCTGCGCCTGTGGAATGAAAAGTATCGGGGCGAACGGCCCTTGTACGGCGCGACCGGGGAATTGATCGATCCGGCGCCGCTCGCGCCCGCCGAGCGCGTCGCGGCGATTTTGCATTGGACCGCGATTCCGGGTGCCAGCCGCCATCATTGGGGAACGGATCTGGACTTGATCGACCGCAACGCGGTCGCCGACGCGGGTTCGGTTTCCCTGATGCCGGAGGAATATGCCGCGGGTGGGCCGTTCGCGGGCTTGTGCATCTGGCTCGAACGCCACGCGGCGCGCTTCGGATTCTTCAGACCCTACCGCGGTGTCCTATCCGGCGTCCAGGCCGAGCCCTGGCACTACAGTTTCGCCCCCGCTGCCGAAGGCGCGCGGCGTGCGCTGGATTTGGAAACCTTGCGGAGTGCGCTCCTCGAAGCGCCTCTGCTCGGCAAGGAATTCGTGCTGGCGCAGCTCGACGAACTACACGCGCGCTTCGTTCGGCGCATCGACCCGATGTGACCGCATCAGGCCCAAAGATTCTTGAGGCGGTCCAGCATCAGGCCGCGGACCTGCGGCAGGTCGTTTTCGCGGGCGGTGAATAGCGGCGGATTGCGGCGCAACATCGGCCAGCGTTCGGTCCGCAGCACGCGGTCGAGATAAGACAGGTTGCGGTCGATGGCTTCAAGGTAGGGATTGCGACCGTCGAACAAGACCTCGACGTGCCGGTAGGCATGCTCGAACTCGCCCTCCAGGCGTCGGATGCGCGTTTCCAGCACGAACTGCGGCGTCTGGCGCAGCAGATCCACTCCCGAACTGTAGCGCACGCGCAGCGCGCCGGTGTCGTCCGCCACGGCCGCGATGCCGCCCAGCACGAATTCCGGATACAGGCGGTCCCGGCATTTTTCCAGATAACAGCGATCGGCCATTTGCGCGATCAGGTCCGCGGTGCCGAGCAGGTGTCCCAGCTTGCGGTCGCGGCGGTCGGCGAGCTGGATCTGGCTGGGCTGCATTTCGTAGCCGGTGAAGTGCACGACCCGGGTGGCGACGGGCACCCAGTGCTCCATGCCGACGACCGGCAGATAGCGGGCGATGAACCGCGCGCTGCGCGTCACGTGGTACAGCGTGAACTCCGCGCCGTTCAAGTGCTCGCGGTCGTCGAACTCCCGGATGTATCCGGAATCATGGAACAGCGCGGTCACCAGCGCCATGATCGCCCGTTCCGGTCCCAGGCGGGCCGCCTGGGTCGCCGTGCGTTCGTAGCCGACCATCAGCCGCATCGTCGCGAGCGTCATGTCGAGGGAATGCTGCCGGTCGTGATACACGGTGTCGACGCCGTGGTAGCCCGGCATCCGTCCGGTGAACAACAGGTCGAAGTCGTCGAAGGCGCGGGCCACACGGTCGAAGGGTTCATCCGGCCAGGCGTGCACGAACAGTTCGCGCACCGCCGTGGCCACCGCCGCGGTGGAACTGACCTGGACGGCATTCGTCACGTCGTAGTCATTGCGGCGAAAATCATGCATCGGCCGATGTTAAGCCCTCGGGCGGCCGCGCGCCATCAACTGCTTCGCGTTTTGCGGCGGGACTCAGCCGGCCGCCGGCCTTAAGTCAAAGCCGGCGGTGCACGGCGCGTGATCCGACGGCCGCTCCCAGGCGCGCGGCTCCCGGTCGATGCGACAGAATGCGCAATGGGAGGCGAGCTGCGGCGAGGCGAGCATCAAGTCGATGCGCAGGCCGTGGTTGCGCCGATAAGCCCCCTGCCGGTAGTCCCACCAACTGAACGTCTGCGGCGGCTGCTCGAAGCGCCGGAACAGGTCGCTCATGCCGCGGGCGGTCAAGCGTGCGAGGGCCTCGCGCTCCTCCGCGCTGACGAGCACCGATCCCGCCCAGGACTGCGGGTCGTGCACGTCCCGGTCCTCGGGGGCGACGTTGAAGTCGCCGAGCAGCAACAGGCGCGGGTGCGCGGCGAGCTCGCGCGCGAGAAAGCCGTCGAGCCGGTGCATCCAATCCAGCTTGTAGGCGTACTTGTCGGAACCGACCGCCTGTCCGTTCGGCACATACACGTTGATCACGCGGACCGGGCCGAGCGTGGCCGCTATCAGGCGGCGCTGCGGATCGTCCGAATCCGGCAGTCCCATGTGGACATCCGCGATCGGCAGCCGCGACAGGATCGCGACGCCGTTGTAGGTGCGCTGCCCGGAATAGACGGCTTGATAGCCGAGCGCCTCGATTTCCGTCTGCGGAAATTCCGAGTCCTGCAGCTTCGTCTCCTGCAGCGCGACCACGTCGAGGTCGTTCGCGCCCAGCCAGTCGCCAAGCTGCGGCAGGCGCACGCGCAGCGAGTTGACGTTCCACGTCGCAAATTTGAGCACCGACTCCACCGCTCCCCCCTTCAGGCCGCGATCCCGGTCTGTCTCAGCAGCGCGCGCACGTCGGGCGCGCGGCCGCGGAACGCGACGAAAGCGTCCATTGCGTCCACGCTGCCGCCGCGCGCCAGGATCGAGTCGAGGAACCGCGCCGCGGTGCGGTGATCGAAGATCCCGGCGGCCTCGAACGCCTCGAAAGCGTCCGCGGCGAGCACCTCGGCCCACTTGTAGCTGTAGTATCCGGCCGCGTAGCCGCCGGCGAAGATGTGCGCGAAACTCCAGGGCATGCGGTTGAAGGGCGCCGCGGGCACGATCGCGATGCGGCGGCGGACCGACTCGATGACCTCGTCGAGTCTCGCGCCGGCCGCCGGGTCGTAGTCCGCGTGCACCTCGAAGTCGAAGGTCGCGAGCTCGATCTGGCGCAGCGTGTCGAGCGCCGCGTGAAAGCTGCGCGTGCCGACCAGGCGTTCGAGCACCTCCGTGGGCAGCGGCAGGCCCGTGTCCACGTGCGCCGAGATCAGCGGCAGCACCTCCGCGCGCCAGACGTAATTCTCCATGAATTGACTCGGCAATTCGACGGCGTCCCAGGCGACGCCGTTGATGCCCGCGATGCTCGGATAGGCGACGCGCGTCAGCATGTGGTGCAGTCCGTGGCCGAACTCGTGGAACAACGTCGTCACCTCTTCGTGGGTGAGCAGCGCCGGCCCGCGGCCCGCGGGCGCCGAGAAATTACAGACCAGATACGCGACCGGCAGCGAACCGCCGCTCGGCAGCCGCTTGGCGTTGACGCATTCGTCCATCCACGCGCCGCTGCGCTTCTCGGGGCGTGCGTATGGGTCGAGATAGAAGCCGGCGACCGGCGCGTCGTCGGAATCATGCAGGTCGAAATAGCGCACGCTCGGGTGCCAGGTCGCGACGTCGCGGCGCTCGCGCGCCCGCAGTCCGTACAGCCGCTCGACCACGGTGAACAGCCCCGACAACACCTTCGGCAGCGGGAAATACGGCCGCAGCTCCTCCTGGGACACTTGAAAGCGGCTGCGCTTGCTCTGTTCGGTGTAATAGGCCACGTCCCAGGCATCCAGTCCGCGGCCGGCGAACTCCGCGAGCGCGGCGAACTCCGCGAGCGCCGCGGGCCGGCAGCGCCCGGCCAGATCGTGCAGGAAGTCCTGCACCTGGCGGCGGCTCTTCGCCATCCGCGTGGCCAGCGCCATTTCCGCAAAATTCGGGAAATTCAGCAGTTCCGCGCTTTCGTGCCGCAGGCGCAAGATGTCCGCGATCAGCGGCCCATTGTCGAAACGGCCCGCGCTCGGGCCGAGGTCGGAGGCGCGGGTGACCCAGGCTTCGTATATTTCCCGGCGCAACGACGCGTTGTCGGCGCTGGTCATGACCGCCAGATAGGTCGGCTGGTCGAGCTTCAGGAGCCATCCGGGCTTTCCCGCGGCCGACGCGTCCGCGGCGGCGCGCAGGGTGATGCCGGCGGGCAGGCCGGAGAGCTCGGCCGCGTCGGTGACGTGACGCGTGTAGACCTGGGCGGAGTCCAGCACGTTCTCCGAGAACTTGGCGCCGAGCAGCGCCAGGTCCTGCATGATTTCGCGCAGGCGCTCCTTCCTCGCTTCCGGCAGGTCCACGCCGGCGAGCCGAAAGTCGCGCAAGGCGTTGGCGAGCAGCTTGCGCGCGGCCGGCGCGAGCGCCGATCCTTCGCGTTTCATCACCCGCGCATAAGCGGCGAAGAGCCGTGCGTTCTGCCCCAGTTCGGCCGTGTAAGCGGTCAGCAAGGGGATGCATTCGTTGTACGCCGCGCGCATCGGCGCGGTGTTGGCGACGCCGTACAAATGGGCGATCGGACTCCACACGCGGCTCAGACGATGGTGCGCCTCCTCGAGCGGCACGACGAGCGTCGCGAAACTCGGCTCGGATTGTTCCAACAGCGCCGCCATCAGCGCGCGGTTGTCGGTGAGCACCCGCTCTAGCGCCGGCCGCGCGTGTTCCGGCCGGATCAAGTCGAATGCGGGGAGGGCTTGCGGGGAGAGCAGGGGATTGTCCATCCGCCCGGATTCTAGCAGAGGCCGGCGGGCGCTTCCGCGAAGCGGTATATCATCCGAAGTTCGTGCAAATGCAGACGGGGTGAATCGTGTCCGAGCAATTCCTCGACCTCTTGGTCATCGGCGGCGGCAGCGGCGGCCTCGCCTGCGCCCAACGTGCCGCGGAGTACGGCGCCAAGGCGGCCGTCGTCGAATCGCACCGGCTCGGAGGAACCTGTGTCAATGTCGGTTGCGTGCCGAAAAAGGTCATGTGGAACGCGGCCCAAGTGGCGGCGGCGCTGCAGGATGCCCGGGACTACGGCTTCGACGCCGCTCCGGGCGCGCACGACTGGATGGCGCTGAAGGGCAAGCGCGACGGCTATGTCGCGCGGCTGAACGCGATCTACGAGCGCAACCTGGCGGCCAAGGGCGTCGAGTACGTCCGTGGCCGGGCGGGCTTCGAGGACGCCCGCGTCGTGCAGGCCGGCGGGCGGCGGTTCGCGGCGCGGCACGTCGTGATCGCGACCGGCGGCAGCCCGGTGGTCCCGGACCTGCCGGGCGCGGAGTACGGCATCACCTCGGACGGGTTCTTCGCGCTCGACGAGCGGCCGCGCCGCGTCGCGATCGTCGGCAGCGGCTATGTCGCCTGCGAACTCGCGGGCGCGTTTCACGCGCTCGGCGCGGAGGTCGAGCTGTTCATCCGCAAGGATCGGCCGCTGACCCATTTCGACGAGATGCTGGGCGGCGCGCTGATGCGGGAGATGCGCGCCGCGGGCATGGTCGTGCACCAGCGCGTCGCGCCGGCGGCCGTGCGGCAGGATCGCGGAGCGGCCACGCTGATCGCCGCGGACGGCCGCGAATTTCCCGGCTTCGACTGCCTGCTGTGGGCCGTCGGCCGCGCGCCGAACGTCGCCGGGCTCGAGCTTGCGCGCGCCGGCGTCCGCGTCGATGCGGCCGGTTTCATCGAGACCGACGCCTTTCAGGACACGAACGTCGCGCACATCCACGCGATCGGGGACGTCACCGGCCGGGCGGCGCTGACTCCGATCGCGATCGCCGCGGGCCGGCGCCTGTCGGACCGGCTGTTCGGCGGCAGGGACGGCCGGCACCTCGATTACGGGCTGATTCCCACGGTCGTGTTCACGCATCCGCCGATCGGCACCATCGGCCTGAGCGAGGCCGAGGCGCGCGCCGCCCATGGATCCGACGTCAAGATCTACCTGTCGGATTTCGTCGGCATGTACAACGCCGTGACGGAGCGGAAGCCGCGCACCGAAATGAAGCTGGTGTGCGTGGGACCCGGGGAGCGGATCGCCGGCTGTCACATCATCGGCGCCGGGGCGGACGAGATGCTGCAGGGATTCGCGGTCGCGATCCGCATGGGCGCGACCAAGGCGGACTTCGACGACACGGTCGCCATTCATCCGACGAGCGCGGAAGAGCTCGTCACGATGCGCTGACGCCGATGAACCTGCGCAGCCACCTGGGTTTCGAGCCGAGCATCGGCGAGCGCGTCTACATCGACGACAGCGCGCTGGTGATCGGCCGCGTCGTGCTCGGCGACGACGCGTCGGTGTGGCCGTTCGCCGTGCTGCGCGGTGACGTTCAACGCATAGAGATCGGCGCCCGCACGAACATCCAGGACGGCTGCGTGCTGCACGTGGTGCACGACGGTCCGCATTCGCCCGGCGGGCTCGCGCTGACGGTGGGCGAGGACGTCACGATCGGCCACAAGGCGGTGCTGCACGCCGCCACGATCGGCAGCCGCTGCCTCGTCGGCATCGGCGCGATGGTGCTGGACGGCGCGGTGGTTCCGGACGACACGATCGTCGGCGCCGGCAGCCTGGTTCCGCCGGGCAGGCGGCTCGAGGCGCGCGGGCTCTATCTCGGCAATCCGGTGCGGCGGATTCGCGACCTCGACGACGCGGAGATCGAACGATTGGTGTATGGGGCGCGGCACTACGTGCGCGTCAAGGATGAGCATCGGGCGGCGCGCGCCGCCGCCGCGGGCCGCTAGCGAAACTTCGCGAGCGCCTCGAGCACCGGCGCCGTGTCCGGCCGCACGCCGCGCCACAGCGCGAACGAGGCGGCCGCCTGCTCGACGAGCATGCCCCAGCCCTTCTCGATGCGCGCGGCGTGCAGGGAGCGCGCCCAGTCCGTGAACGGGGTCGTCCCCCGGCCGTACGCCATGTCGTAACAGACGGTCTCCTCGCCGATCAACCCGGCGGGCATCGGCGGCATGTCTCCGCCCAGGCTCGCGGCCGTGCCGTTGACGATCAGGTCGTAGGGGGGGCCTTCGGCGTCGCTGAAGCCGCAGCCGTGGACGGCGCCGAGGTCGCCGAATTCCTTCTCCAGGGACTGGGCGCGCGCCGCATTCCGGTTCGCGATCACGACCTGCCGGGGTTGGCGTTCGAGCAGGGGGGCGAGCACCCCGCGAACCGCGCCGCCGGCTCCGAGTATCAACACGCGCTTGTTGGCGAGGTCCAGGCCCAGGTTCCGCTCGAGGTCGGTGATCAGGCCCACGCCGTCGGTGTTGTCGCCGAGCAGCGTCGTGTCCTCGTAGAACGCGATCGTGTTCACGGCTTGCGCGCGCGCGGCACGCGGGGTCAGTTCATTGACGAGTTCGGCGGCGGCCTGTTTGTGCGGCAGCGTGATGTTCAGGCCGCGAACCCCGCTGGTGAACAGGCGCAGGGACTCGCGTCGGAATTCACCGGGTTCGATGTCGAACAATCGATAGACGATGTTCTGGCCCGTCGACTTGGCGAACATCCCATGGATGAACGGGGACCAGCTGTGATCCACCGGGTGTCCGGCGACTCCGTACTGTTCGGCCGCGCCGGCGTGCGGCGGCGGGGTCACGGCTGCAGCCATTCCGCGGCCCGTTTGGCGAAGTAGGTGAGGATCCCGTCCGCGCCGGCGCGCTTCAGCGATACCAGGGCCTCCATCGCGACCGCGCGTTCGTCGATCCAGCCGTTCTGCGCCGCCGCCATGATCATCGAATATTCGCCGCTGACCTGGTAGGCGAACGTCGGCATGCCGAACCGATCCTTGACGCGCCGGATCACGTCCAGGTAGGGCAGGCCCGGCTTGATCATGACCATGTCGGCGCCTTCGGCGATGTCCAGCGCAACCTCGCGCAGGGCCTCGTCCGAATTCCCCGGGTCCATCTGGTAGGTCTGCTTGCCGCCCTTGCCGAGCTGCCCGGCCGAGCCCACCGCGTCGCGAAACGGACCGTAGAACGCCGACGCATACTTGGCCGCGTAGGCCAGGATCCGGGTGTGGACCAGTCCCGCGCTCTCGAAGGCGCCGCGGATCGCGCCGATGCGCCCGTCCATCATGTCGGAGGGCGCGACGACGTCGGCGCCGGCATCGGCATGCGAACGCGCCTGCCGCACCAGGGTCTCCACCGTGAGGTCGTTCTGGACGTAGCCGTTCGCGTCGATCAAGCCGTCCTGGCCGTGCGTCGTGAACGGGTCGAGCGCCACGTCGGTGATCACCCCGAGCGTCGGAAAGGCCTGCTTGACCGCCCGGACGGCACGCTGGGCGATGCCCTCCGGGTTCCACGCCTCGCGCGCGTCCAGGGTCTTTTTCTCGACCGGGGTGACCGGGAAGATCGCGATCGCCGGAATCCGCAGGCGCACCAGGCTCTCGCATTCGGCCAGCAAGGCGTCGATCGAAAGCCGGTCGATGCCCGGCATCGAGGCGATCGGCTGGCGCCCGCCGCCTCCCTCGGCGACGAAAACCGGATAGATCAGGGCATCGACGGTCAACTGGGTCTCGCGCATCAGGCGGCGCGAGAACTCGTCGCGCCGCATGCGGCGCAGCCGCACCTGCGGAAATGAATTCCCTGAATTTCCGGTCATCTGTGTATGACTCCTGCGCTCGCCTGGATTGACGCCGATTTTAGCGCGTGCGGCCCGCGACGAGGATATATTACCGCGCGTGCGTGTCCACAGATGAACGAACCGGTTCACAACGGCCCGAAACGCGCGCGCTTCCAGGCGCTGTGCGCGTCGTTGCGGCCGGATTTGCTGCGCTTTGCGCTGTGGCTCGCGCGCGATCGGGCGCTGGCCGAGGATGTGGTTCAGGAGACGATGTTGCGCGCCTGGAAGGCCAGCGATTCGCTGCAGGACGAGGCGGCCGCGAAGCCTTGGTTGCTGACGATCCTGCGGCGGGAATACGCGCGCTCGTTCGAGCGCAAGCGCATTCCGACGGTCGACATCGACGACCTGATCGCGGCGGAGGAACCCGGGCTCGCCGCCGATGATGGCGGCTCGGATCTCGCCGAACTGCGCCAGGCGCTGTGGAAGCTCCCGGAGGAATACCGCGAACCCTTGGTGCTGCAGGTGCTCATGGGCTTTTCGACCGCCGAGATCGCGGAGCAGCTGGGCTTGTCGAATGCGGCGGTGCTGACGCGGCTGTTCCGCGCGCGGCGGCAGTTGCGGACGATGTGCGGCGAAGACACCTCGATGGACCCGGACTCATGATCGACTGCGCCGATTACCGCCGCGCCTTGCTCGCCGACCCCGCGGATGCGGGCGAGGAGTTGCGCGCGCACCGCGCAGGCTGCGCGGAGTGCGACCGCTTCACGGTCGCACTCGTCCAATTCGAGGCGCGCCTGGCCCTGGCGACGCGCTTGCGCGTCGAACCGGCCTCGGTCGCGGCGCCCGTTCCCTTGCCCACGCGCACGCGCACGCCACGGTGGCGATTGCCGGGGCTCAGCCGGATGGCGTTGGCGGCGAGCGTGTTGCTCGGCGTCGGCGTGGTCGCCGCCTTGTGGCTCGCCGCGCCGAAGCCGACGCTCGCCGACGACGTCGTCGCGCACATGTCCGAGGAGCCCGAGGCCTGGCGGCGTACCGACCTCGCCGTGTCGCCGGAGAGCCTGGCGGCGGTTTTGCGGAACACGCACGTGCGCCTGTCGGCGCGGGCCGGCCTGGTCAGCTATGCCAACAGCTGCCTGTTTCGCGGGCACCATGTGCCGCATTTCGTCGTCCAGACCGGCCGGGGCCCGGTGACCGTGATGATCCTCGTTCATGAGGACGTCGCCGCACCGGTGCATTTCGACGAGAGCGGTTACCACGGCATGATCGTGCCGGTCCCCGGACACGGCTCGATGGCGGTGCTGACCCGCGGTGCCGACGACGACATCGCCTTCGTCGAGCGGGCCGCCTCCCACCTGGTGGCCGCGGTCGTCTGGACGAAGTAGCGGGCGGGCCTAAAGTCCGGCCTTGCCGAGCAGGTCCACGAAGCGCCGCAGGCTCGCCGCGAGCGCCGGGTGACCGGCCTCGAATTGCACCGCGATGGCTTCGATCCGGTCCACCGCCGACGCCTGCGAATCGGAATCCGCCGCCGCGCTGGGGGCATCGGCCAGGCGGGCGATGTCCTGCATGATCTGACCCAGCAATTCCCGCACCTCGGGATCGACCTGGCGCGCGGCGGCAAGCTCGGTGTGGAGCTCGGCGAGCTGTTGCCGCAATTGTCCGGTTTCCATCTGTCGTTCCTCCGCGCCAGCGATCATTGTGCCATGCGTTCGGGGGTCAGGCGCGCGACTTCTACGTAGCCCTGGGCCGACGGCGCGAGCCTGCGATGTATCGCCTCATACGCGGCGAGCAGGTACGCATCCGCGCCGAATGGGGGGTTGACGATGACCAGCCCGCTGCCCGCGAGGCCGATTTCGGCCTCGTCGGCGTGGATGGCCAGATCCGCACACAGCATTTTCGGGATGCCGAGCGCCTGCAGTCGCTTGTGGACGCTGCGCCGTTGCGCGGCGCCCAAGATCGGATACCAAATCATGTAAACGGCGCCGGGCCAGCGTTCATAGGCATCGGCGAAGGCCCGCAGCATCGTGCGCCACTCGTCGACGTGCTCGTAGGGCGGATCGATCAGCACGAATCCGCGGCGTTCGATCGGCGGCAGATGCGTCTTCAGCGCCGCATAGCCGTCGCCGGCCTCGAAGCGCATCCGCCCCTCGCCATGGATCAGGCGTTCGGCCGCCCGGGCCTCCGCGGGCATCGTCTCGACGAACAAGGCGCGATCCTGCGGCCGCAGCGCGCCCGCGATCAGGGCGGCGGAGCCGGGATAGCGGCCCAGGCGCTTGCCGGCGTGCGCGTCGATCGCGGCAAAGTACGGGGCGAGCGGCTGGTCGTTGATGCCGAGCGCGATCAGCTTGTGGATGCCGAGTTCCGCCTCGCCCGACTTCCGCGCCTGGGGCGACCGCAGATCGTACAGTCCGCGCCCGGAATGCGTGTCCAGCGCGAAGAACGCGGTCTCTTTGCGCTTCAGCGCGTCCAGGCAGTGGATGAGCGCCACGTGTTTGGCGACATCCGCGAAATTGCCGGCATGGTAGACGTGCTGGTAGTTCATCGGCCGCGAACCGCGGCGTGGAACGAGGCCGGGTTCATGCCGGTCCGGCGAGATAGTCGCGCGGCCGCAGGAAATCCTCGTACAGACGCGATTCAGGCGAACCGGGCGGGGGTTGCCAGTCGTATTCCCAGCGCACCCGCGGCGGCAGGGACATCAGGATCGATTCGGTGCGGCCTCCGGATTGAAGGCCGAACAGCGTGCCGCGGTCGTAGATCAGATTGAATTCGACGTACCGGCCGCGCCGGTAGAGCTGGAACTCGCGTTCGCGCTCCCCGTAGGGCATGTCCTTGCGGCGCTCCAGGATCGGAACATAGGCCGGCAGGAAATGGTCGCCGACACTTTGCAGCAGGGCGAAACACCGGTCGAAGCCGCCCTCGTTCTGATCGTCGAAGAACAGGCCGCCGATGCCGCGCGTCTCGTTTCGATGCGGCAAATAGAAATACCGATCGCACCAGGCCTTGTAGGTCTCGTACAAGCCCTCACCGAAGGGCAGACACGCGGCCCGGGCGGTTCCATGCCAGTGCACGGCGTCTTCGTGATACGGATAATAAGGGGTCAGGTCGAATCCCCCGCCGAACCACCAGACCGGATCGCCGGCGGCCGGCAGCGCGGTCAGAAATCGCAGATTCGCGTGCGTCGTCGGTGCATGTGGATTGCGCGGATGGAAAACGAGCGACAAACCCATCGCCTCGAACCTTGCGCCGGCGATCTCCGGCCTTTGCTGGGACGCCGACGCCGGCAGTTTTCCGCCGAAGACGTGGGAGAAGCCGATTCCCGCGCGCTCGAACACGCTGCCGTCGGCGAGAATCCGGGTCTCACCGCCGCCGCCGCCCTCGCGCCGCCACGCGTCGCGGCGAAATCCGACCGTGTCCAGCGACTCGACCGCGGTGGTGATCCGATCGTGCAGTGCATGCAGGTACGCGGCGACGGCGGCGCCCGCGACCGTGGTCGGCGTTGTCTGCGAGTCGCGCAGCCCGGCCATCGGGATCAGCCCTTGTCGAGGGCGACGCCCTTCACGGACGCCGGCTTTGCCTTGCGGCTCGCGGCGGCAGCCTTGGGTCGGGCGGCGGCCTTGGGTCGGGCGGCGGCCTTGGGTCGGGCGGCGGCCTCGGGCCGGGTCGCTGCCTCGGCTTGGGCGGCAGACTTCGCTTGGGCGGCCGCCTTGGCGCGCTTGGCCGGCGCGCGCGTGCCCGCGTCCGCCGCCGTTTTCGTCTTGGCGCCCTTGCGGCCCCATTTGCCGAAACTGCGCGCCGGTGCGGCCGCGAGCAGTGCCTGGCATTCGGCCAGCGTCAGCGTCTTCGGATCGCGGTCCTTCGGGATCTTGGCGTTCCGGGCCTTGTCGGTGATGTACGGGCCGTAGCGCCCGTTGAGCACCTGGATTCCGGCGTCGGGGAAGTCGAGGATCAGCCGGTTGGCATCCGCGATCTCCTTCTCGCGAATCACTTCGAGCGCCCGTTCGGGGGTGATCGTGTAGGGGTCATCCGTCTTCAGCGACACGTATTTCGCGCCGTACTTCACGTACGGACCGAACCGGCCGACGTTCGAGACGATCTCCTCGCCCGCGGCGGTGGAGCCGAGCTTGCGCGGCAGCTTGAACAATTCGAGCGCTTCCGCGTGCGTGATGGCGTCCATCTTCTGGCCCGGACGCAGTCCGGCGAACCGCGGCTTGTCGGCGTCGTCCTTGGTGCCGATCTGCACGAACGGCCCGAAGCGTCCCATGCGCACGCTCATCGGCTTGCCGCTCGCGGGGTCGACGCCGAGATCGCGGGCCTGCGCGACCTCCTCGCGGCTGACCGAGGTCTCCGTGTGGTCGACGAGTTCGATGAACGGTTTCCAGAACTTCTCGAGCAGCGGGATCCATTCCTGTTCCCCGGACGCGACCGCGTCGAGCGAGTCCTCCATCTTCGCCGTGAAATCGTAATCCACGTAATTGGTGAAATATTGCGTGAGGAAGCGGCTGACGATCTTGCCGATGTCGGTCGCGGTGAAGCGGCGATTCTCGATTTCCACGTATTGCCGGTCGCGCAGCGTCGAGATGATCGACGCGTACGTCGACGGACGGCCGATCCCGTATTCCTCCAGCGCCTTGACGAGCGAAGCTTCCGAGAAGCGCGGCGGCGGCTCCGTGAAATGCTGGGCCGGGGTCACGGCGCGCAGCTTGACGAGGTCGCCTTCGCGCATCGGCGGCAGCACGTGGTCCGAGTCGTCCTGGACCGCGTCGTCCATGCCTTCCTGGTAGACGGAGATGTACCCGGGCTTGACCAGCGTCGAGCCGTTCGCGCGCAGCAGGTGGCGCGCGGACCCGTCCGGACCCGCGAGCAACTCCACCGTGACGGTGTCGAACACCGCCGGCGCCATCTGGCACGCGACGGTGCGCTTCCAGATCAGCGCGTAAAGCCGGAATTGATCGGCCTCGATCTTCCCCTCCAGGTCTGCCGGCACGATCGCCGCCGACGTCGGACGGATCGCCTCGTGCGCTTCCTGCGCGTTCTTGGCCTTCGTACGGAAGACCCGGGCCTCCTCGGAGAGGCCGGCCGCGCCGTAGAGCTTGACGATGACCTCGCGAATCTGTCCGACCGCCTCCTGCGCGAGGTTCAGCGAGTCGGTGCGCATGTAGGTGATCAAGCCGACGGCGCCCTCGCCGATGTCGACGCCCTCGTACAGCTGCTGCGCGACCCGCATGGTCTTTTGCGCGCTGAAGCCGAGCTTGCGCGCCGCTTCCTGCTGCAGCGTGGAGGTGGTGAACGGCGGGGCGGGATTGCGGCGCCGCTGTTTCCGCTCGACGCTGTTCACCCGAAGCTCTTCCCCGGCCGCGGCCTGGATGCTTCGTTGCGCCTCGTGGGCCTGCGCCTCGTTGGTGAACGTGAACTGTTCGACCTTGGCGCCGCCGTACTCGACCAGCTTGCCGGGGAATTTTTGCTCGGCGTGCTCGAGTTCGGCGTCGATGGTCCAGTATTCGCGCGCGACGAACGCGGCGATCTCGTCTTCGCGCTCGCAGATCATCCGCAGCGCCGGGCTCTGCACGCGGCCCGCCGACAATCCCGGCCGCACCTTTTTCCACAACAGGGGCGACAAATTGAAGCCGACGAGAAAATCGAGCGCCCGCCGCGCCTGCTGCGCGTTCACCAGGTCGACGGACAGTTCGCGCGGATGCTCCATCGCCTCGCGCACCGCATTCTTGGTGATCTCGTAGAAGACCACGCGCTCGACCTTCTTGTCGGCGAGTTCACCGTTCGCCTGGAGCAGTTCGCGCAGGTGCCAGGAGATCGCCTCGCCCTCGCGGTCGGGGTCGGTCGCGAGATAAAGCGCCCGCGCCTTCTTCAGCGCCCTGGAAATCGCGTCGACGTGCTTTTGGTTGCGCTCGACGACCTGGTACTTCATCGCGAAGCGGTGCTCGGTGTCGACCGCGCCTTCCTTCGGCACCAGATCGCGCACGTGACCGTACGAGGCCAGCACCTCGAAGTCCTTTCCAAGGTACTTCTTGATGGTCTTCGCCTTCGCGGGCGATTCCACTATAACGAGATTGGTGCTCAAAGCGGTCTAGTGCAACGCGTCGCTGCGCTCTTCGAAGACCAGGTCTTCCATTTGCGCATAGGCCGATTCCTGGCCGGGTTGGCTGAACAGCACCATCAGGACGACCCATTTGACCTGTTCGATGTCGATTTCGTCGGCGTCGAGCGCCATCAGGCGGTCGATCACGAGCTCACGCTGCGGAGCCGACAGGATCCTCAGGTTCTCGAGGTGCATCAGGTAGCCGCGCACGTCGGTGTCGAGCCGCAACAATTCCTGCCCGCTGAACACGCGCACCGCACGGGCGGTCGCCTCGGCGACCTTGCCCAGCTGGTCTCCGGACAGCCCGTCGAGCCACTCCATGGCGCGTTCGACGTCGAATTCGGCGAATCCCGCCTTTTCCAACTCGGTCTTCAAGGTGACTCGGTCGGGTCGCGGCTCATCGTCAGCGCTCATGTAATTCTCGAACATGTAGATGAGCAGGTCGAGAACGTTTTCTTTCACCCCAATTGGCTCCTGGCGACTCGGGAATAGCGGCCGCCGGGGGCGGCCTGAACGTAGCCTTCGAGCTCGAGAATCAACATCATCGAGGACACGGCATCGGCCTTGAAGCCGGTTCGGACGACCAAGGTGTCGATGTCCGCCGGATCGAAGCCGAGCGCATCTAACAAGATTTTATGGTCGTTGTCCATTCCCGCGGCAGCGGGCGCGGCGGACCCGCCGGCGGTCCCGGGGGCCTCCAGGTGGTTGAGAAACCCGGAAAAATTCAGTTCCCCCAGGATATCCTCGGCCGTTTCGGTCAATTTGGCGCCCTGCCTGATCAGTTGGTGGCAGCCGCGCGCGAGCGGGTTGTGGATCGATCCCGGGATCGCGAACACCTCCCGCCCGTTCTCCCCCGCCAGTCGCGCGGTGATCAGCGAACCGCTGCGCCGCGCGGCCTCGACCACCAGCGTGCCCGAGGACATGGCGGCGATGATGCGGTTTCTTTGCGGGAAATTGCCGCGCCGGACCGGTGTGCCCAGCGCAAATTCGCTGATCACGGCCCCGTGCTGCGTGATTTGCGCGGCCAGCGCGGCGTTCTGCGCGGGATAAATCAGGTCGATGCCCGATCCGAGGACGGCGATCGTGCTGCCTCCGCCCGCGATCGCGCCGCGGTGGGCCTCCGTGTCGATGCCGGCGGCGAGTCCGCTCGTAATCGCAAGTCCCTGGCGGGCAAGGTATTTGGCGAAGGCGAAGGCCGTCTCCCGACCCTGGGCGCTGGGGTTTCGGCTGCCGACTATCGCCAGTTGCGGGGCGGCGAGCGCATCGACCTGGCCATCGACGTACAGCGCGATCGGGCAGTCGCCCGCGGCGCGCAGCAGCGGCGGGAAGCGTGGATCGTCGAAGCCGAGGATGTCATGGGCCGGATCCTCGAGCCAGCGCCGTTCCGCGGCGGTCGCGGCCGCCGCGGCCGATTTCAGGAATTCACGCGCGACCGGCGGCAGTCCGGCGCGGGCGCGGGCGTGATCGGCCGCCCCGACCAGGCCCTTCGCGCCGCCTTGGGTCTCCAGTGCCGTCGACAGCAGCGGCACCGTGAGTCCCGGAGTGCGGGCGAGCGTGGCCCAGGCGAGTCGCTCTTCCGTTATCGGCATCCGCCGATTATCACCTATTCAGCCGCGGTAACGGCGTTCCTCACGGATTCTCGACGCGATCGGTGACGCGGATGATGTTGCGCGCCTCCATGATCAAACCGTAGCTGATGTGGTCGAAGGTCTTGAAAACCATGAACGTGCCGCTGCGCTCGTCGGGCAGGCGCACCTTCGGACCGAAACTTTTCGAGCCGCCCTGCATAAAGCCGTTCTTTTCGTTGTCGCGGACGACGGCGCCCGCCGTGTAGACCGCGAGTATGTTGCCCGGCGCCAGCCCGTCGAGCGCGCCGCGATCGATGACGACGACCTGGTACTGACCGATCATCGTCACGCCGTCGCTGACGGCGATGATCCGGCCGCTGACCTTGTGCGCCGGCGCACTGGGGCTGAAATTCAGCGGCATGTCGACGTGGCTGGGAATGATCTTGTCGCCGGGTTCGGACTCGCGGGTCGACTCGGTCATCTTGAGCGTCGCCGGATCGCCGCTGCGGGTGACGCGCGCGGTGCCGGTGAATATGCCGTTGTAGCCGATGATCTTGCTGCTGCCGTATCGGCGCAGGGGAGCGCCGATACGGATCACGCTGTAATCGGCGCCGAGCGCGGCCGGCGTTTGGAAGCCGCGCGCATAAATGGTGTCGCCCGCGGAGATCGCCGAGTGATCGTCGAGCGAGGCCAGGATGTAGGCGGCATCATGGATTTGTTCGGGCGAGAGCACCGACGGCTTCGACATGAACGCCGAGATCGTCTCGTACGGAATCGTCGTGATCGCACCCGCCAGGGGTTCGCTGCGCACGCGCGGCTCGAGCCGCACGACGCCGCCACGTTCGACCGGCAGCCGCTGCGATGAACCGGGCTGCAGGACGAGCTGGGGGTGACCGTCGACATAGGCCAGGCGCAGCGTGTCGCCCGGATAAATGAGATGCGGATTGTGGATGTGCGGGTTCGCCTGCCAGATCTCGGGCCAATGCCAGGGATCGCGCAGAAACAGCTTGGCAATGCCCCACAAGGTGTCGCCGCGCTTGACCACGTAGCGCTGCGGTGCGTTCGGCGCGAGCGCGACGCCGGCATCGGCGGCCGGTTGCGCGGCCGCATCCGTGGTCGTCGTCGGGTCGGCCGCGGGCGCCGGCTCGGCGGGGCTTGCGGCCACGGCGGCCTGCGGCGCGGCGGCCGCGTCCGGTTGGACGACGGCGGCGGTACCGGCGCTCGATCCGGCCGAGTCCGGCGCAGCCGCGAGCGGCCGC
>JBBISV010000005.1:0-57020 GCA_037441085.1 Gammaproteobacteria bacterium | reverse complement strand
GTGCGCCGGCAGGCCGCCGCGCACATAGTCATGGACTGACGGTGGCGCCGGCGTGCGGTAATCCGGGCCGACGGCGCAGCCGCCGACGGTGAAGGAAAATGACGCGGCCAAAATCAAGGCGCTGAGGCGCCGCGGGCCAGACTCTTTAAAGGTGTTCATTGCATGCCGACGCCTGATCATCCCGAAAACTACCGTGAGTATTTGCGTCCGATATATTCTACGCGTAGAATATTCGCTTGTGAACTGTTAGTTGCCAAATCATTGCAAGCCGTAGCTTATCGTGCAAAGTGAAATCGAGCTGATCGAAGCGAGCCTGGGCCGCCTGCGTGGGCGCATGCCCGAGTTGCCGCTGGATGAGGTGTTGATCCTGCGTTTGATCCTGCTGCTCGCGCATGAGTTCGGCTTGATGCTCGATCATCAAATCCGACCCAATGGGCTCGGCGAAGCGGAGTTTCGCGTGCTGGCCGCGTTGTTCTCACAGCCGGAGGGCAGTGCCCATCCGTCCGACCTATGCTCGCGCGCGTCGCAAAGCCCGGCGAACATGTCGCGCATCAGCGATGCCTTGGTGCGACATGGGCTCATCACGCGGGACGCCTGTGAGTCGGACCGGCGCCGGATGGTGCTGCGCATCACCGAAAATGGCGAAAAACTCGTGCGCACCATTTTGCCACCCATGTTCGGACCCTTGCGCGGCTTGTACGGCGCGCACTCGCAGGAGGATAAGACTTTGTTGATCACCCTGTTGAAGCGGCTCGCAGCCCGTTTCGACTCTGTCCTGGCGCCGGCAACGGCGGACGCCGGCGCATGAAATCGATGCCGCTCGCCTTGTCGTTCGTGGCGCTGTTGTTGTCGGCCTGCGCGGGATACCCGTCCAAACCGAAGACGCCGCATCTGGCCACGGTGGCACCGGTCGCCGATCTGGGTTCGGGCGGCGGATTGTGGCCGGCCGCGGCCTGGTGGCGCGATTACCGCGATCCCACGCTCGACCGCTTGATCGAGACCGCGCTCGCATCGTCGCCGTCGCTCGCGGCGGCCCACGCCCGATTCGATTCGGCGCGCCAGAGCGTTCTGTTGGTGGGCGCCGCGAGCGGCGCGCACGTCGAGCTTGCCGGCACCGCCGAGCGCCAGCGCTTGAGCGACAACGGCCTGTTCCCGCCCAAGTTGCTCGGTTTCCAATGGTACAACCAGGCCGATCTCGGCCTCCAGGCGAGCTACACCTTCGACTGGTGGGGCAAGCAGCGCGACGCGGTCGCGGCGGCGGTGGACGAGGCCCACGCGGCCGCGGCGGAGCGCAGTTCCGCGGCGCTCGCGCTCGCGAGTTCGATTGCCGACACCTACTTCGGCTGGCAGGCCGACCAGGGCCGGCTCGCGTTGGCGCGCGATCGGCTCTCGGTCGCCCGCCGGGAGGAGGCGATCGCGGCGGCCCGCGCGCGCGCCGGTCTCGACCCGGCCGAGACGGTACGCCGCGGTGAACTTGGCGTTGCCGCTGCGCGCGAGGCGATCGCGGGGCTGGAGGGCAGCGCGAAGCGTCGCGTGGTGATTCTCGCGGCGCTGGTCGGCGAGTCCCCGGCGGCTTTGCCGCCGCTCCAGGCCGCGCCGCTGCCGGTCATCGACACCAAGCTGCCGTCCGACGTCGGCATCGACCTGATCGCGCGCCGCGCGGACATCACCGCAAGCCGCTGGCGCGTCGAGGCGGCCCAAAGCCGTTCCGCGTCCGCGCGAGCCGAGTTCCTGCCCGACATCAGCATCAACGCGCTCGCGGGCCTGTCGAGCATCGACTTCGGCAAGCTGCTCCGCTACGGCAGCCGCGTGCCGCAGGCGAGCATCGCACTGCACCTGCCGATATTCGACGCCGGCCAGCTGCGCGCGCGCTATGGCGCGACCCGCGCCGGGCTGCGCGCCGCCGTCGCCACCTACGACCAGACCGTGATAGAGGCCGCGCGCGACGTCGCGACCGAGGCCGCCACGCTGACGCAGATCGCGGCGGAGAAAAGCGAGCGCGCGCGCGAGCTGGCCGCCGCCCGGCGGCTCGAGCGCAGCGCCGCGGCGCGCGTGCGCCAGGGCGTCAGTGATCCGCGCGGCGAGCTCGCCGCGCGCATGACCGTGCTCGAACAGCGTGATGCGCTGGTCCAGTTCGATGCCGCGGAAGTGGCCGCCGACGTCGCGCTGCTGCGCGCGCTCGGCGGCGGCTATACCGGCTCGCCGCGCATCGTGAATTCCGATTCGACCGCCAAGAAGTCAACACCATGAATGCAACCGCTGAAACCCAGGTCGCCGCCCCATCCAACGGAAAGCGACGCAAGATATTGACCGTGATCGCGCTCGTGTTCATCGCCGCGGGGCTGTTATGGGCGCTGTTCTGGTACCTCGTGCTGTCGAAGCGCGAGGACACGGACGACGCGTACGTGAACGGCAACAAGGTCGTGATCTCGGCGCGGGTGGCCGGCACCGTCGTCTCCGTGCTCGCCGACGACACCCAACTCGTTCACGCCGGGCAGGTGCTGGTGCGCCTCGATCCCGTGGATGCCGAGACACGGATGAGCCGGGCGGCCAGCATGCTCGCCGAGAGCGTGCGCCAGGTGCGGCAACAGACCGCGCTCGCGGGGCAGTACGACGCGGTAGTGGCCGCGCGCCGTCTGGAACTTGCGCGCGCGCAGTCGGATTTTGCGCGGCGCAAGCCGTTGATCGCGGCCGAGGCGATCGCGCCGGAGGAGCTGCGGCACGCGGATGACGCCGTGCGGCTCGCGCGCGACGCGCTCGACCAGGCCGAACGGCAGGCGCATGCCGCCCATGCGCTCGTCGACGGCACCGACGTCGCCCACAATCCGAACGTGCTCGAGGCCAAGGCGGCGTACCGCGACGCCTGGATCGCCGCCGAGCGCGACCGGGTGGTCGCCCCGGTCACCGGTTACGTCGCCGAGCGCAGCGTGCAGCTCGGACAGCACATCCAGCCCGGCCAGGCGCTGATGACGGTGATCCCACTGAACGCGCTGTGGGTCGATGCGAACTTCAAGGAAGTCCAGCTGCGCGACCTGCGCATCGGCCAGCCGGCGGTCGTCGTCAGCGATCTGTATGGGGGCGCGGTGAAATACCACGGCCGCGTGCTCGGGGTTTCCGCCGGGACCGGCGCGGCGTTCGCGCTGTTGCCGCCGCAGAACGCGTCCGGCAACTGGATCAAGGTCGTGCAGCGCGTGCCGGTGCGCATCGCGATCGACAGCCAGGATCTGGAGAAGCACCCGCTGCGTGTCGGCCTGTCGGCGACCGTCACGGTCGACACGACGAATCAAACGGGTCCGGTGCTCGCGCCCGACGTCCGTGATCAGTTCGCCGGGGCAACCGACGTTTATGCCGCCGACATCGCCAAGGCGGATGCGCAAGCGGACGCGGTGATCCGCCGGAACCTGGCAAGCGCCCGGTAGCAGGGCGCGATGGCTGACGCCAGGCCGCCGGCCGCGGATCCGGAGTACCCGCCGCTGCACGGCGCGATGCTGCTGTTCCTGACGGCGGCGATCGCGACGGCGTCGTTCATGGAAATCCTGGACATGACGATCGTCAATGTCTCGGTGCCCGCGATTTCCGGCAGCCTCGGCGTCAGCACTTCCGAGGGCACCTGGGCGGTCAGTTCCTACATGCTCGCCGCCGCGGTGATGCAGCCCCTGACGGGGTGGATCGGGCGCCGCTTCGGCGAGGTGCGCACCTTCGTCACGTCGATCACGCTGTTCATGTGTTTTTCCGCGATCTGCGGGCTGGCGACGAGCCTGCCTATGCTGGTCGCGTCGCGCTTGATGCAGGGCTTGGTGTCGGGGCCGATGATGTCGGTCGCTCAGGCGATCCTGCTGCGCAATTATCCGCCCGAGCGGCGCGGCATGGCGATCGCGTTGTGGGCAATGGTCATCATCATCGCGCCGATCTGCGGCCCGATCCTCGGCGGATGGATCACGGACAATCTTTCCTGGCCCTGGCTCTTCTACATCAACCTGCCGGTCGGCGCATTCTCGGCGATCTCCTGTTGGCTGATCCTGCGCCGCCGGGAATCGAAGCGTATCAAGCAGCCGATCGACTTCCTCGGCCTGGTGTTGTTGTTCGTCGGCGTCGGCAGCCTGCAATTCATGCTGGATAACGGCAACGACAAGGACTGGTTCAACTCGCCGATCATCGTCGCCGCCGCGGTGGTCTCGCTGGTGAGCCTCACCGTGTTGATCGCCTGGGAGTTGACCGACCGCCATCCGATCGTGGACTTGCAATTGTTCCGGGTGCGCAATTTCGCGGTCGGCACGATCGTCGTCGGATTGGCCTATTTCGGCCTGTCCGGCGTCAACATCGTCTTCCCGTTATGGCTGCAGACGAACGTCGGCTACACCGCGACCTGGGCCGGGCTCGCGGTCGCCCCGGTCGGCATACTCGCGTTGATCTGTGCGCCGATCGTCGGCCGCAACATGAACCGCATGAACCTGCGGCTCGCGGTGACGTTCGCATTCTGCGTGTTCGGTTCGGCGATCTTCTGGACGTCGACGCTGAACCCGGAGGCGAGCTTTGGTCAGTTCGCGCTGCCGCGATTCCTGCAGGGCCTCGGCCTGTCGTTCTTCTTCCTGCCGCTCAATCAGATCATGCTGGCGGGCCTGCACCCGGATGAACTCGCGTCCGCCTCCGGACTCAGCAACTTCATCCGCACGATGATGGGCAGTTTCGCCACCGCGATCACCGTGTGGCTTTGGAATTCGCGCACCGACTATCACCGCGCGGTGCTCGCCGAGCGCATCAGCAACGGCACCGGCGCCTGGGCGGACTATCGCGCGGCGCTCAACGCCGTTGGCGTCCACGGCGCCTATGCGATGCAGTATGTCGACCACATGCTCACCCAGCAGGCGCTCACCTTGGGCGTCAACGACGTGTTTCTGCTGATCGCGGTGCTGTACCTGTTGTTGACCCCGTTCGTCTGGTTCGCGCGGCCGCCGTTCGGCGCGCCGCGACGGGACGCGGGTCACTGAGCGCCGGACTTCGCCTCGCTCCAACCGCCGCCCAAGGCCTCGATCAGGCGCACGCCGGCGGCCAGCCGCCGCGTCGCGATCGCGACCGCGGCCGAGCGCGCCTGCAAGGCCGCCGTCTCGGCGCTCGCCACTTCCAGGTAGGTCGTGACGCCCGCCTGGTAACGGTAACGCGCCTGGGATAGCGCGGCGGCGGTTGCATCGACCGCGGCCGACTCGCTGGCCGCTTCCCGGCGCAGCGCCGCGAGCGCCGCGAGATTATCCTCCACGTCGCGGTAGGCGCCGATCACGGTGTTGCGGTAATCGGCGACCAGTTCGTCGTAGCGCGCGTGCGCGGCCGCCGACTGCGCGCGATGCGCGCCCGCATCGAAGACCGAGAGCACCCCCGTTGCGCCCAGGGACCAGATCCGGCTTGGGGCCGCGAGCCAGGTCGCGGCCGACGCGCTGTCGGCGCCGATCGCCGCCGCGAGATTGAACACCGGAAAATAGGCGGCACGCGCGACGCCGATCTGCGCGTTCGCGGCCGCGACGCGCCGCTCCGCGGCGGCGACGTCCGGGCGCCGCTCGAGCAGCGTCGACGGCAGGCCGGGATCGATCGCGGGAGGCTGCGCATCGGCCGGCAGGGGTTGCGGCGCGAGCAGAAACGTCGTCGGATTGGCGCCCGCGAGCAGCGCGAGCGCGTGCAGCGTGAGCGCCCGCTGCAGCCGCGCCTCGGCGGCCGCCGTGCGCGCGCTCTCCCATTGGGCCCGGGCCTGCGACACGTCCACCGCCGCCGCCGCGCCGCCCCGGTGGAGGTTGCGGGTCAGCGCGAGCGACCGGGCGTAGTCGGCCACCGTGGAGTCGAGCAACGCGATGTTTGTGTCCTCGCCGCGCAGTCTGAAGTAGTCGACCGCCATCTCGGCGTGCATCGCCAGCGCGAGCGTCGCGAGATCCGCGGCGCTCGCCTGCTCGTCGGCGCGGGCGGCGTTCACACCGCTGCGGATCCGGCCGAACAGGTCGATTTCATAGGACAGGTCGCTCTCGAGGTCAAAGTTGTCCGCGATCGGCTTCACCGTCGACGGGAGCCGCGGCGCATTGCTCGAGATGCGCGAGCGGCCGGCGGCCGCCGCCGCGTCGATCCGGGGCCAGAGTCCGGCCCGCGCGATCCGCGTGTCGGCCCGCGCCTGCATCAGACGGGCGAACGCCGCCCGGATATCCTGGTTGTCGGTCCCCACGCGCCGCTCGAGCACATCGAGTCGCGGGTCGCCGAAGCGGGTCCACCAGGGTCCGCGCGGCAGCCCGTCGGCGGGTCGCGCGGGCGCCCACGCGCCGTCCGCCGCCGGGTAGGCGGAGGCGGGCGAGGGAGCCGTCGGTACGTGATAGCGGGGCGCGAGCGTGCAGGCGGTGAGCGTGCAGACGGCCAGTGCGCCGGCGGCGAGCCGCGATGCGGCGGAACCGGAGGTGCCGCGACCCCCGTTCACGGCGCGCGGGCTCCCGCGCCCGTGGCGGCGACGATCCGCACCCGTTCGCCGTCGACGCTCGAGTCCGGCGGATTGACGATGACGAGGTCGCGGGCGTCGATGCCCGAGAGCACCTCGACGGTGTTGCCGAAATCGCGGCCCTCGACGATGTGCTTGAGCTGGATCCTGCCGCCCGGCGCGACGGTCGCGACCTGCAGGCCGGCGGCGCGGAACAGCACGGTGTTGGCCGGCAGCCGCAGTGCCTCGCGGTCCGCGCCGATCTTGAAATCCGCTTCCGCATACGCCCCCGGCAGGATCCGGTGACCGGCGTTGTCGAGGCGCAGCTCGACCTGCAGCGTGCGGGTCGCGGGATCGAGGGCTCCGGCGGTGCGCACGAGCGTCGCCGCGAACGACCTGCCGGGGAATTCGGCGAAGCGCAAAAGCGCGGCCCCGCCCGGATTCATGGACGCCGCGTATGCCTCCGGCACCGCGGCGTAGACGCGCAGCCGGCTCGAATCGGCGACGCGGAACAGCTCCGCGCCCGCCGTTTCGCCCGCGTTGACCAGTGCGCCCACATCGGTGTTGCGCGCCGTGACGACGCCGTCGAAGGGCGCCACCACGCGCTTGAACGACTCCAGTTCGCGCAGCCTGGCGACGTTCGCGGCCGCGGATTGCGCGGCCGCCCGCGACGCCGCCGCATCGGCGGCCTTCTGGTCGGCATCCTGCCGTGACACCGAATCGGTCGCGAGGAGCTTGCGCCAGCGCGCATCGGTGCTCTCGGCCAGGGCCAGGTTCGCGCGCGCGCTCGCGAGTTCGGCGAGCGCCTGCGCGAGTTGTTGGTCGACCTCCGGGGTGTCGATCCGCGCGAGCACCTCGCCCTTGCGCACCGAGGAGCCGATGTCGGTATACCAGGCCTGGAGATATCCGCTGGTGCGCGCGTAGATCGGCGCCTCCGAGTTGGCGCGCACGGTCGCCGGCAGCACCAGGTCCTCGCCGGTGCGGGCGCGGTCCGGGTGCACCGCGACCACGCTGATCTCGGCCTCCGCGGCGGTCTCGCGCGCGAGCGCGCTGCGCGCCCGCACGCGGCCGGCGATGCCCCATGCGGCGAGAATCAACGCCGCGACGAGCAGGAGCAGGGAATAACGCCTGATGCGGCGCCTCAATTTCTCGTCGGGTGCATAGGAGGCGCGCTCAAGCATGGGTTGTCTCCGCCGGTGCCGTCGCGAGCGCCGGTTTGCGGCCGTGAATGATCGAGAACAGCGTGGGTACGAAGAACAGCGTCGCCACGGTCGCGAAGATCAGTCCGCCGATCACCGCGCGGCCGAGCGGGGCGTTCTGTTCGCCGCCGTCGCCGAGTCCGAGCGCCATCGGCACCATGCCGATGACCATCGCGAGCGCGGTCATCAGCACCGGCCGCAGTCGCGTGTAGCCGGCCTGGATCGCCGCTTCGAACGCGTCGTCGCCGGCATTCATGCGCTCGCGCGCGAAGCTGACGACCAGGACGCTGTTGGCGGTCGCGACGCCCATGCACATGATCGCCCCGGTGAGCGCCGGCACCGTCACCGGCGTGTGCGTCAGGAACAGCATCCAGACGATCCCCGCGAGCGCCGCGGGCAGCGCGGTGATGATGATGAACGGATCGAGCAGCGACTGGAAGTTGACGACGATCAGCATGTACACGAGCACGATCGCGGCGAGCAGTCCGAGGAGCAGTCCGTTGAACGAGTCCTTCATCGTCCGCGTCTGGCCGCGCAGCACGATGTGCGAGCCGCGCGGCAGATCTTGGCGCGATGCGGCGATTATCTGGTTGATCCGGGTCGACACGAAGCCGAGGTCGGCGCCCTGGACGGTGCCGAAGATGTCGATCACCGGGGTGGCGTTGTAGTGGTCGACGACCCCGGCGGTCGCCGCGCGGCTGAACGTGGCGACGTCCGACAGCGTGGCGCCGCCGCGGCCGGCCGCTGCGTTCGCGACCGGCGTGTTGGCGAGGTCGCCGAGGGAGTGCATCCGGTACTCGGGCGTCTGCACGGCGATCTGGTACTGCGTGCTGGTGCGCGGGTCGATCCAGAAGCTCGGCGAGGTCTGAAAGCTGCCGGACAGGGACACCAGCATGTTGCGGGCGACGTCCTTCTCGGTCAGTCCGAGCAGGCTCGCCTTGCTGCGGTTCACGGCGACATCGATCTGTGGATAGTCGGCCGGTTGCTGGATCCGCAGGTCGACCGCGCCCGGGACGGCGCGCAGCTTCTGCAGCAGCGTGTTCGCGAACGCGCGATTTCCCGCCCGGTTCATCCCGAGGATTTGCACGTCGATCGGCGACGGCAGGCCGAAGTTCAAGATCTGGCTGATCATGTCCGCGGGCAGGAACGAGAACGTCGTCGACGGATAGGTGCGCGCCAGCGTGCGCCGCAGGGCGCGGACGAATTGGGCGCTCGGCGCGTGGCGGGCGCGCAAATTGATGAAGATGTCGGCATCGCCCGCGCCGATCGGCGCCGATGTGCTGTAGGCGAGGTTGATGCCGCTGTACGGGAGCCCGATGTTGTCGACGATGTTGCTGATCTGATCCGCGGGGATCACACTTCGGATCGTCGCCTCGACCGCGTCGCAGAGCGCCGCGGTCTCCTCGATGCGCATGCCGGTGCGCGCGCGCAGATGCAGCTTGATCTGGCCGGAGTCGACGCTCGGGAAGAAGTCCTGTCCGAGTCCGGGAAGCGGACCGAGCGGGAAGGCGAGCAACGCGCTCGCCGCCATCGCGGCCAGGAACACGGCGGCGAAACGCGGTCCGCCGTGCAGCGCCGCGCCGAGCAACAGGCGGTACTCGTCGCGCATCCGCTCGAATCCCCGTTCGAAGCGCGCCTGCAGGCGCGCGAACGCGTGGGTGCCGCGCTCCTGCGCGCGCTGTGCGTGCGGCTTCAGCCAGTATTTCGCGAGCGTCGGCACGAGCGTTCGCGACAGCAGGTAGGAGGCGAGCATCGCGAACACCACCGCCTCGGCGAGCGGAATGAACAGGTATTTCGCGATGCCGGCGAGCAGGAACATCGGCAGGAACACGATGCAGATGGACAGCGTCGAGACCAGCGCCGGCAGCGCGATCTGGCGCGCGCCGTCGAGAATGGCGCTCTCCACGTCCTTGCCCTGCTCGAGGTGCCAGTTGATGTTCTCGATCGTCACCGTCGCGTCATCGACGAGGATGCCCACCGCGAGCGCGAGCCCCCCAAGGGTCATGATGTTGATCGTCTGGCCGAGCGCCGACAGGCAGGCTATCGAGGCGAGGATCGACAGCGGGATCGAAATCGTGATGATGAGCGTGCTGCGCCAGCTGCCGAGGAACAGCAGGATCAGCAGACCCGTCAGGGCCGCGGCGATCACGGCCTCGCGTATCACGCCGTTGATCGCGGCGCGCACGAAGATCGACTGGTCGCTGAGCGCCTTGATCTTGAGGCTGGGCGGCAGCGACGCCTGGATCTGGGGAAGGCGGGACTTGATGCCGTTGATGATGTCGATCGTCGAGGCCTTGCCCGTCTTCAGCACGCTCATCAGCACCGCGCGCCGGCCGTTCAGGCGCACGATGTTGGTCTGGGGGGAGTAGCCGTCGCGGACGTGGGCGACGTCGCGCACGTAGGTGACCGCGCCGTTCGCGGAGCGGATCGGCAGGTTGTTCAGATCCTCGAGCTTGCGCGGGCTCGCGTTGAGCCGCACGTAGTACTGCAGCGAGCCGATTTTCTCGGTGCCGGCGGGCAGGATCAGGTTCTGCGCACCGATTGCGTCGGCCACGTCCGACGGCGAGATTCCCCGAGCGCGCAGCGCGACCGGGTCGAGGTCGACCGTGACCTCGCGCTGCTTGCCGCCGAATGGAAACGGGATCGCCGCGCCGGCGACGGTCGCGAGGTCCGTGCGCAGGATGCTGTTGGCGAGATCGTATATCCGCGATTCCGACAGCGTGTCGCTGGACAGCGCGAGCTGCAGGATCGGCACGCTGGAGGCGTTGTACGACAGGATGAACGGGGGAGAGGTCCCGGGCGGGGAGTTGAACAGCTGGGCCTGGGACACCGCGACGATCTGAGCGTAGGACAGGTCCGGATCGGCGTCGGGCTGGAAGAAATACTTGACGACGGCGACGCCGTCGACGGATTGCGATTCGGTGTGCGCGACGTCGTTGACGACGGTTTGCGCGACCCGCTCAGAGAACAAGACGATGCGGTCGGCCATTTCCTCGGGCGACAGGCCGTTGTAATGCCATATCACCGCGGCGACCGGGATCTTGATGTTCGGAAAGATGTCGGTCGGGGTCTTGAGGAAGGAGTAGACGCCCGCGAGCACGATCAACAGCGCGAGCATGATGAAGGTGTACGGCCGATGCAGCGCGACTCTTACGATCCACATCGATGCACGGGCTCCGCTCGAACTACGTCAAAACCTGGTTGGGCGATCCGCCGTGGACGGACGAGAGCATCGCGCGCAGGCAAGGGCCGGGGAATCAATCGATTCGAACGCTAAAATATAGGTCTCTAAGTAATTTCTGTCAATCGAAACGCGGGGCCGCCGCGGGTCACTGCGCGGGCGAGGGACCGCTGAAGCGGACGGGGGTCGCGCCGCTGATCGGGCCGATCGAGGCCTGGTCGCTGACGAACAGCGCGACCTGGTGATCGAAGCGCAGCGTGCCGTCGACGACGGCACCCGGTCCGATCACGATGCGGGGGATCGCATCGCTGACATGGAAGAAAACCCCGCTCGGCTTTTTCACCCAGATGCCTCCCTCGACGTGGGAGGCGCCGAGGATCGTGACGTCGCCGTTCACCGTGATGATGCCGGCGGAGACCGCCGCGGAATTCAGCCGGATCGGGCCGCTCACGTTGGTCACGGGGCCTGCCACCCGCGCCCCGTCGGCCAGCGTCACGCCGCCGTTGACGACGGTCACGCCGCCCGAGACGTGGGCGCCGGTCTGCAGGACGACCGGACCGTTCACCGTCGTCAGGGATTCGGCGCTCGCGTGGGCGCCGATCGTGATGCCGCCGTTGACGGTGCGTACCGTCGTCAGGATCGCGTTATCGTCCGCGGTGATCGATCCGTTCACGGTGGCGACCGCGCCGGCGGGCGTGCCGGCGGCGATGTGGATCGAGCCGTTGATGGCGGTCGTCGCGCCGTCGGTGCCGCTCCGACCGCAGCCAGACAGCGGCGCCGCGGCCGCGACGATCGCGGCGGCGAACCAGCAAAGGCTGTTTTTTACCGACATGGCCGGGAATTATCCCAGAATCGACGCCAAGCGTCATCCGCCGGGGCCGCCGGCTCACAGCGGGGCGAAGCCGAGGTAACAGCCGAGCGCGGCGGCGAGCGACAGCGGCATCACGATGCAACCCAGCAGCAGAAATCGCCGGCCGCTCATTGCGACCCCCTCGCGCCGTAGAACGAGCAGCCACAGGATCGTCGCAAGCGAACCCGTGACCGACAGGTTCGGCCCGAGATCGACGCCGATCAGCAGGCTCCCGGCGATGGCCGGCGAGGCGTGGCCGGAGGCGACCAATTTCGCTGCGATCAATCCCATCGGCAAATTGTTGATCAGGTTGGAGCCGAAGGCCGCGCCCGCGCCCGCGACCAGTGCGGCCAGCCTCGTCGAGGCGCCCGGCGGCGCGGCGAGCAACTGCGCGATGGGGGCGAGCGCGCCGGTGTTCTCCACCGCGCGCACCAGGATGAACAGCGCGGCGACCAAGGGCAGCACGCTCCAGGAGACGGACTTGAGCGCC
The DNA here is from genome assembly GCA_037441085.1 of Gammaproteobacteria bacterium. Lineage (GTDB taxonomy): Bacteria > Pseudomonadota > Gammaproteobacteria > Steroidobacterales > Steroidobacteraceae > Bog-1198. The sequence goes on along the minus strand of JBBISV010000005.1, from coordinate 44,858 downwards.
GCCCACGGCGGCGCGCGGTGCACGGCGAAGATCGCCAGCCAGGCGCCGGTCCCGGCGAGGAACGTGGGCAGGCCGAGCGGCCGGCCGAGTGCCGAGGACGCCGCGAGCAGCGCGACGGTGGCGCCGATCGCGGCGGCGGCGACGCGGCCGCCATGGCCGAGCTCGGGCACCCCGCCGTGCGCGCTGATCGGGGCGCGCAGTTCGCCGCGCTGCAGGCGGCGCAGCAGCCAGTAGGTCACCAGGATCGCGGCGACCGAGGCCGCCGCGAATTGCGCGACCCAGCGCCCGAGCGGCGGCATCGCGCTGCCGTAGACGACGAGATTCGCGGGATTGGAGATCGGCAGCACGAAGCTCGCGGCGTTCGCGACGAAGGCGCAGACGAACAGGTAAGGCAGCGGCGGCGCGCCGGCGCGCTTGGCCGCCGCATGGACGGCGGGGGTCAGCACGACGGCGGTGGCGTCGTTCGACAAGAGCACCGTCACCGCGATGCCGACCACGTAGGTCAGCAGGAACAGGCGCTGCGCCGAACCGCGGGCGCCGCGCACCGCGAGGGCCGCGGTCCACTCGAACAGCCCTTCGCGGCGCGCAAGCTCCGCGAGCAGCATCATGCCGGCGAGGAACAGGTACACATCGGTGCCGTCGCGCATGGCGCCCAGGGCATCGCCGGGGGAGATCAACGAGGCGGCGATCATGATGCCGGCGCCGAGCACGGCCCAGACCGCCTCGGACACCCGCCACGGCCGGAACACGACGCCCGCCACCGTCGATCCCGCGATCAGCCAGGCGACGAGGTGCGGGTCCTGTTGGAGGGTGTTCATTCGTCAAGCATGCCAGCACGGCGAGAGGCATGATAGGCGCATGAACGAGGAATTCACGCAGGTCCCGTGCACGCTGCAGGCGCACGGCGCGCAGGTGCTCGCGATCTTCAACGAGGCGATCGCCAATTCGACCGCGATCTACGAGTATCGTCCGCGCACGGAGCGGATGATCGCCGAGTGGTTCGACGACAAGATCCGGGACGGCCGGCCGATCATCGGCCTGGTCGACGGGGCGGGGGCCCTCGCGGGCTTCGGAACGTTCGGGACCTTTCGCGCGCGCCCGGCGTACAAGTACACGGTCGAACACTCGGTCTACGTGCGCGCGGATCGCCGCGGCCGCGGCGTCGGGACGAGGCTGCTCGCCGGACTGATCGCCGCCGCGCGTTCCGGGGATGTGCACGTGATGGTCGGCGGCATCGACGCCGCCAATGAGGCCAGCATCGCATTGCACCGGCGGTTCGGCTTCGAACATGCCGGCACGATCCGCGAGGCCGCCTTCAAGTTCGGCCGATGGCTGGACCTGGCGTTCTACCAGCTGACCCTCGAGACGCCGCGCCGGCCGCTCGAAGGCTGACGCCGCGATGCTCTATACTGGAACGACGGCCTGCGCGTGCCTGAACTGAAGAGTGCGGATAAACCATGAGCTTCGATTGCGGAAAATGCCCGGGGTATTGTTGCAGCCACGGACGCATCGCGGTGACCGACAACGACTTGCGCCGCCTGGCGCAGCACTTCGGCATCTCCGAGCGCGCGGCACGCAAGCGCCTGACCTTCGTCTACAAGACCAAGGACGTCGAGGAGCGGATCCTGCGGCATCATCGGGACTCGATCTACAAGTCCGTGTGCCGGCTGTTCGACCGCGAAACGAGGCGCTGCACCGTCTACGCGGCGCGGCCCAATGTCTGCCGCAAATACCCCTACGGCAATTCATGCGGCTATTACAGCTTCCTGAAGTTCGAACGGACCTTCCACGACGAAGAGGATTTCATCCCCTCCGCTTGAAGTCAGGGCCGGGTGGGCCGGGTGGCCCGGCTGATCGCGCGCCGCAGGGCCGGGGTGCTCGCCGCGACCAGCGACGTGCGTTCGACGATGCGGCTCGTGTTGCCGTTCAGGTCGCTCAGGGATCCGCCGGCCTCGATGACGCAGGGCGCGATCGCACCGATGTCCCAGGGCTTCATCAACGGGTCGATCGCGGCGTCGAGCACGCCGCGGCACAACAGGGCGTATTGCACGCAATCCCCGACCAGCCGGACGCGGCCCGCGGTGCGCGCAAGCTTGGTGAGGCGCCAGGGACCCGGACGGCGTAGGAGGTCGCTTTCCTTGAAGCTGGTGAGCCCCACCTGCGCCGCCGACAGGGCGCGCGGGGCGCCGACGCGCACCCGCCGGGGGCGCCCGCCGTCGCGGCTGAGCCAGCAGCCGAAGCCCCGCGCCGCGTAGGTCGTCTCCCGGAGCGCCGCGAGGTGGATGCACCCGAACACCGGTTCGCCGTCGATCAGCAGCGATAGCAGCGTTCCCCACATCGGCAGTCCGAGCACATACGATGCGGTGCCGTCGATCGGGTCGATGAGCCAGCAGCGGCCCCGGCGGCCGAGCGCGCCGCCGTATTCCTCGCCGAGCAGCGCGTCCTGCGGCCAGGCGGCCTGCAAGTGGCGGCGCAGCAGCCGCTCCGCGGATTTGTCGGCGACGGTGACCTCGCTGCCGTCGGCCTTGTGCCGGATCTTGACCCGGTGCAGATGGCCGAGCGTGATCTCGTCAGCCGCGCGCAGGGCGGCGAATACCCGCGGCAGCATCGCGCTCAATTCTCGTCGGTCGAGTCGGGGCTGTAATGCGCGCATGCGGCTCACCAGTTCGGGTTCGGCAGTTCGCTGAACACTTCCTGCAGCGCCTGACCCCAGCGCGTGCGGATCATGTGGAAGTATTCGTTGTCCAGGTCGATGCTGATGTGGGTCGCGAGCCGGTATTCATCCCGGCGGATGATCGCAAGGTCCAACGGCGGGCCCACCGACAGGTTCGAACGAATGGTCGAGTCCATCGACACCAGCGCGCACTTGGCGGCCTGGGCGAGGCTGCTGCTGCGGCGGATGACCCGGTCGATGATCGGTTTGCCGTATTTCGACTCGCCCATTTGAAAATAGGGCGTGTCGATCGAGGATTCGACGAAATTGCCGGCCGAGTACACGTGGAACAGGCGCGGCTCCTCGCCCTTGATCTGTCCGCCGAGGATGAACGTGCCGTTGAATTCGTGGCCCTGATCCTTGAGGAAGGCGGCGTCGCGCTTGTGCACTTCGCGCAGCGCGTCGCCGACGACGCGCGCCGCCTCGAACATGTTGGCCGCCGCGTGGATCGGGGACGGGCCCGCCTCGCGGCCGGCTTCGCCCTGGTGCAGGAGGTTCACCGCCGCCTGGGTGATCGCGAGATTCCCCGCCGACAGCAGCACCAGCACCCGCTCGTCGGGGCGTTGGAACACGGCCATCTTGCGGAATGTGCTGATCTGGTCGACGCCGGCATTGGTGCGCGAATCGGACAGCAGCACGAGCCCGGTGTCGACCAGCAGGCCGACGCAATAAGTCATGCGCGCGGATTCTACATGACTACTGCTGTTGTTGCGCCGATTCGGCGACCAGCACGCTCGCCTCCATCGTCTCCGATCCGCCGCCGCGGCGCATGCCGCGCACCGGCGCCGCGTCGAGGTAATCGCGGCCCACCGCCAGGCGGCAGTAGCCGCCGAACGCCGGCCGCCGGTGCGTGATGTCGAGGCTGTGCCAGCCGTCGTCGGCGCCGAGCCACACATCGACCCAGGCGTGGCTCGCGGCCTCGCTCGTGTCGCCGGTGTACAGATAGCCGCTGACGTAGCGCGCGGGAATGCCGATGAGCCGGGCGCAGGCGAGGAACACGTGGGACTGATCCTGGCAGACCCCGGCGCCGTTCGCGAACGCGGCGGCGGCGCTGTCGGTGACTTCGCTGCTGCCCGGGCGGTAGCGGATCTCGCCGCAAACCGCATCCGCCAGCGCCAGCGCGACCTCCCGGGGCGGCGCCGCCGGGCGGCGCGCCCGTTCGGCGAAGCGGCGGATCTCCTCGGTCGGGGTCGTGAGCGCGGTCGGCGCGAGATAGGCGAGGTGCGACAAGGGTCCGTCGTCCTGGCGTGAGTCCGTTTCGCTGGTTTCCACCACCCCCTGCACGACGATGCGCACCTCGCGGTGCGGCTCCTCCAGGGTCAGCAGATGCGCGACGTTGCCGTAGGCGTCGACCTGCTCGAGGCGCCGTCCCGGTGCGCCGATGTTCCACGCCAGCGCCCGCTGCGACGGGTCGCGGCGCGGCGTCAGGTGCAGCCGCTGGACGCTGTACTTGATCGGTCTCTCGTAGCGGTAGATCGTTTCGTGGCGGATGTGGAGCTGCATCGCTACTCAGCCTTGCGCGGGGGCGACGAGGAAGTCCGAGGAGATCCGCTCGGCCAGATGGTTGATGCGCCCGGCGAACTGCGCGAGGAACCGGGGAAGCCCGATCCCGACGAGATCCTCCATCGTCGTGAAGTGCAGCATCGCATGGATCTCTCCCGCGCGCCGTTCGGTCTCGGCGGACTGGTCGTTCGCCACCGACTTTAGGTTCTGATACACCTCTTTGCAACAACGCAGCAGCGAGCGCGGCATGTCGTCGCGCAGGATCAGCATGTGCGCGACGTTGACCGGCGTGATCACGCCGCGATGCACGCGCCGGTAGACCTCGAACGCGGAAAGGGCGCGCAGCAGCACGCTCCACTCGTATGGGTCCGGCACGCTGCCGGCGTCCGCGCCCGGCTGCAGATCCTCCTCGCGCGCGATCAGCGTGCGCGCCGTGTTGTCGGCGCGCTCGAGAAACGTGCCGATGCGCGTGAAGTGGAATGCCTCGTCGCGCAGCATCGTGCCGATCGTCACGCCGCGCGTGAGGTGGGAGCGGTCCTTGACCCACTCGACGAACTGGCCGATGTCGGCGTGCGTCGAGCCGCGGGCGGCGATCGAGCGCGCCTCCAGCCAGGTCGAGTTCAGCGTCTCCCACAGCTCGGAAGTCAGGGACCCGCGCACGGCGCGCGCGTTCTCTCGGGCCGCGCGCAGGCAGTTGACGATGCTCGCCCCGTGTTCGCGATCGAGGCTCAGGAACTCGAACACCGCGCGCGGGGCGACCTGGGCGTGCCGCTCGTGGTAGGCGGCCTCGACGTGCAGCGCCGACAGGGTCGAGCGCAGCGAGTGCGCGAGGGTCGCCGCCGCGTGCGGCAGCAGCGACATGCGGTAGTGCGTGTCGACGAGGCGCGCGAGTCCCTCGGCCCGCTCGATGTAGCGCGACATCCAGTACAGGTGGTCGGCGGTCCGGCTCAGCATGGGCCCTCCAGCACCCAGGTGTCCTTGGTGCCGCCGCCCTGCGAGGAATTGACCACGAGCGAGCCGGCGCGCAGCGCGACGCGGGTGAGGCCGCCCGGCACGATGGATACGTCGCGGCCGGAGAGCACGAACGGCCGCAGGTCGATGTGCCGCGGCGACAGCTGCCGCGCCGCGAAGGTGGGGCAGGTCGACAGGGCGAGCGTCGGCTGGGCGATGTAGCGGTCCGGGTCGGCGAGGATACGCGCGCGAAAGGTCTCGATTTCGGCGGCGGTCGCCGCCGGACCGATCAACATGCCGTAGCCGCCGGCGCCGTGAACCTCCTTGACGACCAGTTCCGGCAGATGCGCGAGCACGTACGCGAGGTCCTCCGGACGGCGCAGCATCCAGGTCTTGACGTTGCCGATGATCGGCTCCTGGCCGAGATAGAAGTGGATCATGTCGGGCACGTAGGGATAGATCGACTTGTCGTCGGCGACGCCGGTGCCGATGGCGTTGGCGATCGTGACCCGGCCGGCGCGATAGGCGGTGAGGAGTCCGGGAACCCCGAGCATCGAATCCGGCCGGAACACCAGCGGATCGAGATAGTCGTCGTCGATGCGGCGGTAGATCACGTCCACGCGCTGCGGTCCGCGCGTGGTGCGGATGTACACGGCCTCGTCGCGCACGAACAGGTCCTGCCCCTCGACCAGTTCGATTCCCATCTGCTGCGCGAGGAAGGCGTGTTCGAAATAGGCTGAGTTATGCGCGCCGGCCGTGAGCAGCACGACCGTGGGATCGGCGACCCCGGTCGGCGCGACGCTGCGCAGGTTCTCGAGCAGCACGTCGGGATAGTGGTCGATCGGCGCGATGCGATGGTCCGAAAAAAGCTCCGGGAACAGGCGCATCATCATCTTGCGGTTCTCGAGCATGTAGGACACCCCGGAGGGCACGCGCAGATTGTCCTCCAGCACCCGGAATTCGCCGGCGTCGTCGCGCACGATGTCGATGCCGGCGATGTGCGCGTAGATCCCCCCGGGCACGTCGAGTCCCTGCATTTCCGGGCGGTACTGCGCATTGCACAGCACCTGCTCGGCCGGAATGACCCCGGCGTTCAGGATCCGTTGTTCATGGTAGATGTCGTGGAGGAACGCGTTCAGCGCGCGGACGCGCTGGGCGAGGCCCGTTTCCAGGCGGCTCCACTCGTCGTGCGGCAGGACGCGCGGAACGATGTCGAAGGGGATGAGGCGCTCGGCCCCTTCCTCCTGGCCGTAAACGGCGAAGGTGATGCCGACGCGGTGGAACAGCGCATCGGCCTCGGCGCGCTTTTGCGCGAGGCGATCCGCCGGCTGGCTGCGCAGCCAGTCGTCGTAGCGGCGGTAATGGGTGCGTGCGGCTCCGTCGCCGGCCAGCATCTCGTCGTACGGATTCAGTTCCAAGTGTTCTCCCTTGACCCAAGGCCAGAGCGAATTTCGTGCCACACCGGTCCGGATCGCGATAATCAGTGACTTGCGCGAAATTCGACGGGACGCTGCACCAAGATTAGCGCGTATTCGCCCCCGGATGGTGCACGCCGGGTATCATCGCGGCATGAAAATTTCACACCGTGGCCGTCGACTTTGAACGGGGACTCGTCAACGGATGCGCCGGCGCGCCGTCGCAGGGAGGGCGCCCGGCCGCGCCGGTCCGCCGCCGATCCGCTGCCGCAGCTCGCGTGGCGCGACGTGCGCAATCCGTATCCCGCGCTCGAGGTGCTCTCCGCGGACCAGCTCGAGGCGATCCACCTGACCTCGCTGCGCATCCTCGAGGAACTCGGCATCGAGCTGATGTCGGCCGACGCCCGTCGGCGCCTGCGCGCGGCCGGCGCCGACGTCGACGAGGCGAGCGGGATCGTCCGGCTCGATCGCGGCCTGGTGGCCGCCGCGCTCGCGAGCGCGCCGTCCGCGTTCGAGCTGCTGCCGCGCAACCCGGCGCGCGCCGTGCGCATCGGCGGCGATCACCTGGTCTTCGGCCTCGTGGCGGGCCCGCCCAACATCCACGATCTGGAGCGCGGACGGCGCCCGGGAAACTACCGGGACTATTGCGACTTCATCCGGCTCGCCCAGTACTTCAACACGATCCACGTGATCGGCAACCAGATCTGCGCGCCGATGGAGCTTGCGGCGAATTCGCGCCACCTGGACGCCTACCTCGCGAACCTGGTCTATTCGGACCGGGCGTTTCACTGTTCGGCCATCGGCGCGGGGCGCGCGCTCGACGGCATCCGCATGATGGCGATCGCGCGCGGCGCGGATTTGGACGAGATGGCGGCTTCGCCCGGCGTGATGACGATCATATCGGTCAACAGTCCGAGACGGCTCGACGAGGCGATGGCGGACGGTCTGGTGGCGATGGCGGGTCACGGGCAGCCGGTGGTGATCACACCGTTCACGCTGATGGGCGCGATGGCGCCGGTGTCGATGGCCGCCGCGCTCGCGCAACAGAACGCCGAGGCCCTGTTCGGCGTGGTGCTCGCCCAGACGGTGCGTCCGGGCGCACCCGTGATGTACGGTGCGTTCACGTCGAACGTGGATCTGCGCTCGGGCGCGCCGGCCTTCGGGACGCCGGAAAACGCGAAGGCGAACGTGGCGTGCGGACAGCTCGCGCGCCGTTACGGGCTGCCGTACCGCACGTCCAATGCGAGCGCCTCGAACGCGGCCGATGCGCAGGGCGCCTATGAGACGCAGATGTCGCTGTGGGGGGCGATTCTCGGCGGCGGCAACCTGATTTATCACGCGGCCGGGTGGCAGGAAGGCGGGCTCACGGCATCCTACGAAAAACTCGTACTCGACGTCGAGATGCTCCAGATGATGGTCGAATTCCTCGAACCCGTCGCCGTCGGCGAGGCGGACCTCGGGTTCGACGCGATCCGCCGCATCCCGACCGGGGGGCACTTCTTCGGTGATCCCCACACGATGGAGCGCTACCAACACGCCTTCTACCGGCCGCTGGTCTCCGATTGGCAGAGCCACGAAAATTGGCGTCTCGCGGGCGGCATGGATGCCGCGCAGCGCGCGACCCGGGTCTGGAAGCGGGCGCTCGCCGAATACGAGCAGCCGCCGCTCGATCCCGCCATCCGCGAGGAACTCGACGCCTACGTGCTGCGCCGGCGCGCCGAAATCGGAGCCGGCGAACCCTGAACTCGCCGCCGCGTCCTCAGGCGCGCCAGCGCCACAGCGCATCGCCCAGATAGACCGCGACGCCCGCCCAGACCAGGCCGAACCCCACGGCACGGTCCGCTCCGAACGGCTCGTGATAGAGCCAGATGCCGAGTCCGAGGACGACCGTCGGCATCAGATACTGCAGTATCCCGAGCAGCGACAGCGGAATGCGCCGCGCCGCCGACGCGAACAGCAGCAGCGGTATCGCGGTCACCGGGCCCGCCGCCAGCAGCATCAACCTCAGCCTCCAGCCGCCATGCGTGAACGCGTCCCCGCCGTGCGAGCCCTCCCACAGCAGGTAGGCGAGCGCGACCGGGAGCAACACCGCGGTCTCGAGCGCCAGTCCCTCGAGCGAGCCCAGCGGCGCCGTTTTGCGCAATAGTCCGTACAGCGCGAAACTCAGCGCGAGGCACAGCGAGATCCACGGCAGCCGGTCGATCGCGATGGTCATCCAGGTGACGCCCGCCGCGGCGATCGCGACCGCGACCCACTGCGCCGCACGCAGCCGCTCGGACAGCACCAGCGCGCCGACGACCACGCTCACCAGGGGGTTGATGTAATAGCCGAGGCTCGCATCGACGACGTGGCCGTCGTTGATGGCCCAGATGTAGATCCCCCAGTTGCAGGCGAGCATGACGGCGCTGATTGTGAAGCGGACCAGGATCCCGGGCCTCTCGCGCAGCGCGCCGAGCCAGCGCCAGTGGCGCTTCACGAGCAGGATCAGCACCAACAGCAGCAGCGACCACAGCATCCGGTGCGCGAGGATCTGCAGCGGCGGGACCCGCGCGAGCGCCTTGAAGTAAAGCGGAAACAGCCCCCAGCACAGGTAAGCGCCGAGGGCGTAGAGCACGCCCGGATTCATGATCGGTTTCTCAATGCGGCACGACCACCGGCCGAGGGGCGCGCAGTATAGCGGATCGGCAGCCGGCGTCAGCGCGCGCGCGTGAGCTGGAACTCGCTCGCGCGCAGCATCGGCGGCACGACGCCGGTGCGCACCGCGAAATCGCCGAATCCCTCGCCCGCCAGGCGGTCGACGGCATAGCGCCGCAACAGCGGTTCGAGCGCCTCGAGGATCTCGCGCTCGCCGATGTTCTCGCGGTACAGCGTGCTCATGCGGTCGCCGGCCGCGCTCGCGCCGACGTAGAGATTGTATTGTCCCGGCGTCTTGCCGAACTGGCCGGGCGCCTTGCCGACCAGCGCGATCTCGGCGAGGTAGGGGCGCGAGCAGCCGTTGGGACAGCCGCTCATGCGCACGCTGATCCGTTCCTTGTCGATGCCCGCCGCGGTGAGGATCGCGTCGATCTTGTCGATCAGGGAGGGCAGGTAACGCTCGCTCTCGGCCATCGCGAGCGCGCAGGTCGGCAGCGCCACGCACGCCATGGAATTGCGCCGCAAACCGGACAGCCGGCCCTCGTCGACCAGCCCATGTTCGCGCAGCAGCGCGTCGATGGCCGGACGCGCGCCCTCGGTGACGCCGGCGATGATCACGTTCTGATTGGTCGTGAGCGCGAAGATGCCGGTGTGAATCCGCGCAATACCGCGCAGGCCCGACATGATCGGGCGTCCCGGCAGGTCCTTGATGCGACCGCCCTCGACGAACACGGTGTGATGCCACAGTCCGCCCGCGCCGCGATGCCAGCCGGATGCGTCCCCGGTGGACTCGAAGCGGTATGAACGGGCGGGCTGCAGCGGCTTGCCGGTGCGCCGTTCGAGTTCCGCGCGGAACCAGTCGAGACCGCGGTCCTCGATGGTGTACTTGAAACGCGCGTGGGCGCGATCCTTGCGGTCGCCGAAGTCGCGCTGGATCCGCACGGTGTGCTCGGCGATCGCCAGCACGTCCTCCGGGACGCAGAATCCGGCGACGTCGGCGACGCGCGGAAACGTCGCGGGCGCGTTGTGCGTCATGCCCATGCCGCCGCCGACCGTCACGTTGTATCCCTGCACGCGCCCGTCCTCGACGATCGCGATGAACCCGAGATCGTGCGCGAAGACGTCGACGTCGTTGTGCGGCGGCACCGCGAGCGCGATCTTGAACTTTCTCGGCAGGTAGGTGCGACCGTAGAGCGGTTCCTCTTCGCCGTCCGGCGGGGCCGGTTCCCCGCCGAGGAAGATCTCGCGGTAGGCGCCCGTCTGCGGCAGTAGATGCGCGCCGATCCGCCGCGCGAGCCCGGCCGCCGCCTCGTGGGCGGCGGAGTGCAGCGGGTTGGCCGCGCTGATCACGTTGCGATTGACGTCGCCGCAGGCGGCGAGCGTGTCGAGGCCCGTCGCCACGATCGCGGCGATGTGCTTCTTCAGCCGACGCTTGCGGATGCCGTGGAATTGGAAGGTCTGCCGCGTGGTCAGGCGCAGCGTGCCGTCGGCGCTGTCCCGCGCGAGCGCGTCGAGCGCGAGCCACTGGTCGGTGCGGCATACGCCGCCCGGCATGCGCACCCGCGCCATGAACTGGTAGCGCGGCTCGAGCTTGGCGCGCCGCCGTTCGTCGCGCAGGTCCCGGTCATCCTGCTGGTAGATGCCGAAGAACTTCGTCAACTGGGTGTCGGCGTCGCGAACGGCGCCGGTGGCCTCGTCGGCGAAGCTTTCCTCGAGCGTGCCGCGCAGGTACCGGCTCTCGTACTTCAGCCTCTCGTTCGGATGCAGTTCCTCGACCGGGCGGGACAGGTCGGAGCGGAGGGTCGGATCTTTCATCAGTAGACGTCCCGTTGATAGCGCCGTGTGCGCTGCAGGTCGAGCAAGAATTCCCGGGCATTGTCCGCCGAACGCGCGCCGTGGCGCGCGATCACGGCGATCAGCGCCTCGTGCACGTCCGGCGCCATGCGCAGGGCGTCGCCGCAGACGTACAGGTGCGCGCCTTCCTCGAGCCAGCGCCACAGCTGCGCGCCGCGCTCGCCGATGCGGTGCTGGACGTAGGTCTTCTCCGCCTGGTCGCGCGAAAAGGCGACGTCGAGCTGCGTGAGCACGCGGCGCTTGCGCCAGTCGAGCCACTCGGACTGGTACAGGAAATCGGTCTCGAACGAGCGGTCGCCGAAGATCAGCCAGTTGCGTCCGGCGGCACCGACGGCGGCTCGTTCGGCGACGAACGCGCGGTATGGCGCGACGCCGGTGCCCGCGCCGATCATCACCACCGGCGCGGACTGGTCGGCCGGCAGCCGGAAGCCGGTATTGCGGTGCAGGTACACCGGCAGGGCGGTCTCATCGCCGGTCAGATCCGCGATCTGACCCGACACGAGGCCGCGCCTCGGCCGGCCCAGCGTGTCGTAGCCGACCACGGCGACGGTCAGGTGCACCTCGTCGGCCGCGCTGCGCTGGCTCGAGGCGATCGAGTACAGGCGCGGGGCGATCGGTCGCAGGATTTTCGCGAGCGCGGCCGCGGCGAGGCCGTCGGCGGGATGTTCCTCCAGCACGTCGGCCAGGTTCCGGGCGCGCACGTAGGCGGCGAGTCGGGCGGCGTCGCCGTCGAGCAGCGCCTTCAGTTCGCCGTTGGACGTGAGCCCTGCGTAGGCCTTGAGGAATCCCGGGGTGATCGGGCCGATCTCAAAGCGCTCCGCGAGCGCCTGACGCAGCGGCAGCGTCGCCTGCGCGTCGACTTCGACCGGGGTTTGCGGGTCGAGCGGCAGGCGCGCGAGCACCGCGTCGACGTCGGCCGCGCGGTTCTGCGCGACGATCCCGAGCGCATCGCCCGGTTCGTAGTGCAGGTTCGCTCCCTCGATGGACAGCTCGACGTGACGCACGTCCTTGGTCGAGCCCACCGCGGTCAGGCGGGTGTTCGTCAACAGCGCCGCGAGGAACGGCTGCTTGCGGGTGTAGGCGTTCGACACGGGCGCGACGCGGCGTTCCCCGCCCGCCGCCTCGACCGCGACCCTGGCGTCGGGCTGCAGGGTTTTGACGACGCTGTCGATCCACTGCTGCGCGGCGGCGTCGAAATCGACGTCGCAATCCGCGCGCGCCTGCAGCCGCGACGCGCCGAGCGCCTCCAGCCGCGCGTCGAACTGCCTGCCGGTCTCGCAAAATTTCTCGTAGCTCGAATCCCCGAGCGCGAGCACCGAGAATTTCAAGTGATCGAGCCGCGGCGCCTTGCGGCTGTTCAGCAGTTCGACCAGCGGCAGCGCGCGCTCCGGCGGGTCGCCGTTGCCGTGGGTGCTGACCACCACCAGCAGGTTGCCAGCCTCCTGCAGGTGGACCTTGCGGCACTCGATCATGTCGAGCAGCGTGTGCCGGATCCCGTTCTGGGTGAGCCGGTCGACGATGCGGCGCGCGAGCCGCTCGGAATTGCCGGTGTGGGAGCCGAACAGCACCGTGACGGCGGGGGAGTCGGCCGTCCCGGCCGCGGCGGGGGACGCTGCGGCGGCGGCTCCCGCGCTGCCCGCCAGAAAGCCGGACAGCCAGATACGCTGGCGGTCGTCGAGTCTCGCGACGAGGCCGCGGATCTCCGTCGCGAGCGCGGCCGGCAGGGGGCCGGCGGCCCAGGGATCCGCGGGGGGAGGTTCCGATGCCTGCAGTGCGAGCGCTTTGCCGTTCATACCCGAAACCTTACACAGCGCGGGAGTCCGGCTGAAGCATTCATTGGGTCTAAGCATATGCAACTTCGGTATGATCCACCGCCGTGGCGGATCAGGGTGCGCGGGCGGGAGTCGGATGAAGGGTGATCACATCGGGCGCGGCATGGCCTTCGGCGCGCTCGCCTACAGCCTGTTCGCGCTGCACGACGCGTCCAACAAGTGGTTGGTGGCGACCATCCCCGTCTGGCAGATCCTGTTCTTTCGCAGCACCATCATCGTGATGGGCAGTCTCTCGGTCGGCGGCGCGCCGCTGCTGCGGCGGGTCGCGACGACGCCGCTGCGCGGGCCGCTCGCGGCGCGCGCGACGCTCACGCTGACCGCGTGGCTCGCCTACTACACGGCGGCGCGCACGCTGCCCCTCGCGCAGTTGCTGACCTTGTATTTCAGCGCCCCGATCATCACGACGCTGCTCGCGATTCCGCTGCTCGGCGAACGGGTCAGCGGCTCGCGCTGGCTGTCCGTGCTGCTCGGCTTCGTCGGGGTGCTGGTCGCGGCGGAACCCGGCGGCGTGCACGGCTCGCTGGCGGCGCTGCTGGTGCTGGCGGCGGCGGTGACCTGGGGCTATGCGGTGATCCTGATGCGCAAGATCGCCCGGCTGGAGGCCACGATGGTGCAGCTGCTCGCGCAGAATCTGTTCTTCATGGCGGCGACCGGCCTGTTGTCGATCGCGACCTGGGTCAGGCCGGACGCGACCCATCTGGCGCTGTTGCTCGCCGTGGGCGTGCTCGGCGGCTGCGGTCAATTCCTGCTGTTCGAGGCCGCCCGCTTCGCTCCGGCCGCGATCATGGCGACCGTGGAGTACAGCGCGCTGATCTGGGCCTTCATCCTCGGCTATCTGGTGTTCGGCGACGTGCCGCGGCCGGCGGTGTGGGTCGGCGCCTCGTTGATCATGCTGTCCGGGGTGCTGATGCTCTGGCGCGAACGGCGTGCGGTGTTCCGCGAGGATTGAGGCGCCGCGCGCCGCCGCTCAGTGGTCCGTGGCGGAGCGCGCGATCGGGATCGCGTGGCGCTTGATCTTCCGGTAGAGCGTGTTGCGGCTGATCTTCAGGTGGGCCGCGACCAGCGTCATGTTCCAGTGATGTTGTTCGATCACCTGGATCAGCGCCTCGCGCTCGGCGCTCGCGAGCGAGATCGCCGGGGGCGCGCCGGCCGGGCGCGCCGGGTCCGACGGAGCCGCGCCGCGCGCCGACGGGGCGTGGCGGCGCACGTCGAGCGGCAGGTCGCAGAACCGGATCACCCGGTTGTCGCAGATCGTGATCGCGGTGCGGATGGCGTTGCGCAGTTCGCGGATGTTGCCCGGCCAGGGATAGCACAGCAGGCGCTTCAGCGCCGACGCCTCGATCGACACCGGCTGCGTGCCGCTCGACTCGCGCGTGATGCAGTCCTGGATCAGGGATTCCTTGTCGGCGCGTTCGGCGAGCGGCGGCAGCTCCATGCAAATGCCGTTCAGTCGGTAATACAGGTCCTCGCGGAACTCGCCGCGGTTCATCATCTCGCGCAGATTCCGGTGCGAGGCGCACATCACGCGCAGGTTGACCTTGATCGCCGTTTCCGACCCGAGGGGCGTGACCTCCATTTCCTCGAGAACGCGCAGCAGTCTCGTCTGCGCGTGCAGCGGCATGTCGCCGATCTCGTCGAGGAACAGCGTGCCGCCCGAGGATTGGGCCACGCGGCCGCGCATTCCCTCCTTCTTGGCGCCGGTGAATGCGCCGCCGGAGTAGCCGAACAGCTCGCTTTCGATCAGGGTCTCCGGAATCGCGGCGCAATTGACCGCGACGAACGGCTGCTTGGCGCGGCTGCTGGCAAGGTGCAGCGCCTTGGCGAAAGCCTCCTTTCCGGAACCGGTCGGTCCGAAGATCACGACCGACACGTTGCTGTCGGCGATGCGGCGCGCGTTGCGCAGATTGCGCAGCATCATCGGGTCGGTGCCGGCGAGATCGGCGAGCGTCAGCGCGCCGCGGGTGTCGTCGCGCGGCGCGCGCGCTAGCGCGCGCGGCGTCACGGTGACCGCCGGGCAGCCGCGGCCGTGGTCGCCGGCGCCGGCGAGGCTTGCGTAGTAGCGCCGGCCGTAGCGGTTGTCGCGCAGCTCCCACACCGCCCGCCGGCCGGTGCCGGCGATGGTGAGCAGTTCGTCGTAGGTCGTGTCGAAGATCTCCGCGATCGAACAGCCCACCAGGTCGCTGCGGTCGGCGGCGCCGAGCAGCTTGGTGCTGGTCGTGTCGGCCGCGACGATCGTGCCGTCGGCGGCGACCGCGAAGGCCCCGTCATGCAGCAGGTCGACGAATTCCGGCCGATGGTGGAAGCGCAGCATCGCGTCGGCGCGGTGCCGCCGCAGGAACAGGCATTTCTCGATCAGCCGCGCGGAACTGTTGACCAGCGCGACGGTGTGCAGCTGTGATTCGCGCGTGCCGCCGCCGTTGACGCAGGAGGCGTCGAGCACGGCGATCAGGCGGCCGCGGCTGTCGTGTATCGGCGCGGCGGAGCACGACAGGCCCACGTGGCGCGCGCGGAAGTGGTCCGCCTCGTGGATCGTGATCGGCCGGGCCTCCGCGGCGCAGGTGCCGATGCCGTTCGTCCCCTCGCGCCGTTCGCTCCATTCGGCGCCGACGACGAGGCCGGCGCGCAGGAACAGGCGCTTCAGCGACGGATCGATCTTCTCGCACAGGATCACGCCCGCCGTGTCCGCGAGCAGCAGCGCGTAGCCGGATCCGGCGATCTGTTCGTAGAGGGAGTCCATTTCGGCGCGCGCGATCTGGACCAGATCGTCGTGTTCCGCGTGCAATTCGCGCAGGCGCTGCTGGTCGAGGACCAGCGGCTCGTAATCCCGGGCCGGATCAAGCTTGAAATCATTCAGACAGCGGCGCCAGGAGACGTCGACCAGGGGCACGACCTGCCCCGGGGCGGCGGGGCCGCCCGACTCATTGGCGGCGACCCGTTCGACCAGGTCGGCATGCGGCAAGGCGGATCCGCCGCTCACGGCGCCGCGCGCGGTGAGATTCATGTCAGTCATCTTCGGCCCAACTCCCGGTGAGCGTGTGTGGTCCTTTAGACTCCCAGGGCCGGACCGTGTCAAGCGTCCAGCGTGTCCTGTCACGAAAATGACATGCCCCACCGGCTGTCACTCCCCCGGTTCCGGCGGCGGCACCGATCGAAAATCACGGGTTATGGGCCAATTCCCGCCGCATGGCACGGCGCTTGCTCCAGGCACCACGGGGGGGCACGAAGATCGGGCCCGCAGGCACGAAAACCGAACATCGAGGAGTGGGAAACATGAGTTCCGCCCAGGTACGTCAGGCTGGCAATACGACGAATGCGGTCGGGATGCGTGAAAGCGCGCCCTTCGCCGCGCATCTACAGACGCTCGAGCGCAAGCTGCCGCTGCGCGGCCGCTACGAGAACTTCATCGGCGGGAAGTGGGTCGCACCGCAGCGCGGCGCCTATTTCGACGACGTGTCGCCGACGACCGGCGCGGTGATCTGCCAGATCGCGCGTTCGCAGGCAGAGGACATCGAACTCGCGCTCGACGCCGCCCACGCCGCCGCCGGCGCCTGGGGTCGCACGTCGGTCGCGGACCGGGCGCGCGCCCTGAATCGCATCGCCGACCGGATGGAGCAGTACCTGCCGTTCCTCGCCGCGGTGGAGACTTACGACAACGGCAAGCCGATACGCGAGACCAATCTGGCCGATCTGCCGCTCGCCGTCGATCATTTCCGCTACTTCGCGAGCTGCGTGCGCGCGCAGGAGGGTTCGCTCGGCGAACTGGACGACGACACGGTCGCCTACCATTTCCACGAACCGCTGGGCGTCGTCGGTCAGATCATTCCCTGGAACTTCCCACTGCTGATGGCGGCGTGGAAGCTCGCGCCGGCGCTCGCCGCGGGCAACGCGGTGATCATCAAGCCGGCCGAGCAGACGCCGATGTCGCTGCTGGTGTTCGCCGAACTCATCCAGGACCTCCTTCCCGCGGGCGTGCTCAACATCGTCAATGGCTTCGGGCTCGAGGCCGGCAAGCCGCTCGCCTCGAACCCGCGGATCGCCAAGATCGCCTTCACCGGGGAGACGACCACCGGACGCCTGATCATGCAATACGCCTCCGAGAACATCATTCCGGTGACGCTGGAACTCGGCGGCAAGTCCCCGAACATCTTCTTCGAGGACGTGATGCGCGAGGAGGACGACTTCGTCGACAAGGCGCTCGAGGGCTTCGCGATGTTCGCGCTGAACCAGGGCGAGGTCTGCACCTGCCCCTCGCGCGCGCTCGTGCAGAAGTCGATCTACGAGCGGTTCATGGAGCGCGCGGTCAAGCGGGTCGAGAAGATCCGCCAGGGCGATCCGTTCGACATGAGCACCCAGATCGGCGCGCAGGCCTCGAACGACCAGTACGAGAAGATCCTTTCCTATCTGGACATCGGCCGCAAGGAGGGCGCGAAGGTTCTCGCGGGCGGCACCGCGAACAAGCTGCCCGGAGAGAACGCCGGCGGCTACTACATCAGGCCCACGATCTTCGAGGGCCACAACAAGATGCGCGTGTTCCAGGAGGAGATCTTCGGGCCGGTCGTCTCCGTGACCACCTTCGACACGCCCGAGCAGGCACTGGAAATCGCGAACGACACCCTCTACGGACTCGGCTCCGGGGTGTGGACGCGGGACGTCAATCTCGCCTACCGCTTCGGCCGGGGGATCAAGGCGGGCCGGGTGTGGACGAATTGTTATCACGCGTATCCGGCGCACGCGGCCTTCGGCGGCTACAAGAAGTCCGGCATCGGCCGCGAGACGCACAAGATGATGCTCGATCACTATCAGCAGACCAAGAACGTGCTCGTGAGCTACAGCACCAAGGCGCTCGGATTCTTTTGATGGACGCCCTGGGGGACGAGGAGGGCGGGCGCGTCGGCGTGTCGGCGGACGCGCGCGCCTTGATCGAGAGGCTGCGGGCGGAGCACGGTCCGATCATGTTCCACCTTTCCGGCGGCTGCTGCGACGGCAGCGCACCAATGTGCTTTCGAGTCGGAGAATTCAAGCTGGGCGGCGTCGATGAGCGGGTCGGTGAGATCGCCGGATGCGGGTTTTGGATGGATCGCGAGCAATTGCGGCGTTGGGCCCATACGCGGTGGACGGTCGACGTCGTCCCCGGCCGCGGTGCGAGCTTTTCACTGGAGGCGCCGCTGGGATTGCGGTTCTTGATCCGCTCCACGCTGTGCGCCCCGGCGCCGTCCGGCGGGTGCGCGGCCGATGGGGGATGAGTGTGATGGTCAAATACAGTAAGGAGTCTTGCATGAACATCAAGGGGAAAGGCTTGTTGGCGCTGGCCGCCGCGACACTGCTGCCGTTTTCGGCGGGAGTCGCGGCACCCGCCTATCCGGCGGTGACGACTTCGCGCCTGCTGAACGCGCAGAAGGACGACGGCTGGCTGATGTATCGGCGTAACTACGAGAGCACCGGCTACGCGCCGTTCGACCAGATCAACGCCGGCAACGTCTCCGGCCTCAAGGTCGCCTTCGACATGGAGAGCGGCCTGTCCCAGGGACATGAAGCCGCTCCGGTCGTCAACGGCCGCTACCTATTCGTCACGACGCCGATGGACCACCTCATCGCGATGGACGCGGCCACAGGCAAGTTGCTGTGGAAGTACGACTATCCGATCAACAAGAAGGCGCTGAAGACCGTCTGCTGCGACGTGGTCAATCGCGGCGTCGCGCTGTACGGCGACCTGGTCTACATGGGCACGCTCGGCAACCACATCGTCGCGCTCGAGGCGCGCACCGGCAAGGTCAAGTGGGACACGGCGCTCGCGCCTCCGGGTGTCGGATACTTCATCTCCGGCGCGCCGCTCGTCGTCAACGGCAAGGTCATCATCGGCGACGGCGGCGGCGAGTACGGGGCGCGCGGCTTCATCGTCGGCATGAACGCGATGACCGGCAAGGTCGAGTGGAAGACCTACACGACCGCGGCGCCGGGCGCGCCGGGCGGCGACAGCTGGCCGAAGGGCGCGTACAAGACGGGCGGCGGCAACCCGTGGATCACGGGCACCTACGACCACGCGACCAACACGCTGTTCTGGGGCGTCGGCAACCCGGGCCCCTGGCTCGCGACGCTGCGTCCGGGCGCGAATCTGTACACGGATTCGGTGATGGCGCTCGATCCGAACACCGGCAAGCTGAAGTGGTACTACCAGTGGACCCCGAACGACACCTGGGATTACGACGGCGCCAATGAGACGGTGATGACGAATCTCGACTACAAGGGCAGGGAGTACAAGGCCCTCGTCCACGCCGATCGCAACGGCTGGTTCTACGCGGTCGACCGCACCGACGGCAAGCTGATCTATGCCGAGCCGTTCGTGCACACCACGTCGATCTCGGGGATGAAGGACGGCGTCGCCGAGAGCGACCCGGCGATGCGCCCGACGGTCGACAAGCAGGTTTTCACCTGCCCGAGCTTCCTCGGCGGCAAGAACTGGTGGCCGATCTCGATCGATCCGCAAACCCAGATGGCCTACATCCCGACGCAGCACGCGTGCATGGACATCAAGGGTGCGGCGCCGGTGGCCTACAAGGCCGGGCTCGCGTTCCTCGACGAATCCTTCACCGTCAAGCACGACCCGACGACCGACGATTGGGGCTCGGTGCAGGCGGTCGACCTGAACACCGGCAAGCAGGTCTGGCAGCACGCGACCCATCTGCCTTGGTCGGGGGCGACGCTCGCGACCGCGGGCGGCCTGATGTTCAGCGGCAGCACCGACGGGCACTTCATGGCGTTCGACGCGCGGACCGGCAAGGTGCTGTGGACGAGTCCGCAGCTGAGCTCGGGGGTGATCGGCGTGCCGACGACCTACCGGGTCGACGGCAAGCAGTATGTCGCGGTCTGGGCGGGCTGGGGCGGTGCCGGCCCGATTTGGGGCGGACAAATGGCCAACGATCCTGCCGTCAAGTCGATCCCCAGAGGCGGGCACCTCTATGTTTTCGCCATTCAATAGGTCGATCGCCACAGCGCTCCTCGTAGCGTGTCTCGCCGGCGCGGTGCTTTGGCACCGCGCCGGCGCGGCCGCGGCCCCGGTGCGGGTCTGCGTCGATGACGCGAACCCGACGATGCGGACGGACATGCGGGTTGCGCGCGCCGCGGCGGCGACGCAGGGACTGCGGCTGCGCTTCGAGCGGTTCACGGGCTACGGCAAGGGTGGCGACGGCTTTCCGATCGGCCGTTTCGCGACCATGGCCGCATCCCAATGCACGCTGATCATGGGCTTCCCGGTCGATGTCACCGATCCGCACCTGCCGCCGCGGGTGGCGGCCACGAGGCCCTACGCAAGCACGGGGTTCGTGCTGGTGCGCCGGACCGGCGACCCGGATGTGTCGCTCGGGAAAATGCCGGGCGGAAGCGAAGTCGGGATCGCCCAGCTCGACACCTATGCGGGGACCCTGTATGCCGGGCATCCCAATATCGTGATGCACGTCTATCCCCGGGACGCGGACATGCTCGCGGCGCTCGCCGCGCGGCGGATCGCCGCGGGCCTGGCGTGGCAGCCGTCGATCGAGCGCTATGTCGGCGATCACCACGGCGTGAAGTTCGACGTGCGCATCCTGCCGGGCCGGCACATGGTTTGGAATCTGGTCGCACTGTACTCGCCCGACTCGAAGGCGGCCGCGGACTGGTTCGATCGCGGCATCGCGGAACTACGCAAGAGCGGACGTCTGGCGCGGCTCAACCATCCCTATCAAGATGCGGCGGCGGCCGCCCCCGCGGGACCGCCGGCGCTGTACACCGACGCGCAGGCCGCGAGCGGCGCGCTCGCCTATTACCAGAACTGCGCGATGTGCCATGGGCCGCTGCTCGACGGCCAGGAGGGCGGCTATTCCGGTCCGGCGTTGAAGGGCGCCGACTTCGCCGATCCGAGCTATGATTTCCACGTCAGCGACATATTCAACTTCGTCGCGAAACTGATGCCGGCCGCGACGCCGGGCAGCCTCAAGCCGGACGTGGACGTTGAGATCATGGCCTTCCTGCTGAAACAAAACGGCTATCCCGCCGGAGCGCAACCGCTGTCCTACGACGAGGCGGCGAAATCCAGCGTGGCCCTGCGCTACTACGGGAAATAGTCGGAAAGCGCGATCCGGGCCGGCGGGTTTCGCTATAGTGCGCGCTCCTTCGACAGGGGCGCGGGCGAGTGGAAGAGTTCATCCGTCACGGCACACCGGCGTTTCGCCGCGCCAATCTGGCGCTGTTCGCCGCCGGTGTGGCGACTTTCAGTCTGCTGTATTGCGTGCAGCCCCTGCTGCCGGAATTCAGCAGCCAATTCGGCGTCGGTGCCGCGGCGAGCTCGCTCGCGCTGTCCTCGACCAGCGGGGTGCTTGCGTTCGCGATCCTGTTCGCGGGCGTGCTGTCGGACGTCTGGGGCCGCAAGACGGTGATGGCGCTGTCGATTCTCGCATCGGCGGTGCTCGTGCTGGCGAGCGCGGCGGCGCCCGACTGGCGCAGCATGCTCGTGCTGCGCACGCTGCTCGGCCTCACGCTCTCCGGCGTTCCGGCCGTCGCGATGACCTATCTCAGCGAGGAGATGCACGTCGATTCGATCGGACTCGCGATGGGCCTGTTCATCGGCGGCAGCGCGATCGGCGGCATGGGCGGACGGCTGTTCGTCGGCGTCCTCGCGGACCTGTATGGCTGGCGCATCGGGATCGCGGCGATCGGTGCCTGCGGGCTCGCGGCGGGCGCCGTGTTCACGCGCAGCCTGCCGGCGTCCACCCACTTCGTTCCTCATCCGCCGCACCTCGCCGGCTCGCTGCGGCGCTACGCGGCGCCGTGGCGCGATCGCGGCCTGCCATGGCTGATCGCGGAGGGCTTCCTGCTGCTCGGGGGCTTCGTGACCGTGTACAACTACATCGGCTACCGCCTGATGGCGGCCCCCTACCGTCTGAGCCAATCGGCGGTCGGCATGATTTTCAGCGTCTACTTGGTCGGCACCTTCAGTTCGACCTGGATCGGGCATCTGGCCGGACGCCTGGGTCGTCGTCGCGTGCTATGGACGATGTTCGTGCTGATGGAGGCCGGCGTCGCGCTCACGCTGGCCGGGTCGCTGTGGCTGATCATCGCCGGTATCGCAGTGAGCACGTTCGGATTCTTCGGCGGGCATTCGATCGCGAGCAGTTGGGTCGGCCGCCGCGCCGGCGCCACCAAGGCGCAGGCGGCATCGCTGTACCTGTTCTCGTACTACCTCGGCTCCAGCATCGCGGGCACCGTCGGCGGCTTGTTCTACACGGCGCGCGGCTGGCACGGCGTCGCGGCGTTCGTCGCCGCGCTGTGGGGCGCGGGTTTGTTGATCGCGCTGCGTCTGATGCGGCTCGCGCCGCTGCCGGGCGGCAACGCCGCGCCCGAATCCGAACCCCCGATGCCGTGAGCTTGACGTTGCCCCGGTCGCTTCGGCACACTTGAGGCGTTGTCAGGTGCCCGCCGGCGTTCGCGTCGTCGGGTGAAACGGGAAACCGGTGAAGCCGCCAAGGCCATCCCGGTGCTGCCCCCGCAACGGTAAGCGAGTCAAGCCAGATCCAACGGAGTCACTGCGTTTCGGCGCGGGAAGACGATCTGGCCGGGAAAGCCCGCTCGCGAGTCCGGAGACCGGCCTGAGGACTTTACGGCATGCGTTGCGGTGGGCGACGGCGTTGCGGATCTGCGCGCACGCGCGACCATCCGCACCGTTCCCTCCACGACCAGCCATTTTTTGGGCTCCTTGAAAATGCACGGTGGGTGCAAAGGTGGTTTCGTGGTCTCTTATCGTTCTTTGGCCGCCGGCATCGCCGCGGCATCGGTCTTGTCGTGCCTGTCCGGCGCGTGCGACGTCGCGTCGGCCGACTCATCCTCGGGCGACGCGGATTCCGGGTTGCAGCAGATCGTCGTCACGGCGACGCGCACCGCGGTTCCGCTGGACGACTCGCTGGCATCGGTGACGGTGATCTCCCGCAAGGAGATCGAATCGCGGCAGATCCTGTCGCTGCAGGATCTGTTCCAGGGCGAGGCCGGGATCGAGATCAGCAACAACGGCGGCTTGGGCAAGGCTTCCTCGGTGTTCATCCGCGGCGCCAATGCCGATCAGGTGTTGGTGATGGTCGACGGCGTGCGCATGGGATCGGCCACACTCGGCACGACCCTGTTCCAGTACCTGCCGGTCGATCAGATCGAGCGGGTCGAAATCGTTCGCGGCCCGCTGTCCAGTCTTTATGGTTCGGAGGCGATGGGCGGCGTGATTCAGATCTTCACGAAGCCGCCGCAGAAGGACGGCGTGACGATCCGGGCGGATGCCGCGGCCGGTTCGCACTCGACATCGAAGATCGGCGCGAGCGTCGATGTGTCCTCGGGGCCGTTCTATTACGGGTTGTCCGCGAGCAATCTCGCGAGCAACGGCTACGCCAATTGCACCGGCGCACCCTATGTCTCTCCCGCGTCACCGGGCGGTGGGTGTTACGTGTACGACCTGTCGCCCGAGGGCTTCCACGACGTGTCCGCCTCGGCACATTTCGGCTACCGCCTGTCGACCAAGGCTTACGCGGAGGCGACGTTCATGCGCTCCCAGGGCGGCACCCGCTACGCCGGCAGCTACACCAATCATCAGAGCTTCGTCGAGCAGGTGACCTCCCTGGCCGGTCATTGGTCGCCGGTCTCGGCGCTGCGCCTGACGGCGCAGGCCGGCCAGTCGCGGGACAATGAAATCGACACCCTCGACTTCGTCGAACCGCCGGGCAGCCTGTTCGACACCATCCGCAACAACGCCTCGCTGCAAGCCGACTGGACCGTGGAGCCGCATCAAACCCTGACCGCCGGCGCCGATTACCTGAAGGATACGATTTCGAGCGACACGGTGTTTCCGGTGACGGCGCGCAGCGTCACCGGCGTGTTCGGCGAATACCAGGGCCTGTTCGGACCGGCGGAACTGACGCTGAGCGGCCGGCACGACCGCAACAGCCAGTTCGGCGGCAAGTCCACCGGCAGCATCGCGGCCGGTTATCACCTGACCAGGACGCTGCGCGCCGTCGCCTCGGTCGCCACCGGCTTTCATGCGCCCTCGTTCAACGACCTGTATTTCCCGGGCTTCGGCAATCCGGCGCTGCGGCCGGAGACCTCCCACGCCTACGAAGTCGGCCTGGTCCAGGATCTCGCGGCCGCCGGCTGGTCCCTGCGCGCCTATGAAACCCGCGTGCACGATTTGATCAGCTTCGACAAT
The DNA here is from genome assembly GCA_037441085.1 of Gammaproteobacteria bacterium. GTDB lineage: Bacteria > Pseudomonadota > Gammaproteobacteria > Steroidobacterales > Steroidobacteraceae > Bog-1198. The sequence goes on along the minus strand of JBBISV010000005.1, from coordinate 20,744 downwards.
CCGCAGTTCACTCCCGAGAACACGGATATCGCCCGCATCCGCGGCGTCGAACTGCAGGGGCATCTGAGCACGCGCCGGTGGAGCGCGAATCTCACCGGCACCTGGCTGGATCCGCGAAACCGCACCCCGGGTTCGCCGAACTACGGCAGGCTGCTGCCGCGCCGGGCGCGCGTCACGGGCCGGCTCGAGGTGGCGCGCCAATGGCCGTGGACGCTGCGTTCGGCGCTGCGCGTCAACGCGAGCGGCCGCAGCTACGACGACGCCGGCAATGCGAGCCCGCTCGGCGGCTATGAGACCCTCGATGTGCTGCTGCAATATTCCCCGGCGAAGAGCTGGACGCTGCAGGCGAAGGTCGCCAATCTCAGCGATCGGCGCTACCAGACCGCGCTCTATTATCCCCAGGACGGGCGCAACTACCTGGTCACGGTCCGCTACGCGCCCTAGACCTTCGGGCGGCGAGGCCGCGGATTCCGCGATAGACTACCCCGCCGGCCGGCCGCGCGCTGCCCAACAGGCATCGCGCGGCGCGGTCCCGGCGGCTGTGGAAAAATCAAGGAAACGCGAATGGCCCATGACGAGATGAAGGCGGACCTCACGAAGGCGGCGCTCGACTACCACGAATTTCCGACCCCCGGAAAGCTGTCGATCACCGCGACGAAACAGCTCAGCAATCAGAACGACCTCGCGCTCGCGTATTCCCCCGGGGTCGCGGCCGCCTGCGACGCGATCGTCGCCGACCCTCTGAACGCCTTCCGCTTCACCGGTCGCGGCAACCTGGTCGGGGTGATCACCAACGGCACCGCCGTGCTCGGCCTCGGGGCGATCGGCCCGCTCGCGGCGAAGCCGGTGATGGAGGGCAAGGCGGTGCTGTTCAAGAAGTTCGCCGGCATCGACGTCTTCGACATCGAGCTCGAACAGCGCGACCCGATGAAGCTCGTCGACACGATCGCGGCGCTGGAGCCAACTTTCGGCGCCATCAACCTCGAGGACATCAAGGCCCCCGAGTGTTTCATCGTCGAGCGTGAATTGCGCAAGCGGATGAAGATTCCCGTGTTCCATGACGATCAGCACGGCACCGCGATCATCGTCGCCGCGGCGATGCTGAACGGCATGCAGGTCGTCGGCAAGTCCATCGACCGCATCAAGCTCGTGGTGAGCGGGGCCGGTGCCGCCGCGCTCGCCTGCGTCGACCTGCTGCTCGATCTCGGACTCACGCGCGAGAACGTCTGGCTCAGCGATCTGGCGGGCGTCGTCTATGCCGGCCGGAAGGAGTTGATGGATCCTGAGAAGGAGCGCTTCGCGCAGCCGACCGCGGCCCGCAGCCTGATCGAGGTGATCGCCGATGCCGATGTGTTTCTCGGCCTGTCTGCCGGCGGCGTGCTGAAGCCCGAAATGGTCGCGCGGATGGCGCCGCGGCCGCTGATATTCGCGCTCGCGAATCCGACGCCCGAAATATTGCCGGCCGAGGCGCGGGCGGTGAGGGACGATGCCATCATCGCCACCGGACGCAGCGATTACGCCAACCAGGTCAACAACGTGCTGTGTTTCCCGTTCATATTTCGCGGTGCGCTCGACGTCGGTGCGACCGCGATCACCCGTCCGATGGAAATTGCCGCGGTGCACGCGATCGCGGACCTGGCGCGCCAGGAGCAGAGCGAGGAGGTCGCGGCCGCCTACGAGGGGATCGAGGAGTTGTCGTTCGGGCCGGATTATCTGATTCCGAAGCCCTTCGATCCGCGCTTGATCGTCAAGATCGCTCCCGCGGTCGCCCGGGCCGCGATGGACTCGGGCGTGGCGCGGCGCCATATCGCCGATTTCGACGCGTATGCGCAGGGACTGCAGCAGTTCGTGTACCACAGCGGCACGCTGATGCAGCCGATTTTCTCGGCCGCGCGCAAGGTCGCGCCGGGCCACAATCGGATGGTCTTCGCCGAGGGCGAGGACGAGCGCGTGCTGCGTGCGGTGCAGATCGCCGTCGACGAGAAGCTGGCCGCGCCGATCCTGATCGGCCGGCCCGCCGTCATCGAGCGCAGCATCAAGCGCTACGGGCTGCGCATCCGGCCGGGCGTCGACGTCAGCATCGTCAACCCGGAGAACGACCAGCGGTTTCGCGAATATTGGCAGGACTATCATCGGCTGACGATGCGCAACGGCGTGACGGCGCAGTACGCCAAACTGGAGATGCGTCGCCGCACGACCCTGATCGCGGCGATGCTGGTTAAAAAGGGCGAGGCCGACGGCCTGATCTGCGGGACGATCAGCACGACCGCCCGGCACCTGCATTACATCGACCAGGTCATCGGCCGGCGTCCGGGCGTCCACGTCTACGGGGCGATGAGCGGCCTGATTCTGCCGGGAAGGCAGGTGTTCATCGTCGACACGCACGTGAACCTCGCGCCGAGCGCCGAACAACTCGCGGACATCACCGAGATGGCCGCCGTTCAGCTGCAGACCTTCGGTCTCGTCCCGAAGGTGGCGCTGCTGTCGCACTCGAATTTCGGCAGCAGCGACGCGCCGTCGGCGCTGAAGATGCGCGCGACGCTCGCGCTGCTGCGCGCGCGCCTGCCGGATCTCGAGGTCGACGGGGAAATGCACGGCGATTGCGCCCTCGATCCCGCGGTGCGCAGCGCGATACTCGAGGACAGCACGCTGCGCGGCAGCGCCAACCTGCTCGTGTGTCCGGACCTGGACAGCGCCAACATCTCCTACAATTTGCTGAAGTCGGCGGCGGGTCACAACATCGCGATCGGCCCGATCCTGCTCGGCTGCGCCCGCTCCGCGCACATCCTGACCGCGGCGGCGACGGTGCGCCGCATCGTCAACACGGTCGCGATCGCCGTGGTCGAGGCGAGCCGCGTGCGTAACGCGCACGACCCGCAGGCAGGGTAGGCGGGGCGGACGGGACCGGAGGAGGGCGGCGCCATGGTGGAAATCTACAAAGGCTGGCAGTGCATCGGCTGCGGCAAGATCGATGTCGACCGACCCTGTGTCGGCATCTGCCAGGACCGGCCCGTGCGGGTGGTGGTGGCGGAGGATTACGAAGCCCTGGTCGAGCGCAACCGGCTCCTCGAGTCGATCGTGCTGCGCCTGGTCCGCACCAAGCCCCACCCCGGCGCCTGGGAGGCATCCTTTCGGGCGCTGCAAACCGAGGCGCTCGCGCTGACGCGCGGCTGATCGCATATGCTTGTGTCGCATCCCTCATCAAACAAGGTGTTTACATGACCGACCGAGAAGGCCGAGAGAACTGGCAGTTCGACACGATTGCGGTGCACGGCGGGTACTCCCCCGAACCGACCACTCACTCAGTCGCGGTGCCGATCTACCAGACTGCCGCGTACGCGTTCGACAGCGCGCAGCACGGTGCCGACCTGTTCGACTTGAAGGTGCCGGGGAACATCTACACCCGCATCATGAACCCGACCCAGGATGTGCTCGAGCAGCGCGTGGCCGCGCTCGAAGGCGGCATCGGCGCGCTCGCGCTCGCATCCGGCCAGGCCGCGGTGACCTACTCGATCCTGACCATCGCCGAGGCGGGGGACAATATCGTCGCCTCGAGCGCGCTCTACGGCGGCACCTACAACTTGTTCGCGCACACGATGCCGCAATACGGCATCGAGACGCGATTCGCGGACTACCGCGATCCGGCAAGCTTCGAACCCTTGATCGACCAGAAAACGAAGGCGCTGTTCGTCGAGTCGCTCGGCAACCCGCAGGGGAATGTCACCGATTTCGAGCGGATCGCCGCGGTCGCGCACCGCCATGGCGTGCCGCTGATCGTCGACAACACGGTGCCGACACCGTACCTCTGCCGGCCGTTCAAGCACGGGGCCGACATCGTCGTCCACTCGCTGACCAAATATCTCGGCGGCCACGGCACGAGCATCGGCGGGGCGATCGTGGACTCGGGCAAGTTTCCCTGGGCCGCGCACAAGGAGCGCTTCCGCCGGCTCAACCAGCCGGACCCGAGCTATCACGGCGTGGTGTACACCGATGCGCTCGGCCCGGCGGCCTATATCGGCCGGGCGCGGGTCGTGCCGCTGCGCAACACCGGCGCCGCCATCTCTCCGTTCAATGCCTTCCTGATCCTGCAGGGCGTGGAGACCCTGTCGCTGCGGATGGACCGGATCAGCGACAGCGCGGCGAAGCTGGCGCGGCACCTGCAACAGCACGACAAGGTGGCCTGGGTGAACTACGCGGGCCTGGCCGATCATCCCGACCATGCGCTCGTTCGGAAATACCTGTCCGGCAAGGCATCGGGTTTGTTCACGTTCGGGCTCAAGGGCGCGGCGGAGGATGCGCGCGCGCGTGGCGCGCGGTTCCTGGATGCGCTGCGCCTGTTCACGCGCCTGGTCAACATCGGCGACGTGCGATCGCTCGCGACCCATCCGGCATCGACGACGCATCGACAGTTGTCGGCGACCGAGCTCGCCCAATCCGGGATCGCGGAGGACACGGTGCGCCTGTCGATCGGCATCGAAGATGTTCGCGATCTGACCGCGGACCTGGATCGCGCGCTCGCGGCGGTTTAACAACGAGGGCCTGCCCATGACCGAGCACGGCCAGGCCCCCATCGACGCCGCCGTCCAGCCGATTTGGATCGGCGGCGCCTGGGTGCGGGCCTGCGCGCCGCGCATCCGCGAGTGCCTCAACGCGGCGACGCTCGCGCCGCTCGGCACGGTGCCCCTCTGCGATGCGCAGGACCTCGGCGCCGCGCTCGCCGCGGCCGCCGCCGCGCAGCCGGCGTGGCGCGGGATGCCGGCGGCGCTGCGGACCGAAGGGTTCGCGCGCGTCGGGGCGCGGCTGCGCGCCGCCGCCGCGGGGATCGCCCGCGCGCTGACGCAGGAATTCGGCAAGCCGCTGTGCGAGTCGCTGGACGAAGTCGCCGCGGCGGCCGCATGTTTCGGCTCCGTCGCCGAACACGAGGTCCCGGCCGTCGCGACCGCGGCCGGACCTGTCGGAATCGTCGGGTCGGGCGATCTGCCGCTGCTGGATATGGCCCGTCGCGTCGCCGCGGCCCTCGCCGCCGGACACTGCGTCGTGTGCATGCCCGCGCCGCAGGCGCCGCTCGCCGGTTTGCTGCTCGCCGAGTGCCATGATCCGCTGCCCGCGGGCGTCGTCAATGTGCTGACCGGCGGGGCGGAGCTGGCGAGCGCCTTGATGACCCGGTGTGGCGGCGAGTCGAATACCCAGCGCACGCGCGGCGCGGTCCCCGTGATCGTGTTGTCCGATGCCGATCTGGATCTGGCGGTGCCCGGCGCCGCGTGGCTCGCACTGCGCAATGCGGGACAAAGCTGCAGCGCGCGCGCGCGGCTCTACGTCGACCGGGCGATCGCCGCGGCGTTCGCCGACCGGCTGCACGAATACACGGCGTTTCTCGAGGTGGGCGATCCGTTGAAGCCGGACACCGATCTCGGGCCACTGTCCTCGCACGAGGCCGTGCGCCGCGCCGAGGAGCAGGTCGCGCGCGCCTCGAAGGACGGCGCCCGGCTGAAGCTCGGCGGCCGCGGCTTCAGTCCCTGGGGCCTGCCCGGACACTTTTTCCAGCCCACGATCCTGTTCGACGTGCGCCGCGACAGTCTCGCGGCGCGTGAGGAGATTTTTGCGCCGGTGATCTCGATCATGCCGGTGGACGGTCTCGACGATGCACTCGACCGCGCCCGGGAACTTGCGTGTGTCGGCGCCGAAATCCATACCCGGGACGCGACGCTGGCCGCGCGGGCGCTGCGGTCGATCCGGTCGCCCGAGACCGCGCCCGCAGCGACGCCGGCGCCGCCGGCGCTCGTCCACGTCACGACGCGGCGGGCAGAGTGGTTCCCGTATGCGGCGCGAGCGCGACGGGGAGGGTGAGATGACGCCGGCATTCGACGCGCTGTGCCGCGAAGCGGAGGCCGCCGGCGTGACCTGCCGCGGCGGCTTTCATCCGGTCGCCGAAGACGGCGTCCCCGATTTTCCCGACGGCGCCCGGACCGGCACCCTGGTGCTGTTCGGTTTCGTCGGCGGCGGCCAGTGGCCGGTGTTCCGCGCCTCGGCGGAGTACGCGGAAGGCAGGTCTGATGCGCTGGATCGCTGGTCCCGGCGCATCATCGATGCGCTCGGCAGGGTCCGGGGTGGGCGTGGTTTGTATCCGTCGGACGGTCCGCCGTGGTGGCCGTTTCAGCGCTGGGCGATGCGCGCCGAGTCGGTGCATCGCTCACCGCTCGGGATCTTGATCCATCCGCGCTTCGGGCTATGGCACGCGTATCGCGGGGCGCTGGCGCTGCGCGAGCGGCACGAGCTGGCGCCGCGCGTCGATGAGCCCCATCCCTGCGAAAGCTGTCGCGAGAAACCCTGTCTCGGCACTTGTCCGGTCGATGCGGTGACGCCGCGGGGCTACGACCACGTGACCTGCGCGGCGCACGTGGCGGCGGTCGCCGGCGCCGATTGCCTGACCGCCGGTTGTCGGGCGCGGCGCAGTTGTCCGGTGGGCGCCGCCCACCAGTATCGGCCCGAACAGGCCGGGTTTCACATGCGCGCGTTCATCCACCGCCGACCGGAAAGTTGAGGCTCGCGCGGCCGGTCTCGGCACCCGAGGGATCCCAGGTCCACTCGTCGAACGCGACCGCGCCGGCGCGGTCGATGCGCACGATCGTCGAGCAGCGCGTACCGTAATCGGCGGACCGCACGAACGCGCTCGACAACAGCCGCTCCCACTCCAGGCTGATCCCCGTGCGCGGCAGCTCGTGATCGGGAGCGGGTCGGTCGTCGCGCAGCAGCTCCAGCACCGCGGTCGTGTCGTCGAGCGCGTCGAGCGCCGAATGCAGGCTCGACTTCGCGCGCCGCACCTTGGGCCAGGGCGTGTCGAGCACGTCGTTCGACAGGCCATAGATCCCCGGACCGAGTTCGCGTCCCTCGCCGCGCTGGCTTTCATAGATGCCGAGCCGCTCGCCGTCGGAGAAGATGATGTTGAAGCCGTTGTAGCGCGGGCCCGTGACCGCGAGCCCCGCCAGTTCGTCCGCCACGGTTGCCCTGGACTCGAGCAGTCCGGTCACGAGGGTGCCGCGGCTGGGCGCATCCGGCCGATTCGGCGCGGAACCGCGAAAATTCGTCAGCGCCGCGAAGCGGCCGGTACGCGTCATCCCGAGCCAGGTGCCACCCGCGGCCAGGTCGCGGCCGGCCAAGATCCGTGGCTGGTCGCGCCACCAAGCCGCCGGGGCAGCCGCGCGGCGATGAAATTCGTCGCGATTCGCCGCAATGACGCAGGGGTATCGAGGGTGTACCCGCCACACGACGAGGATCAGGCACATGGATCGCTCAGGTCGATTGCGCGCGGCCGGCGGCGGGGACGTGATCCAGGTCCGGGCGCCGGTACGGGTCGACATGAGTCATCAAACTGAGCACGCGGTGACGCCGCATGACCCGGTCGCGCGCCACCACGGATATGTCGTGGCCCGCCTCGACGGTCAAGTCCGCCTGAACCTCGAGGTGCGCATCCACGACGATCAGATCGCCCATCTTGCGCGTGCGCAGGTCGTGCACGTTCATGACGCCGGGCGTCTCGCTCAAGGTGCGGCGGATCGCCTCGACTTCGTCGGCATCGGCCGCGCGGTCCATCAACTCGTGCAGCGAGCGCCAACCGAAACCCCATCCCATCTTGGCCACCAGCAGGCCGACGATCAACGCCGCGATCGGATCGAGCAGGGAATACCCCATCAGGTTGCCGATGATGCCGACGGCGACCACGAGGGAGGAGGCCGCGTCGGAGCGCGCATGCCAGGCGTTCGCGACCAACAGGCTGGACTTCACCATTTTGGCGACCGCGAGCAGATAGCGGAACAACGCCTCCTTGGCGATCAGCGCGGCGCACGCGATCCAGAGCGCGACCGCCTGGACGTGCGGAACGGATGCCGGGTGCTCCAGCTTGCCGATTGCCGACCACGCCATCCCGAGCCCGACCGCGAGCAGGATCACGCCCAACGCGAGGGAGGCCGCCGTTTCGAAGCGCAGGTGGCCGTAGGGATGTTCCTCGTCCGGATCGCTGTGGCTGTGCCGGCTCGCGAACAACACGATGAAGTCCGAGACCAGATCCGACAAGGAGTGGACGCCGTCGGCGATGAGGCCCTGGGATCTGGCCAGCAGGCCGATCGCGATTTGCGCCGTGGCGAGCGCGATATTGATGACGACACTGATCCAGGTGCTGCGCCAGGCCGCGCGGCTGCGCTCCGTCGTGACCTGCGGAGAGTCTTCCGGATCGTCGAGATGCTCGTCTTCAATCATGGGGGCGTTCGCCGGTGACACTACGCGCGTTTTTTTGGCCGCATGACTATATACGTCGACAGCGACGCGTCAAGCGCCGACGCCGCTCGATGGCCGTGCCGCCGGGTGGGAGTCCCGCTAATCGAGGCGCCGCGCGGAGAAACCCTCGACACCGCCGTCGTGATCGACTTCCAGGTCGAACTCGATCGGCTGGCAGCAAATCTGGCAGTCCTCGACGTACCTCGCGGAACCTGCGCTTGGATCCAGCGCCGCATCGAAATGTTCGCCGCAATAGGGGCACGCGATCGAGCGAAACTGCAGTTCACCGGCACCGTCCCCGTCGCCCAAGGACTCGCCCGGGTCGAACACCGGCTCGAGCCCGTACCGCGCATCGATGGCCTGCGCGTCATCGGGATTCAAGCCGTGTTTCAGCTCCCGCTTGCCGGGACCGCGCCGTTTCATCGAAAGAGCATCCGCCCTACGGGGGGGCGCGTCAATGCCGGACGGGTCCGCCCGCGCCGCCCGACTGCGGTTGTTCAATTTTTCAGTGACTGGCAGAATCCAGCAGAATGCGAGCACGACAACTCAAATTCATCGGCGGATTCCGTAGTCTTCACGACGGCTTTCGAACGGCCCCGGCACGACTGGTCTTGACGGGTGTTGTGGCCGCCCTGTCGTCGTGCGGCGGCGGGGGTGGAACCGCGGGCACACCCGCACCGCCGCGACTGAAAATATTCGCCACCAGCCGGACGCACGACGGTGGGTTCAAGAACGACAATTTGTTGAGCGGGTCCACCGCGATCGAAAAAGCGGACAATTTTTGCCAGACCGATCCCGCCAAGCCCGATTCCGGGACCTATAAGGCGATGCTCGTCGACGGCGTGAATCGCGATGCGCTGACGCCGCTGGATTGGGTGCTGAAGCCGAATACAACCTATTACCAAGCCAACGGCAGCACCCAGATCGGAACGACGACCACGGTTGCGCTGTTCGGTCAAAACTTGGTCAATTTCATCCATGCGAGTTTCGGGGTGAGCGGCGGCAATAACTCGAACACGTCGACTGTGTGGACCGGCTTTGGCGACTCGGTCTCGTTCACGACCGGACCCCTCAGCTGCAGTGGCTGGTCGGATCCCACCAACGCGCAGAACGCACCCTACGGAATTTCCTACGCGACGGATGGAACGGAGTGGTACAACACCGGTGGGCAGGTCTGCTCTCTACCGAGCCGCTTGTACTGTGTGGAACAATGACTCCACTGCGAATCCGGTGGTGCCGCAGCGGCCACGACGCTAGAACGTCCAAGTCAGACCGATGGTGACCAAGTCCGGCTTTCCGCCCGTCGTGGTGAAGCGCTCGTATTCGGCGCGCACCGCGAGGGAGCCAATTTTGTATTGTGCGCCCGCACCCGCCGCGAAGTTCGTGTTCGTGCGATCCACGCGGAACGGCACTGCCGGTTGACAGGGTATTCCAGCGATCGCTATACATGAGACGAAGGCCGTCCCGTTGATCGTGCTCTGCAGTCGCGCGGTCCCGGCTTTCAAATAAACGTCGATCAACGGCACCGGCAGGTACAACAACCCGAATGCGGCAACGGCAGTCATTCGCACGTCAGCGGGCGCACCGCCGAGTTCACCGCTCGGATGGCCGAAGTCCACGTAGGCAATCTCTGCACCGAGCAGCGAGATGGGACGTATTCCCGCCATCAACTGGAACGCCGAATGACTTCGTCCGAAGTGATCTGTGGGCGAGGGGACCAGACCGCCCGATCCCGCGACCACTCGAGACTGGCCGACGGCCGCCCCAGCGTAAAACCCGAGAAGATTGCCGGCCAGGCTCTCTTGAGCGGGCGCCGTGACGAGTATCGCCGAGGTCAATGCGAACAGGAGGCCGGCCGGCCGGTATCCCGCAGAACACGCTCGCCGCATAAAGGCCTCTCGCTGTGTCGGGAAATAATCCTGTGTCGGGAAATAATCGATCTGGGGTCAATTTAGGCAGTGGTCATCGAGACTTCAATTGTCGCATTTCGTACACAGGCCCTGGGCGATCGGCCATTGAAATAGGCGATGTGGGTGGCCTATTCTTCATAGGTGCAGCCCCTGAAACTCATTGGCGTGAAGCGAAACGCTTCAAATCCGCCGGAGACGACGTGATGGAAGTCAACATGGGCAAAACACGGAGCGCAATGATTCCCGTGATCATGTCGCTTGGTGCCCTGATACTGATGGCGATCCAACTGGGGACTCGGGGCTGGGCTCCCGAGCGCGACGAAGGTACGCTTGCCCACCTTTGGCAAGTGCTGATGCTGGCCCAACTGCCCATCATCGGATTCTTCGCGTATCGCTGGTTGCGTCGGGCGCCGTGGCAGGCCGTCACCGTTCTGATCGTCCAGGCGCTTGCCTGGGCCTCCGCGGCCGTGCCGGTGCGTTTATTGGGCTGGTAAGGTGCCGGACTCACGCGCCGGCGAGCGGGCGGCGCGGAATTACGCAGGATCCTCGCCTTGCTGGCCAGACTGTTCCTCGCTGCTCGATTGCGGGTGGGCGCGGTCAAGGGTATCCTATACACCTCCTATGTGTATGGGACGGACTTATGAAAGCCCGAAACACTTCAGACCGCACCAATATCCTTCTTGACCCTAAGTTGGTCAGCCGTGTGAAGCGCCTGGCTGGAGTAACGACGACGCGCGAAGCAGTCCACATCGCTTTGGATCACTACGTGCGCAGCCGCGACTTTTCGGCGGTCCTAGCGCTTCGCGGAACGGGAGGCGTCGCCTCCGGTTACGACCCAAAGGGCGTGAGTCCGCAACGCTAAAGGCGCAATGCTAGTCGATTCCTCCGTTTGGATCGCCTTTTTGCGAGGCGGTGGCTCGCCGGAGGTTGACCTTCTGGTCGAAGCAATGGACCGACGCCATACCGTATGGCTGGCGCCACCCGTACTTCAGGAAGTACTTCAAGGAGCGGACCGCCCGGAGCGATTCGCCAAGTGGGATCGGATCCTCGGCGGTTTGCCGATGCTGGTCGCCCCTCAGGCGCGCGCCGCTGCCCGCGCTGCCGCCGAACTCTATGCGCGATGCAGATGGTCAGGGATCACACCGCGTTCGGCGAATGATTGCCTGATTGCAGTACATGCTTTGGCCAATAAGATGCCGCTACTGCATTGTGACCAGGATTTTCCTTTAATCGCCAGCGTCGAGCCGAAACTGGTATTGCTCCCTTCACTTCGTTAAATCAGATATGCGCATAATGTATATTATGTTAAATAATGTCTGCGCGAACGGAACATCCCCAGCAGCCGCCATCGGACGACGACCAGGGCGCCGCGGCCTGCCCTCACTCGCCGCCGAATTTCATGCCGAATTTCACGCCGATGACCCGCGGCCGAATGACGGTCTGGGTTTCTAGCGCCTGCGAGTCGCTGATGAACGCCATGCCTCGGGTGTCGGCCAGGTTCTGGCCATACAACTGAAACGTCCACGCGTCCCTCGCGAAGCCGACGGCCGCGTCGTACGTGGTGTATCCGGGCTGATTGAATGACTGGGTGGCATTTACCGACGGGGCAATCGACGGCGCGTTGCCGACGACGTTGACCGAGTGTCCCGTCACCACGGTGCCGAGCTGCGCGAACGCCGCGTAGCCGGCGACGTTCCAGTCATACCGAATGCGCGCGTTCCACTGGAACGGAGGCGACATGGCGAGTGAACTGCCGACGTCGCCGTAGACGTTCGGTATCGGCTGAACGACGCCGTTGACGACCTGGTAAACAGGTTTGCCGAAATTCGCGCTCCCCGGATTGTTGGCGATCAACACCGGCGAGTTGGTCTGACGCGAACTGTTCCAGGACGCGCCGGCGTGCACCGACAATCCGTCGGTTACGTGACCGTCGAACTGGATCTCGATGCCCTTGACCTCATAGTTGGGTCCGTTGGTCACATACGCCTGGCTACCGGTGTAGGCGGGGTTGAACACCGGGAACTGCACGTTCGACCAGTTCTCCTTGTAGATCGCTCCATTGAACAGGTACCGGTGTTCCAGCCATTCCGTCTTCCAGCCGATTTCGTTGTTCACCAACTGATCCGGCGCGTAGCCCTTGGGCGTGAAGTACTGGTTGACTCCGTTGACGTCGGCGATGAACGGGCCGTTGCGCGTGCGATTGAATCCGCCGGGCCGATATCCCTGCGACCAGGTGTAGTAAAGCATCACATCCGGCGTGAGTTTCCAGGTGAGATTGCCGCGACTCTTGAACCCGGAATAGGTCTGCCGCAGGTTCTCCGAATCGATGCTCGCTCCGCCCGCCGAGCATGGCGCCGGACCCGCCTGGAAGCACCCGAAGCCGCCTCCGTAAGCGCCCTTCTCGGTGTTGCTGAAGTTGTAATAGCGCGTGCCGACGGTGGCGGTCAACACCTTCGGCAGCAACTGCACGTCGGTCGACAGATAAAGCGCGTACTGACGATAGCCGCGGACCGCGTCGATCAGGTAGGAAACGTTCGAATTGCGGACGTTCGGATTCTGCACCGTCGACCCCGGCGCCGGAATGATATTCGACAGGCAGCCGACATTGTCGGCGGCGGTACACGCCGGCAAGGTCCGGTACATCCAGTCGGTGCTCTCATAGACGTTGAAATCCTCCCAGAACACGCCGCCGATCGCACGGATTCGGCCATCGTCCGGCGTGCTGACGCGAAACTCGTGACTCTGGTGGGTCGCACGCTCCTGGTCGTGCCAACTCGCGCTCGGCGAGTAACAGGTTGGCGTGCCGGTAACCGACGCTCCATAACACTGATAATAATCGGCAAAGTAGCCGCGCGAATAATTGGTGTAGTCCTGGGACTGATCGATGTTGCGAACCAGATAGCCGCCGGTGTACAGCAGACTCAAGGGGCCGGCCTTGCCGTGGACGGTCAGGGCGGTGTTCGAGAATCGGTCGCGCGAATCGGCAGGATTGAAATTCGTGACCGACAAGTCGGGCAGCGCCTGCCCATCGGAACCGCGCGGCATTTGATAGAACACACCCTGGGCGTCCATGTTTTGGTAGCTCTGCGCGAGCAACGCGTCCCAGTCGTCGGAAAACTTCCACAGCAGCTGTGCGCGAACTCCTTTATAGGTCGCCGGATTGATGGCCCGTTGCACGAGGCTGTAGTTGTTGATGACCGGACTGTTCGCGGGAACGCTGCCGCCCGCGTAGCTGATGCCGAGGTCGGTGTTGCGACGGGTGAACGTGCTCGGCACGTTGTTGATGTAGCCGCCGCGTTGGTCGTCGTAGATGACGGCTCGTGCCGCGAGCTTGCCTGCAATCAGCGGCAGGTTGATCACGGCGTCGATGGCAGAGTTCGGGTCGCCGTGGGCGGTCACACCGTACGACGCGTCGGCCGACCCCTCGGTGACCGAGAGTTGCGGCTTGTTGGTGATGTAGCGAACCACGCCCGCCTGCGCGCCGCCGCCGAACAGCGTCCCCTGCGGACCCTCGAGCACCTCGACGCGCTCCAGGTCGACCGCGTAGATATCAAGGTTGTGGCTCGGCAGCATCGAGGACTGCTCGTCGAGGTAGACGGCAACGTTCGGGAAATTGCCGGTGATGCCGTTTCCCTGGGGTCCCTGTGTGCCGAGACTCAGGCCGCGCATGTAGATCTCTCCCTGCCCCGGCCCGTAGGTCGCCGTAGTGACGTTCGGCAGGTACTTCACGTAGTCGTCGAAGGTCTCCACGTTCAACTGAGCGAGCGTCTTGCTGGTCAGCGCCTGGATCGAGATCGGCACCGTCTGCAGGTTCTCCTTGCGGTGTTGCGCGGTGACGATGATCTCCTGCAACGCGGTGACCTGCGCCGGATCTTCCACAGCCATGGCCGGCTCGATTACAGCCGACCCGGCCAGCGCCAGCGACACCGCCGCGGCCAGCTTTCCACTTGACCTCATTGCGCCCTCCTCCTGGGATCTACTTGTTATGTGGCGAGATTCCGTCGAGCGGTCGAGCGCGGCCGTAGAACCCCATTCTCTCTTCGTCGGTGAAGTTGACGCCGGCGCGGTCGTAATAGGAGAAGACCGCGACGAGGCGCGATCGATCGCCGGCAACGGTCGATACTCGATGCAGGGTGTTGCGCCCCGCGAAAACGTTGAGCGTGCCCGCCAGCAGCGGATTGACGCGCACCGCTTCGCCTTTGCCGGCGAGAAAACGCGCCACCCCGTCGTAGTTGGGGTCGCCTTCGCTGCGCAGGTCGCTGCAGTATTCGAATTCGCCGCCGGCTTCGGCCGCCTGGATCAGCAGCGTCGTCGTATACCGAGACCGGTCGAAGTGCCAGTTGAGCGCCTCGCCGGGGCGATATTCCATGACGTTAATCCGGGCCAGAGGATCGTCCATCAAGTGCAGCTGCGGCGCGTCGATCGCGCGCGCGATGAATTCGACGAGCGGCGCAAATTCGTAGATCCGCTGGACGATCGTACCGGCCAGCTGGTCGGCGCAGAGGGTATGGTTGATCGTCCGGAACCGGATCAATGCGGCGTGATCGGGCGACAAGCCCTCTACGTTCTCCCGGAAATAAACATTGTGCTGGCGGGCATGTGTATACGAGGCGCGCTGCGCAAGCGGCGCGAGCTCGGCGGTGGCCCGGGCGATCGCCGCAGGCCGGACCAAGCCTTCCAGGTTGAACATCCCCTGCCCGGCCAGCTCCGCTCGACAACGCTCGACGAGGGGCGACAGCAGTTCGGGCCGGTCGAGCGGATATCGCTGCAAATCGAGAATGTCCTGCATGACGCGCACCTCGACGATCCCTTTTCTTCGAAGCTAGCATCGTCCCTTGGGCCTGTCACCGCAGAAAATCGCCGCGCGCGCGTAGAAAAACTAATGCCCGCGATCCCACCCGACGGACGCGTTCGGCGCGCCAACGGTCGGTCGGCGGTCCCTGCCCTCATGCTTCGTCAATAGTGCGGCGGCCGCTCATCTTGCGGCATGCGCGGCGCAAGGTTCTCCTCGTACGCCTGCAAGCGAGTCGTGAGCGTCGCCAGTTGCTCGCGCAGCGCATCGATATCGCGATGCTGACGGAAGACGGCGTCGCTGATTTCCGCAATCGCGCTCTCCAGAAAGGCAATCTTGGTTTCAATGCGCTCGATCGGGTCGGCGTCCATGGCGCGAGGTTCTCCGTCCGCGGTTTGCGGTGAGTGCGCATTCTAGCCCAATTGCCCCGCCGGTCTCGGCGAACGCTCAGGACACCCTCCAGAGCGCATGGAGAATCGCCAGGATCAAGAATAGTCCACCAAAGACGATTGCCAGATAGATCGCTGCAATCGCCAGCCACAGCGGCGCGATCACCAACCAGGCGAACGGGTAACCGAGCGCCCACAAGAATCGCGCTGCCGCTTGACGCCATTCCCGCCGAGAACCGGATGACGCTGGCACGTTCTGTGACTGCGCCGCAAGCTGTGCGCGGCGCGCGTATTCGCGATCCCATGCTTTGCGGTGATACGTGATGTAGTCATCCGGGGACTCGCTACGCATGGAAACCGCTCCCCTTCGGGTGCAGACCTTTCTCGGGACACGCGGTGATTATAGGTACTCGAGGATCGCTTGACGACGGCCGGACTCACACCGCGGAGTCTCCGGGAATCGCGGGGCGGTTCAACGCCTCGTGTGCGCCCGGACAGGCGGCTACTCCTCGGCTCCCGTTCCCAGCGCCTCCCATCCGGCGCGCCCGAGCGCCCGCAGCGTCGCGATGTTGCGCCGGTAGATCTCGTCGGGATCGGCCATGGCCAGGGCGACGCGCTCCACGCTCGCTTCACGCAATAGGTGCAGCGTGGGCCAGGGTGAGCGGTTGGTGGCGTTTTCGATGTCGTCAGGGGCGGTGTCGGCGAACTGATATCGGGGATGGAAGCTCGCGACCTGCAGCACGCCGTCGAGATCGAGCGCTTCGACCACCGCGTCGGCGGCGCCGAGGAACGCGTTGTAATCGAGAAAGTCACCCAGCACTTGTGGATGGATCAACAGCGTGGTTTCACAATCGGCGGGGTCGACGGCCGCCAGCCGCCGTAATTCGACGGCGAGATCCTCGATCAGTTCATCGGGCGTGCGCGCGTGGCTGACCGAATAGCGGATGCGGCCCTGGGCGTGCGGCGCGCGCGCGAACGGGCACAGATCGAGGCCGAGCACCGCGCGCTCCAGCCAGCGCGTGGTGCCGGCGACGTAGTCGGCATCGGTCAGCACGATCGCCCGCCGCCCGCGCTCACAATTCGCGCAACGCCGTGGCCACCGGCAGCCGGGCGGCGCGCACGGCCGGGAACAATCCGCCGATCAAGCCGATCGCGAGCGCCCATTTCAATCCGCTCCACAACAATGCGGGCGTCACCGCGAATTCGAAGCTCAGTTTGCCGACCGCATTGGCGGCGAGCGTCGACGCGCTGTACCCGTTGAACAGCAGCCAGGCGACCAGGCCGCCCAGCAGTCCGCCGCACAGCGCGAGCAGCATCGTCTCCAACATGACGCCGATGACGACCGGGAACCCGCGGAACCCGATGGCCCGCAGCGTCGCGATCTCGCGGGCACGGGTGGCGACCGCCGCAAACATGCAATTCAGGGCGCCGAAGATCGCGCCGATCGCCATGATCGCGCCGACCGTCAGACCGATGACCCGGATCACCTTGGCGGTACCCTGGGCCTGTTTGGTGAAATACTCCAGCGTGGTGGTGACCGCGACCTGCAGGCGTGGATCGGATTGGAGCCGTGCCTTGTACGTGTCGAACGCCCCGGCGTTCACCAGGCGCACGCTGACCGAGGTGCGGCTCGAACCCCGATGGTAGATCCCCGCCACGACGTCGGCATCGGCCCAGATCTCGGACTCCATCGCGTCGCCGGACGCGAACACGCCGACGACGTCCCAAGGTTGATTGCCGAGCAGGATCCGCCGGCCGACCTGGAGACCGGCGAACTGGCGCTGCGCCGCCTTGCCCACCACGAGTTCGCGTGTTCCGGGACGGAATCGACGGCCTGAGATCAGCCGGACATTGGGACGAACCGCCCAGGCCTCCGCGCCGACGCCGCGCAGCTGGACGCTGCCGATGTCATCGGGCCCGCCGCCGGCAAGCGGCAGGCTGGCGGCGACCACGAGTTCCGGTGAGACCAGCGGGCGCCCTTGGGAGTCGCGCGCGATCTCATTCCCCTGCCCGATCGCGAGGATGCTGTCTCGGTCGAGCAATGAGGTGACCTCGGCGTCCGAACCCCCGCGGAGCACGATCGCCGTGTCGTCGCTGCCGGTCTTGCGCAACTCTTCGGTGTAGCCCTCCCCCATCGCGAGCAATGCGACCAGCACGCCGACGACGCCGGCGATGCCGATCACGATCACCGCCGAGGAGCCCAGCCGCTGCCGCAGGGTGCTGATCCCGACCGCCGTCACGGAGGCCGCCTGCCGGCCGCGGCGGGTCAGCCCCATCCACAGCGCGAACAGCAGCGCGAAAGCGGCGATGCCGTACCAGGGCAGCGCGACCCAGAGCGCGAGCGCCGCGGCGAGGCCGGCCAGCAGCGCCGTGTTCGCGAGGATTGTCATGGTCTTTTTCATCGGCGCCTCCGTTCAACGACCAGCCAGCGCATCGACGATGTTCAGGCGCATCGCGCGCAGCGCCGGCAACGCGCCCACGAGCACGCCGATCACCACCATCAGTCCGATGCCGAGCAGCCAGCTGTCGGCGCTCACCGGCGGCAGATTCAGCGCCCCGCCGCTGCCGGCGCTCACCACCGGCAGCAGCACGGTCGCGAGGCCGAGCCCGATCACGCCGCCGATCAAGAGCAGCAGCACCGATTCTCCCAGCACCATCGCGAGCACGCTGCGATTGGAGAAGCCGATCGTCTTCAACACCGCGAGTTCGGACGTGCGCTCGCGCACGGCCTGCATCATGGTGTTCCCCGCCAGCAACATCAAGGTGAAGAACACCGCGCCCATGATCGAGCCCGTGATCAAGCCGATGTCGGCGAGCTGCTTGATCCAGTTGGCGGTCACCGCCTGTTCGGTCTGCGTCAGCGTCTCATGGTCGGAATTCGCCGACAGCGCGTCGATCGCCTTGGCGACCCGGTCGGCTTGATTGACGTCGCTGACGCGGGTGACATACCAGCCGACGGTGCCGCGGTTGTAGGGCGTCGTCTCGTCGAAGTATTTCCAGTGCAGCAGCACGCTGCCGTTGAAGAACTGGCCCCCGGAACTCCGGGGATGCATGATGCCGACGATTTGGAACTGCCAGTTCTTGCTGCCCTCGTGGTTCGGGAAGATCGTCGACTGCAGCGGCAGGGCGTCACCGACCTTCCAGTGGAACTTGCGCGCCAACTGCGCGCCGACCAGCACGCCGGTGCGCGTCGCGGCGAACGCCTGTCGGGCGGCGGCGCTGACCTGCACTTCCGGATACAGATCCAGATAGCCCGGACTCACCGCGAAGCTGAACACCTGATTGTGGGGATCCTGGTACGCGCCGCCGAACCAGTTCGCGTACGCCACCGCCTTGACGCCCGGCACCTGTTGAATGCGCGCGTACAGGGACTGCGGCAGCGTCTCGATGAACGAGAGTCGCGAGCCGGTCTGCAGCCGCTCGGCGCCGTTGGCGCTCTTGCCGAGGTCGGCGAACGAGGTGCGCACCGCGTCGAGCATGCCGAACAGCAGGAACGCGGTGACGATGGACATCACCGTCAACAGCGTGCGGGTCTTGCGCCGGAACAGCGCGGCCCAGACGAGATGCAGGTATTTCATGCCGGCCCCCTCAGGCCGCGGCCTGTTCGACCAGCGTGCCCTTGTCCAGGTGCAGCGTGTGCCCGGCGAACTCGGCTGCCTTGGGGTCGTGCGTCACCATCACGATCGTCTTGCCGTGCTCGCGATTCAGCAGCTGTAACAGACCGAGCACCTCGGCGGCGGACTGCCGGTCCAGGTCGCCGGTCGGCTCGTCGCAGACCAGCAGCGTCGGATCGGAGACGATCGCGCGCGCGATCGCCACGCGCTGCTGCTGGCCGCCGGACAGTTCGCCTGGCTTGTGTGCGGCGCGATCGGCGAGGCCCACCAGCTGCAGCGCGATCGCGGCGTTCTTGCGCCGCTGCGCGGCCGACAGGCGCGTCAGCAGCAGCGGCAGCTCCACGTTGCGCTGAGCCGTCAGCATCGGCATCAAATTGTAGAATTGGAACACGAAGCCGACGGTCGCGGCGCGCCACCGTGCCAGCGCGCCGCCGCTCAGCTGGTCGATGCGCTGGTCGCCGACGGTGATGCTGCCCGAGCTCGGCGAGTCCAGCCCGCCGATCAGATTCAGCAGCGTCGTCTTGCCCGAGCCGGACGGGCCCATCAATGCCAGAAAGTCCCCGGCGGCGATCTGGAGATTGATGTGATTCAAAACCTCGATTTTCTGGCTCCCGCGGACGTAGGTCTTCGCGAGATTGTGAATGTCGATCAAGGTGGCCATGCGATTCTCCAGGCGCCTAGGGTGATGTGTTGTTCAAGGTGATCTTGGATCCATCCCGCAGTGCTTCGGGGGGCGCGACCACGACGAGTTCGCCCGGGGTGACGCCCGTCGGCACGAGGCGCAGGTCGCCGTAGCGCTGCGCGGCCGGCAGCACCCCGCGCGCCTGGACACGGTCCCCGTCGACCACGAACACCATGGCGTGTCCCGCGCGCGTCGCGATCGCCGCCGCGGGCACCAGGGCGCCCTGCGACGCGGACTCCTGCGGCCGCGGCTGCGCCTCGAGGAATGAAACGCGCACCCCCATGTTCGGGACGATCCGCGGGTCCCTGCGCTCCAACGCGACGCGAACCTTGATCGTCGCCTTGCCGCGATCGGCGGTCGGCACGATCGCGATCACGTGGGCCGGTATCTTCCAATCGGGATAGGCGTCCAACACCGCCTCGGCCGGCATGTCCGGGTGCACCCGGCCGATGTAGGTCTCGCTCACGTCGACATCTACTTCCAGCGAGTCCATGTCGACGATGGTGCCGATGCCGGTGCGCGTGAAGCCGCCCCCGGCCGACAGCGGCGAGATGATTTCGCCGACCTGTGCGTCCTTGGTGGTGACGATGCCGCCGAACGGCGCGCGCACGACGGTGTAATTGAAATTGACCCGTGCTTGATCGGCCGCCGCGTCGGCCGCGGCAACCTGGCGTTGCTGGGCGAGGAGCTGCGCGCGCGCACTGTCGACCAGCGTGCGCGTCTGCTCGGCGGCCTGTTTCGACGCCAATCCCTGGGCGGCGAGCGTCTGATCGCGCGCCGCATCGCGCTGATCCTGGGCGAGTTGCGCCCGATACTGCGCGACCAGCGCGTGCGCCGCCGCGGCCTGTGCGGTGGCGACCTCGAGCGCCGCCTTGTAGCCGCGGTCGTCGAGCCGCGCCAAAACCTGGTCGCGCTTCACTTTGTCGCCTTCCTCGATCAGCACCGCGGTGAGCGTTCCGGTGATCTGCGCCGAGACCGTCGCCTGGCGGCGCGCCGTCACGTAACCGGTCGCCTGCAGCACGGCGCCGGCGTCGGCGCCCGCGGCCGCGGACACCGCGGCCGCGGTGCGCACGGCGATCGCGCGGG